>JANXUE010000013.1 GCA_025352005.1 Frankiales bacterium
CCCAAGACCAAGAGGAGCACACGCGTGACCGACGCTGGACCTCGCGTCCTCGTCGACGCCACCGCTGTCCCTGCTGACCGGGGAGGGGTAGGACGTTACGTCGACGGGCTCGTCCAGGCGCTGGATGCGGCCGGAGCCGACCTGGTCCTGACCTGTCAGCGCTCCGACGCCGAACGCTACAGCCGCATGGCCCCCGAGGCCCGGGTCATCCCAGGACCGGCCGCGATCGCGCACCGACCCGCGCGCCTGGCCTGGGAGCAGACCGGCCTGCCGCTTGTCGCCCAGCAGGTCCAAGCGGCCGTGGTCCACTCGCCGCACTACACCATGCCGCTGCGGGCCGGGCGGCCCGTCGTCGTCACGGTCCACGACGCCACGTTCTTCACCGAGCCGGAGCTGCACACCTCCGTGAAGGGCACGTTCTTCCGCTCCGCGACGCGCACTGCGATGCGCCGAGCGGCTCGGGTCCTGGTGCCGTCCAAGGCGACCCGCGACGAGCTGATCCGGATCCTGGACGCCGACGCGACGCTGATCGACGTCGCCTACCACGGCGTCGACCAGCAGACGTTCCACGTGCCCGTCGAGGTGGAGAAGCAGCGCGTCCAGGCTCGCCTCGGACTCGCCGGTCAGCCCTACATCGCGTTCCTCGGCACCCTCGAGCCGCGCAAGAACGTGCCTGGGCTGATCCGTGGCTGGGTCAAGGCCTTCGCCGACCGCGCTGATGCGCCCGCGCTGGTGCTGGCCGGCGGGTCGGGCTGGGACGACACGATCGACCAGGCCGTCAGTGCGGTTCCGTCGCACCTGCGGGTGCTGCGCCCCGGCTACCTGCGCTTCACCGACCTGCCGGGCTTCCTCGGCGGCGCGCTGGTGGTCGCCTACCCCTCCCACGGCGAGGGCTTCGGCCTGCCGGTGTTGGAGGCGATGGCTTGCGGCGCTCCTGTCCTGACGACCCAGCGGCTGTCCCTGCCCGAGGTCGGCGGGGACGCCGTCGCCTACACCGAGCCCGATGCCGACGCGATCGCGGTCGCGCTCACGGCGCTGGTCGGTGACGCGGACCGTCGGGCGCAGCTCGGCGTCGCGGGACACGAGCGGTCCCTGGAGTTCACCTGGGCCGCGAGCGCCGAGGCGCATCTGGCGAGCTACGCGCGCGCTGTCTCGGGCTGATGTCCGCGGCTGTCCGCGTGGTGGTGGTCACCTGGAACTCCGCCGAGGTACTCCCTGGCTTCCTGTCCTCCCTGACCCAGGCATGCTCGGTGCCCGTCGAGGTGGTCGTGGCTGACAACGCCTCGCCTGCAGGCGATCCGGTCGTACCGCCTGGGGCCCGGCTGCTGCGCACCGGAGCCAACCTCGGTTACGGAAAGGCGGCCAACCTGGCGGTGTCCGGCTTCGACGGGGACTGGGTGGTGGTGGCAAACCCTGATGTTGTCTGGACCCCAGGCGCGCTTGACGAGCTGCTCGCCGCCGCGGACCGGTGGCCCCGCGCCGGCTGCCTCGGCCCGGCGATCCGCACGGTCGACGGCCTGCTCTACCCGTCGGCGCGCGCTTTCCCGTCCCTCGGTCGTGGCCTGGGCCATGCCGTCTTCGGCTGGTGGTGGCCCACCAACCCGTGGACGCGCTCCTACCGCGCGGAGGCCGGTACGCCGGAAGAGGGCGTCACCGGCTGGCTGTCAGGCTCGCTGATGGTCCTTCGGCGCGAGGCCTGGGAGCAGGTCGGCGGCTTCGACCCGAAGTACTTCATGTACTGCGAGGACATGGACCTGTGCCGGCGCCTGGCCGAGGCCGGCTGGCACAACGTCTACGTCCCCACAGCGGTCATCACGCACGTCGGGGGGCACTCCACTGCCGGCGCGCCCTCGGTGATGCTGCGCGAGCATCACCGAGCCCTTTACGCCTACCTGTCCGAGCACTACCGCGGAGCGCGGTGGGTCCCGCTGCGGGCGGCGCTGGGGGCGGGGCTGTTCGCCCGCTACCTGCTCGCCGCGCGGGTCCGTTCCGTCGGGGAGGGCGCGGCGCCCACCCGCTCCGCCGACCTCCTGGAGGACGCCTCGTGAGGCACGCCCTGATCCTGGCCGGCGGCTCCGGCACCCGACTGTGGCCGTACTCGACGGCCTCGCTCCCCAAGCAGCTGGTGCCGCTGTTCGACGGTCGCTCCCTGCTCGACCTCGCTCTCGAGCGGGCGGAGGCTGTCGCCTCCCAGGTCTGGCTGGGCACGGGTGAGCAGCTGCGCGGTGCGGTCTCGTGCGTCGCTGGGCTCGTCCCCGAGCGCGTCATCATCGAGCCCTCGGGCCGCGACACCCTGCCTGCCCTCACGCTGGGGATGGCCACGATCGTGGCCAGCGACCCGGATGCGGTCGTGGCGGTCCTCACCTCTGATCACCTCATCGAGCCGCTCGCCGCGTTCGTTGCCACCCTCGAGCGGGGTTTCGCCGTGGCCGAGTCGCGCGATGACACCCTGGTCACCTTCGGGGTGGTCCCCGACCATGCCGCGACCGGCTTCGGCTACCTCGAGCTCGGGGCGCCACTGGTCGGCGCCGGCGACGCGCTCACCGTCGCCCGCTTCGCCGAGAAGCCGGCGCAGGTGCGGGCCGAGCAGCTCGTCGCGGCCGGGTCGCTGTGGAACTCCGGCATGTTCGTCTGGCAGGCCACCACCTTCCTGCGGGCCGTCGAGGCTTTCGCTCCGGAGACGCACGCTCTCACGCTCCGGGTCCTCGCCGGCGACCTGTCGGCCTGGGACGAGATCGCCAAGGTGTCGGTCGACTACGGCGTGATGGAGCCGGCCTCCACGTCGGCCGCCTTCACCGTCGCCGCCCTGCCGCTGTCGGCCCGCTGGCTCGACGTCGGGTCCTGGCCCCAGTACGGCGCAGCCCTGTCGTTGACCGCGGACAGCAATTCCGTCGGCGCCGCCTCGACTGTCCTGCTCGACTCCCACGATTGCGTTGTGGCCTCCTCCGACCCGAGCCACCTGGTGACCCTCGTGGGCTGCGAGGGGCTGGTGGTCGTCCACACCCCGTCGGCCACCCTCGTGATGCCCTCGCACCAGGCGCAGCGGGTCAAGGAGCTGCACGCCCGCGTCGCCGCTGACTTCCCCTCGCTGGCCTGACCGGTTTCCCTGTCCGCCCAGTTGCGGGCAGGATGGCTCCATGGCTTCCCCTGCTGACGCGGCACTGATCACCGGCTACGTCCTGGCGGTGCCGTTCACGCTCTACGTCCCGGGCTTCCAGCGGCTCTGGAAGCGCCGCGAGCTGTGGGTCTTCGCGACCGCACAGACCGGCGCCGCCTTGATCACCGCCGGGTGGGTCGCAAAGGACCGTCCCCCCGCGGCCGCCTTCAACGCCGCCTGGCTGGTCGGGCTGACCGTCGCCTACGTCGTCAAGGGGCGGCGCCTGACGCCCGAGCAAAGCGCTTCGTGACAGCGGCACTCATCACGTTCAGCCTGGCGGCCATGCTCATCGTCCTGCTGCCCGGTCCGGACACCCTCGTCGTCGTGCGCAACCTGGTGCGCGGGGGTCGGCGTACCGCCCTGATGACTGTCCTGGGGGTCCTGAGCGGGCTCGTGGTGTGGGTCGGTGCGGCGGCGTTCGGGCTGTCGACGCTGCTGCGCGCCTCCCACGACGCGTACGTCGCGCTGCGGGTCGTCGGCGCCATCTACCTGGTAGGGCTGGGGGTCGCGTCGCTGCGCTCGCGGGGGAGGGTCACGTCCGTTGACGCTCCGGTGCGGGGCGGGTTGCTCGGGCGTGGGTTTGGCGCGGGCCTGGCGACCGACCTGCTCAACCCGAAGGTGGGGGTCTTCTTCGTGACGTTCCTTCCGGGCTTCGTGCCTTCGGGCAAACCGGTCGGTACGACGTCGCTGGTGTTCGGGGCGATCTTCGTCGCGGAGACGGCCCTGTACTTCGCCGTCCTGCTGTTGCTCGCCGGTCGGGTCACCGGGTGGATGAACCACCCGGTCATCCGTCGCCGCCTCGATCGGCTGACCGGCGCCGTACTGATCGGCTTCGGGGCCCGGCTCGCCGCCGAGGGCTGACTTTCCCTGTGCGTCCTAGAAGTGAGCCCCTTGGGTGAGCGTAGAGGCGAGGACGTAAGGGGGGTCAGGGGAGGGCGACCGCGAAGTCGGGCTCGGTGACGGCGCGGACCTCGTCGACGGTGACCCCGGGAGCGAGCTCGCGCAGCACCAGCCCTGACGGCTCCACGTCGAGGACGGCGAGGTCGGTGATGATGCGCTGGATGCAGGCCCGTCCGGTGAAGGGCAGAGAGCACTCACGGACGATCTTCGCGGACCCGTCGCGGGCGGTGTGCTCCATCATGACGAGGACGCGCTTGGCGCCGTGGACCAGGTCCATTGCGCCGCCCATGCCCTTGACCATCTTGCCAGGGATCATCCAGTTGGCCAGGTCGCCGGCCTGCGACACCTGCATGGCGCCCAGGATCGCGACGTCGATGTGGCCACCGCGGATCATGCCGAACGAGGCGGCACTGTCGAAGTAGGACCCGCCCGGGAGCAGCGTCACGGTCTCCTTGCCGGCGTTGATGAGGTCCGGGTCGACGGCGTCCTCGGTGGGGTACGGACCGACGCCCAGGACGCCGTTTTCGGACTGCAGCACGACATGGACGCCCGCGGGTACGTAGTTGGGTACCAGGGTCGGCAGGCCGATCCCCAGGTTGACGTACTGCCCGTCCTGGAGCTCCAAGGCCACCCGCGTAGCGAGCTCCTCGCGGCTAAGCACTGACCGTCCTTCGTTCGATCCGCTTCTCGAGGTCGGCAGGCATCACCTGGACCACGCGCTGCACGAAGATCCCGGGTGTGTGCACCAGGGCCGGGTCGAGGTCGCCGGGCTCGACGACCTGCTCGACCTCGGCGATCGTGACCCGGCCGGCGGCGGCGCACAGCGGGTTGAAGTTCTGCGCGGACTTCTCATAGACCAGATTGCCGTGCCGGTCGCCGTAGCGGGCGTGCACGAGGGCGAAGTCGCAGACGATGGCCCGCTCCAGGACGTAGTCGGTGCCCTCGAAGGACCGCACCTCCTTGGGTTCGGAGGCAACGGCGATCGAGCCGTCCGCGGCGTAGCGCAGAGGCAGACCACCGAGGGCCACCTGGGTGCCGACGCCACCGGGGGTGAAGAACGCGGGGATGCCCGCGCCGCCGGCCCGCAGCCGCTCCGCGAGAGTCCCCTGCGGGACGAGCTCGACCTCGAGCTCACCGGCCAGGAACTGCCGCTCGAACTCCTTGTTCTCCCCGACGTAGGACCCGGTCGTACGCCGGATCCGGCGGGCCCGCAGCAGCGAGCCCAGGCCCCACTCGTCGACACCGCAGTTGTTCGAGACGGTCTCGAGGTCGGTCGCGCCGGCCTCGAGCAACGCCTCGATGAGGACCTGCGGGACCCCGCACAGCCCGAAGCCCCCGACGGCGAGCGACGCCCCGTTGGGGATGTCGGCGACCGCTTCCGCCGCCGTACCCACGACCTTGTCCACAAGCCCTCCTTCGTCCACCCAGACCGTAGCCTCTGACGGGTGGAGACCGTGTGGCGCCCGACCTTCCCGGTGGACATCGCCGCTACCCTCGGCTCCCTCAGGCGGGGCCGCTACGACCCGACGTACCAGGTCCAGGACGGCCACCTGTGGCGCACGACGGTGACGCCGTCGGGCGGTGCGAGCTACCGGCTGACCCAGCTCGGTCCCCGCGAGATCGCCTGCAGCGCCTGGGGAGACGGCGCCGAATGGGTGCTGGACGGCCTGCCCGACCTGCTCGGCGCAAGGGACGCGCCGGAGGACTTCCAGGCCCGCCACCCGCTGCTCGTCAGGACGCACGCCGCCCACCCGGGACTGCGGATCCCGCGGACCAACCGCGTCTTCGAGGCGCTTGCGCCAGCGATCCTGGAGCAGAAGGTCACCGGCAAACAGGCCCGTGCGGCCTTTCGGTGGCTCGTGCTGAAGTACGGCGACGGGGCCCCCGGACCGGTGCCGGAGGGGATGCGACTGCCCCCGGTGCCGGCGGTCTGGCGACGCGTCCCCTCCTGGGACTGGCACCGGGCCGGCGTCGACCCGCAGCGGTCTCGGACGCTGATCGCCGCGAGCAGGGTGTCCTCCCGGCTGGAGGAGGCGGCGGCGATGATCCCCGCGCAGGCCCTGGCCCGGCTGCGGGCTGTGCCCGGGGTGGGGGAGTGGACAGCTGCGGAGGTCGCCGTCCGCGCCCTCGGAGACGCTGACGCGTTGAGCGTCGGTGATTACCACGTGGCGGCCTTCGTGGGCTGGGCGCTGTTGGGCCGGCCGGTGGACGACGCCGGGATGGTGGAGCTGCTCGAGCCGTGGCGGCCTCATCGGGGACGGGTCGTCCGGCTGCTCGAGCTGAGCGGCGCCAGCAAGCCGGCGTTCGGTCCGCGGATGACCATCCAGGACCACCGGCGCGTTTGACAGGGTCCCTGTTCAGATCGCTCGGGAGTCGGGCATGATGTGCCCGTCCCCACCCGGGGTGCACCCCCAAGGCTCCCCGGGTGGGGACTGCCATGTCCCGCTGACCGTCCGATACCCGTAGGGGATGGGCGACCTCGCCAGGTCCCCACCAGTCAGCGCAGCAGGACGTAGTCCTCGGGCTCGACCGGGGGTCGTGGGCTCAGCTCACCCTCGGCATAGCCGACCGCCACGACACCGAGCGGCTCCCAGGACGGTTCCAGCCCCAGCACGTCCACCACCACGTCGGGGCAGAACAGGGCGCTGCTGACCCAGGCGCTGCCCAGGCCCTCGGCGGCCAGCTGGACCAGGAGGTTCTCGACGCCGGCCCCGCCGGCCACCACGAACATCCGCTCCTCGGCGGCCCGCCGGCGAGCGTCCGGGTAGGCGTGCGCCCCGTCGCGCACCAGGCAGGGCACGACCAGGTACGGCGCGTGCCGGAGCACGTCTCCCCGCCGCAGGCGGGCGGTGACGGCGGCCTCGTCCAACCCGTCGGCGCGCAGGTCGGCGGCCCAGCGCGCGGCCATCGCCTCCAGCAGCTCTGTTCGGCGCTTCTCGACGAGCACGAACCGCCACGGCCGGGTGTGGTGCGGCGCGGGTGCGGTGAGGGCAGCCGAGACGGCCCGCAGAACCAGGTCGCGGGGGACGGGTGCCGCGGTGAAGGCACGGACCGTCCGCCGAAGCGACAGGGTCTGTTGGTGGGCGTCGGCCGTCCCGAGCCGGAACCAGTCCTGGTGGGCTGGCCGGACCAGCGCTGCGGCTCCCCGTCCGTCGTCGGTCGGCGGCAGGCCGCGGACCACTGCGGCGGCGATCCCGTCGGCCTTGCCCTTGACGAGCTCGGCAGCGCCGGCGAGCTCGTCGGCCACCGCGATCTCGGTCACCTCCAGGACGTGACCATGGCTGTCCGTCGTACCCCTGCTGTCGCGGACCGGAGCGAGACCGGCCACCCCTATCGCCTGGTCGGTCTGGCCGACCCGCCACGCCCGCCCCATCGTGTCGCTGATGACGACGGCCACCTCGACGCCGGTCAGCGCGCGCAGCCGGTCCCGCAGGTGGGCCGCGGACGCGTCCGGGTCCAGTGGCAGCAGGGCGATCTCGTCGCCACGGACGTTGCTGGCGTCGACCCCGGCCGCGGCCATCACCAGCCCGTGCCGCGTCTGGACGATCGTCGTGTTCCCGCGGCGCGCGACCACCCGCACCGTCTCGTCAACCACGGCGCGCAGTCGGGTGGCCTCGCGGTCGGTGCCCGCAGGCACCAGCCGTCCCTCGGCCTTGCTGATGACCTTGCTGGTCACGACGACGACATCGCCTGCCTGGTATACGAAGGCGTCAGCCAGCAACTGCCCGAGGTCATCGCCGGGCCGGATGTCCGGCAGCCCCTCGACGGGGTGGACCTCAAGCAAGGTCGAGGGCCGCTCGGGCCATCGCCGTCGTGGCCTCCAGGTCTGTCATGAGCAAGGGTACGGCGCGCACCTCGACGCCGGGGACGGTCGCGCCGGCGTCGGACGTGTCGACCAGCCAGCCGTCGAGCAGGCCCGGACCGTAGTGCCGGCCGACCGCTTCCGCGGAGGTCTCGACGCCGATCGCCGCCAGGCACGCGTCGGCCATGCCACGGACCGGCGCCCCGCCGATGATCGGGCTGAGGCCGATGACCCGCTTGGAGCTCAGGGCGTCGCGGACACCCTGTACCTGCAGGATCGTGCCGATGCTCACGACCGGGTTCGACGGCGGCAGCAACACGACATCCGCGGCAGCGATTGCTTCGAGCACGCCGGCCGCCGGCACCAGGTCTGCGTGGCGCACGAGGGTGATCGCCTCGGCGGGCAGGGCAGCGCGGTGTTTGATCCACCACTCCTGGAAGTGCATGGCACGGCGGGTGCCGGCCTGCATGACCGTCACGTGCGTCTCGGCCTGCACGTCGCTCATCGGCAGCAGCGTCGCACCCGGCTGCCACCGCTCGCACAGCGACGCTGTGACCTCCGTCAGGGACAGCCCTCCCAACATCAGCTGGGTGCGCCGCAGGTGAGTGGCGAGGTCGCGGTCGCCGAGACCGAACCACGCGGTGGGGGAGCCGTAGGCAGCCAGCTCCTCCTTGGCTCGCCAGCTCTCGTCCTGTCGACCCCAGCCCCGCGCGGTGTCGAT
>JANXUE010000147.1 GCA_025352005.1 Frankiales bacterium
CTCGACGGCGCGCCCCGGTCAGCGTCGGTCGAGGCCACCGAGCCCACTGACGTCCTGGCGCTTTCCCGCGCAGAGTTCTTCGGGCTGCTGCGCCACCAGCCGACCGTCCTGGAGCCACTGATGCGCCAGCTCGGGGCGATGGTCCGCCGCCTCACCGAGCAGGCCGCCGACCACGTGTTCCTCGACCTCGCGGGACGGGTCGCGAAGGCGCTGCTCCGGCTGGCCACGCCGGGTTCCCCGCCGGTCGTCGCCATCACCCAGGCCCGCCTCGCCGAGATGAGCGGCGGCACCCGGCAGAGCGTCAACCAGGTCCTGGGCGGGTTCGCCCAGCGTGGCCTCGTCCACCTCGAGGGACGTCGCGTCCTGCTCACCGATGTCGCCGGGCTCCGCCGCCGGGCGCACCTACCCGCGGAGCAGGCGGGGCGCCCCGTCGTACATCCCCGCCACTTCGTCCCCCGCTGACGCTCAGACGGGGCTGAGGTTGCAAGCGTCTTCGCGCAGGGCGGCCCGCTCGCCCAGCAGCCCGAAGGCGACCGAGAGACCGCCCCACAGCAGCGCCGACGTGGCAAACGACAGCAGCCGAAACTCCCAGATCAGGCCGGCGTCGACCGGGATCGGGTCGATGTTGTCGGGCAACGCGAACGTGATCGCGACGGTCAGGACCGCAACGGCAACCAGCCCCAGTTGCCGGTACGACGGACGCCAGCCCCGCTCCGTCAGTCCCCGCTGGGCCAGCCCGAGCAGGACCGCACCGACCAGGCCGATTGCGAGGGCGCTGAGGTAGGAGTTGGCGCGGGCGTCGATCGTGCCCGGGTCGCCGACGCCGGGCGGGTTGGCGGGGTAGCGCAGGAACGGCACGAGGTAGGCGCCGAAGAACGCGCAGCCACCGAGGTGCAGCGCCCGTTGCCAGGGGGCCTGCTCAGGGTCGGCCCGGTGCAGTAGCCCGTATAACACCCCAAACAGGACACCGAGTGCGATTCCGACGGCAAGGGTGGCGACGAGAAAGCCCACGTGCTGGGTAGGGCGGGAGAAGGTCTCCGAGACGTGCTCGCCGGCCGCTGCCTGGCGAGCCGTCTCGAGGTCGACCGCCCTGTCCATGACCGGCTCGGCCAGCAGGAAGCCGAAGGCCCCGGCGAGCAGGCCGCAGACGACCCCGGCGAGGACGCCCCGCTTGAGGAACGTCAGCACGTGAGCGTCAGTGGCAGGGGGCGCCGAGCAGGTGGCGCCCGTCGTGGGCGAGCTCATGCAGGTAGTTGGCAGTGGCCGCGACCTTGCCGAGCACCGGCGACAAGAGCTGGCCCTGGTCCAGGAACACGGCATAGAGCGTCACGAGGGCCAGCAGGACGGCGCCGATCGCAACCAGGGTTGCGACGGCCTGCTGGGCGACGGGCGCGGCAAGGACACCGGTACTGCTGTTGGCGCTATTCATGTGGCTGTGCCTCCTCCGGGGTTTCCACGCCCCGCTCGACAGATGCTGCAGTTCCTGACTCGAGCCCCCGCGACTCTCACCGCGCGGGCTCTTACAGTGGCGGGACCGTCCCGGGATCGCACCGGGTTCCTGCACGTGATCCGCCGACTCTAGGACCCCGCCCGTCACGGGTCGAGACCACCCCGGGCAGCAATCGGCTCCCCGGTGACGGTCCGTCCCTTGAAAGCCGAGGACTGACCTGGCCCTTACGCCAGGGCGTCGACCCGCTGGGCCAGCGTGATGTCCCGGGCCGTGATCGCCCCGCCAGAGTCATGGGTGTTGACCGCGAGAACAACAGTGCGCCACCGGATGTCGATGTCGGGGTGGTGGTCGAGCCCCTCGGCGATCTCGGCGATCTGACCGACGAAAGCGACAGCACCGAGGAAGGACGCCAGCTCGCGCCGGGTTGTCAGCTTGCCGGCCTCGACGTACCAGGTGGGGAGGGCTTCGAGGGCGCTCGCGAGGTCCTCTGCGGTGAGCGGGAGATCCCTCACGCCGGCACGCCCCGCAGCGCTGCGATCGAGTCGTCGTCGCAGCCGTCCCAGAAGACGCCGACGACGTCCTCCACCTGCGCAAAGGACTCGGCGGCGTAGAGCAGGCCCTGATAGACCGTGATGTCGTAGGCCGTGGTGCCCATGGCGCGAAGGTCGAGCGGACGGATGTCCATACTGCGAAAGGCCTCGATCTCTCCCGGGCTGGACAAGATGCCGGCGCCGTACGCCTTCAGGCCCTCATGCTCCTGGAGGACGCCAAACTCGAGGGTGAACCAGAAGACCTTGCTGAGGAACTGCAGGCCCGGCTCGGTCTCGAGCCGCCGGGCCGCCTCACCGGCGCTGCGGTAGAGCGCGGCGTAGCGGTCGTCGGCGAGGGTGTTGCCATGACCGACCACCTCGTGGATCACGTCCGGCTCGGGTGTGTACAGGGGAACGGAGTGGTGCCGGACGTACTGGGTTGACCAGAAGTTCTGGTCGGCAAGGGCACCGTAGAACTCCCGCAGCGGGACCAGGCCCGCGGCCGGCTGGTAGCGGAAGCCCGTCAGTGGAGCGAGCAGCTCGCTCACC
>JANXUE010000188.1 GCA_025352005.1 Frankiales bacterium
CGCCGACACCCTCGTCGCCGACGCCCTCGGCGACGACCGGGTCGTCGTCGCGATGGGTGGTGACGGGATCGTCGGCCGGGTCGCGGGCGCCGTCGCGGCGGGAGGGGGCGTGCTGGGTGTCCTCCCGGGCGGCCGCGGCAACGACTTCTGCCGCGCCGTCGGGATCCCGCTCGACCCGGTCGCGGCCTGCGCGGTCCTGAGCTCCGGGGTCCCCACGGCCGTCGACCTCGGTTACGTCGGTGACGTCCCCTTCATCGGGATCGCCTCCATCGGGTTCGACTCCGACGTGCAGGAGCGCGTCCTGACCGCCCGCCTGCCGCTCGGCCAGCTGGTCTACCTCTACTGCTCGCTTGCCACCGTCTTGCGCTGGAAGCCGGCCGCCTTCTCGTGCACCGTCGACGGGGCCGCGCTGGCCCTGTCCGGCTGGTCGGTCGCCGTCGCCAACACCGGCATGTACGGCGGTGGCATGCGCCTCGCCCCGTCCGCCTCGGTGACCGACGGTGTCCTCGACGTGGTCACGACCGCCGCCACCTCCCGGCTGACCTTCCTGCGGTCGCTGCCGAAGGTCTTCACCGGGACCCACGTGAAGCTCGCGTCGGTATCCGTGACCCCCGCCCGGGTGGTGACCCTCGCCGCGGACCGGCCCTTCCGGGTCTTCGCCGACGGCGACCCGATAGGCACCCTCCCCTGCACCGTCACCGTCCGACCCGGCGCCCTGCAGGTCGTGCTCCCCGCCTGACGCAGCCTCATGCGGACCCGTCTGCAGGCGCCTGCTGGCTGGCCAGCTGCTGGCGTCGGCTTGCGATGCGTAGGGTCCGGACCGGACCTACAAGCGGCCGAAGTACGTGCGGCTCGTGGCCGCCCTGCCGAAGAACCCCAGCGGCAAGATCCTCAAGCGGGAGCTCCGCGACGCCTTCGCGGGGATCGCCGAGGAGGGCGCCGCAGCCCCTGGCGGTACCGACGGGTAACCGGCACATTGCGGAGACGACGTGGGCTTGACTCGGTTTCCCTCGCGGATCACCTGGAGTTGTCGTGACCAGCTTCGCCCTGCTCGATGACGGCGGCGTGCCTGCACCCGTACGGGGCGTCCTGCGCCGGGCCCTGCCGCTGACCAAGGGAGTCGTCCGCCTCGCCGTCGGCTAGCCGACCTGCCGGACGTTCGCGAGGGGGTAGCGGCCTTCCTGGGCAAGCGAGCGTCCGCCATGGCTGACCTTGGCTCGGCCCGCCGACGGACATGTCCGTGCTTGTCGCTGTCGGAGTCCACCACTTGTTAGGCTACCCGCGGCCGACGATCCGTCTGCCGTCACCGCGAGGAGAGTTCGCGAAGCTCATGCAAACTCGAACCCGGCCGTTAGTGCTGTGCGCCGTTCGTGGGTGGCTACTCCTCGGTAGCCGTTGAGAACCGTGGACCGAGTCAGGCTGATTTACCTTCTGGCTGTGGACTGGCAACTCTGCGCGTCGGCTGGAGAGTAGGAGTTTCGTGTCCGGAACCACCGAGTTGCTCAAGCGCGTCTTTATCGGTCGGGCTATCGCCAGCAACCGATTAGGCGAGACGCTACTGCCGAAGAAGATCGCGTTGCCCGTCTTCTGCTCTGACCCGATTTCTTCGGTCGCCTACGCGACTGAGCAAATCGTTCTGGTCCTGGGCACTGCCGGGGCGGCCTCCCTGTTGGGTCTGGCTGCACCCATTGCGGTGGCCGTCGCACTCCTTCTTGCTGTCGTGGTCGCCTCCTACCGACAGACCTGCTTCGCGTATCCATCCGGCGGCGGCGCCTACATCGTGAGCAAGGAAAATCTCGGCGACCGGGCCGCGCTCACCGCGGCTGCCGCGTTGCTCGTCGACTACGTCATGACGGTCGCCGTTTCCGTGGTGTCAGGAGTGGTGGCGATCACTTCGGCTGCCGCCTCGTTGGCGCCCTATGCAATGGAGATCAGCGTCGGCTTTGTCGTGCTCCTCGCCGTGGTGAACCTGCGGGGAGTACGCGAGTCGGGAACAGCCTTCGCCTTTCCCACCTACGCGTTCGTGGCACTCACCTTCCTGCTGCTGGCAAGCGGCGTCTACCGCGCGTTGACGGGGGGCGTCCCTGACGCGGCGAGCGCTCACCTCGCCCTGCGCCGCACCGCCACCTCAGGCGGTTTCCTGACAGTGCTCCTGTGCCTTCGGGCCTTCGCGAGCGGCTGCACCGCATTGACAGGCGTCGAGGCCATCAGCAATGGCGTGCCTGCCTTCAAGAAGCCGAAGTCCCAGAACGCCGCGACCACCCTCGTCATCATGGGAGCGCTGGCGATCAGCATGTTCGGCGGCATCACTGCTCTGGCAATCGCCACTCACGCGCGGGCCTACGCCGACGGCAACCCCTCTGTGATCAGTCAGATCGCCGACAGCATCTGGGGTCGCAGCCCGCTCTTTTACGCCTTCCAGGCAGCCACCGCCGGGATTTTGATCTTGGCGGCGAACACTGCTTTCAACGGGTTTCCGACTCTGGCGTCCATCCTGGCCAGGGACCGGTTCCTCCCCCGGCAGCTGCACAACCGCGGCGACAGACTTGCCTACAGCAACGGGATCGTTCTGCTCGCTGCGGTGTCCGTTGCACTGATCATCGGTTTCAACGCCAACATCGAAAAGCTCATCCAGCTGTACATCGTAGGCGTGTTCACGTCCTTTACGCTCTCACAGATCGGCATGGTCAAGCACTGGAAGGCCGAGCTTTCCCGCACCACCGAGGCAGCAAAGCGGCGGATCATCCGGCGTTCGCAGGCCATCAATGGCACTGGCGCCCTCGTGACCGGGCTCGTGCTCATCATCGTGGTCCGGTACAAGTTTCTCGCCGGCGCTTATCTGGCCATCGCGGCCATGATCGTCATCTTCTTCTTGATGCGCGCCATCCGCGGCCACTACGACGCTGTGGGCGCGGAGCTCGCGCCAGGACCGGCAGGTGTCCCACTTCCGAGCCGCAACCACGCCGTGGTGTTGGTCTCCAAGATCCACGCGCCGACATTGCGGGCCCTTGCGTACGCCAAGGCCACCCGGCCGCACGATCTCACCGCGTTGACCGTGTCGGTAGATGACGAGGATACGGCGGCATTGGTGGCCGAGTGGGATGAGCGTGGCATCGGGCTACCTCTCACCATCGTCAACTCGCCCTACCGAGAAGTCACCCGACCAATCCTGGACTACGTCGACAGGATCCATCGCGCAAGCCCTCGCGACGTCGTCACTGTCTACATCCCCGAGTACGTCGTGGGTCATTGGTGGGAGCAGTTACTGCACAACCAGAGCGCTCTACGACTCAAAGGTCGGCTGCTCTACAAGCCTGGCGTCATGGTGACCTCCGTCCCCTACCAACTGCGCTCCGCCCAGACAGTTGACCCCGAGCGCGCCTGATCCTTGCGCTGGCTGTCGAAGCGGCTCATCCTTCGACACGTCACCCGCAGCCGTACTCAGGGCGGGGTGAGGACGGACACCAGCTCGACGTGCTCGGTCTGGGGGTAGAGGTCAAAAGCGCGCAGCGAGTCGACCGCCCAGCTGGCGTCGAGGAACACCCGGAGGTCGCGCGCGAAGGTCGCCGGGTCGCACGAGACGTAGGCCAGCGCGCGGGGCCGCCGGCCGGCGAGGGTCGCAGACAGCTCCAGGCCGACGCCCGCCCGTGGGGGGTCCAGCACGACCAGGTCGGGCCGCTGGCCGGCGACCCAGCCGGCCTCCACGCGGGAGGTACGCACCGACACCCACGGCTGGTCTGCAGTGTTGCGGGCAGCATCGGCGCAGGCGCGCGCGTCACCCTCGACGGCGACCACGGAGCCGGTCGGCCCGACGGCCTGACCGAGCAAGGACGCGAACAGTCCCACGCCCGAGTAGAGGTCCAGCACCGACTCTCCGGCCACCGGTGACAGCCCGGACAGCACAGCTGAGGCGAGGACGACGGCAGCCTGGGGGTGCACCTGCCAGAACCGGCCACCGGAGATCTCGAACGACCGGCCCAGGACTGGCACGCGCACCCCGTGCGGGGCCCGAACGGGGCGGCCATCCACGACCACACCGGCCGGACCCGTGGACGGCAGCGACCGGGGCCGGCCGTCGACGGACAGCACGGTCTGCCCCGCCACCGAGAAGGCCTCCACCGTCCGGGAGCCCGACCAGTCCCGCCCGAGCGGGACACGGACTCCCGGGGCGGCGATGGCGCAGGACGAGACCAGCTCGAGGTCCCTGGAGCGGTGCCGATGCAGCCCGGGGACACCAGAGGGGGAGACCGCCCACTGGACCCTGGTACGCCAGCCAAGAAGGGGCTCGACGGCCTCGACGGTGCCGTCCCACCAGAAGGCCCCGACGCGGGACAGCTGCTCCTGCACCAGGGACGTCTTGAACGCCAGCTGCGCGGACGCCGACGCGTGTTGCCAGTCGCACCCGCCGCATCGGCCGGGTCCGGCGAAGGGACAGACGGGCGTCACCCGGTCCGGGGAGGCCGACAGGACCTCGACGGCGTCGGCCCGCAGGAACGTCGAGCCCGACGACGTGACGACGACCCGGACGGTCTCCCCGGGCAGCGCGTGCCGGACGAACACGACTCGCCCCTCAGGGTCGCGGGCCACGCAGGCACCGCCCGCAGCGACGGCACCGACGGTGAGGATCATGCGCGGGGCGCCCGGCGAGCGCGCCTCCGGGCAGGACACGCGAGGAGATCGCCGACGGGTAGCACGCATGGCAGCCTAGGGCCGCGCGGCCCGTGTAGCGTTCGGCCCGGTCCAGGCACCCTGTCGAGGCCACCGGAGGGGCACCAGTGCACGTCGTGATCATGGGCTGTGGGCGGGTCGGGTCGGCCTTGGCGAAAGTCCTCGAGTCAGGCGGCCACTCCGTGGCAGTCATCGACCGGGACGCCGTCGCGTTCCGCCGGCTCGCCGTGGAGTTCTCGGGCCAGCGGGTGACGGGCATCGGCTTCGACCGGGACACACTCATCGAGGCCGGCATCGAGCGGGCCGAGGCGTTCGCCGCGGTCAGCTCCGGTGACAACTCCAACATCATCGCGGCGCGGGTGGCGCGGGAGACGTTCGGTATCGAGAACGTCGTCGCCCGCATCTACGACCCGCGCCGCGCCGAGGTCTACACCAAGCTCGGCATCCCGACGGTCGCGACGGTTCGCTGGACCGCCGACCAGGTCATGCGTCGGCTGCTCCCGACGGGAATGCTCAGCGAGTGGCGCGACCCCAGCGGGCACGTGGTCCTCGCCGAGCTCGACTACTCCCCTGCCTGGATCGGCCACAGGGTCTCCGCTCTGGAGGAGGCCTCGGGCGCGCGGGTCGCGCTGCTGACCCGCTTCGGCGACGGGGTGCTGCCGCGGCGCGACACCGTCGTGCAGGACGGCGACCTCGTGCACGTGACGATGGTGTGGGCCGACCGCGAGCAGGTTGAGGGCGCCTTCCACGCCGGTCCTACCGAGGGGCACTGACATGCGCGTCGCCATCGCTGGGGCCGGCAACGTCGGCCGCTCCATCGCCTCCGAGCTGCTGGGCAACGGCCACAGCGTGCTGCTGATCGAGCGCGAGCAGCGCTCCATGAAGGTCGCCACCGTGCCGACCGCCGAGTGGCTGCTCGGGGACGCCTGCGAGGTGGACAGCCTCGTGCAGGCCCGCCTGCACGAGTGCGACGTGGTCGTCGCGGCCACCGGCGACGACAAGGTCAACCTGGTCCTGGCGCTGCTGGCCAAGACCGAGTTCGGGGTCGCCCGCGTCGTCGCCCGCGTCAACCACCCCAAGAACGAGTGGCTGTTCAACGAGTCGTGGGGCGTCGACGTCAGTGTGTCGAGCCCCCGCCTCCTGGCCGCCGTCGTCGAGGAGGCGGTCAGCGTCGGCGACCTCGTACGCCTCATGACCTTCCGCCAGGGCCAGGCCAACCTGGTCGAGCTCACCCTCGCCCCGGACGCCCACCTGGTCGGCAAGACCCTCGCCTCGGTCACCTGGCCGGTCGACAGCGCTCTGGTCGCGATCATCCGCGAGGGCCGGGTCCTCACCCCCTCCGGCGACGGCGCCCTGGAGGCCGGCGACGAGCTGCTCTTCGTGGCGACGACCGAGGTGGAGGAGCAGCTCGACGTTCTCCTCACCCGCTTGCAGGGCGACTAGGCCGAACTACGCCGGCTGCTCCGGTGCCAACGCGGGTACGTCGGCAGCCTTGACCAGGGCCACCGTGTAAAGGGCCGAGCCGATGATCAGCGGCCACTTCACGGCGTTGATCACGATCAGGATGACGAGGTTGTCGGCGGCGGCGTCCCCGACGGACAGGGCGACTGCCGACGCGACACCGGCGCGGATGAAGAACGAGGCGCACCAGACGGCCGTGGACCGAGTGCAGGCGCGGCGCAGCGGCTCGTACTCGCGCCACACGGCGTAGCGGGGGTCGATGGCGCCGAGCGCCAGCGCGACCGCCGGACGGCGGACCAGCAGCGAGATCCCGAAGGCCAGCCCGGAGCCGGCCGTGATGAGGATCCCCGGGAGGAAGAAGCCCTTTCCCTTGCCCGTGCTGCGCACGATGAGGACCGCGAGCACCAGCCCGAAGAATCCGCTGAACGCCTGCTTGAGCGACTCCCCCCGCACCGTGCGCAGCACCACGACGAGCAGCCCGGACACGACGGCTGCACCGATCGCCTGGTTGCGGGTGGCGAAGAAGTTGGCGACGACGAAGACGGTCGACGGGACCGAGCTGTCGATCAGGCCCTTCGTGCCGCCGAAGACCTCGAGCAGGGTCGCCGTGGTGAGCTCCCTCGGGGCGGGCGCGGGCGCGTCAGCCACCGGTGGACCGCAGCTCGTAGGCCGGGTTGAACAAGGTGGCCTGGCCTTCGCGACGGGTCAGCCGACCGCGGGCAACAAGGGTGCGCCCCGGATCGATCCCACGAATCCGGCGACGGCCCAGCCAGACGAGGGTCACGGTGCCGGTGCCGTCGTACAGCTCGGCTTCCAAGGTCGGGACACCGGCCAGTGGACGTAGGACGACCGCGCGCAGGGTGCCGGCGACGCAGACCGGTGACCCCACCGAGCACAGGTTGACGTCGGTGGCACCGATCGAGGAGGTCTCCGAGCGCAACTCGGCGCTGTCGACGTCCTGCTCGTCGGCGGTGAAGCGCTGGAAGGCCCGCTTCATACGGCCCGGCTCGTTACCCACCACCCCAGCGTAGACCGGCCGCGCGCCTGTCGATCTAGCCTCCCCGATCGAGGTGACGAAGCCTTAGCGGATCTCGGTGATCTCCGGGCCGCGCTCCGGCATCTTCAGCCCGGGCTCCCCAGCCAGGGCCGCCGCCTCGTCCTGGACGGCCTGCACGGCGTCGACCGGCAGCGTCAGGGGCAGCGGGTCACGAACGGCCATCGGGTCGGTTCCGCGCACCACGACGACGTGCCGCATGGCGTCCAGCAGTGCAGCGGCAGCAGGGTCGTCGGTGGCTCCCGGCCCGGTGACCAGGCCGCGCAGGAACCAGCGGGGACCGTCGACGCCGACGAAGCGTGCGGGCGCCAGGACGACACCCTGCCCCGGTACGTCGGTAGGGACCGTCGCCCTCAGCTCAATGCCGAACCTGCCGTCGGCCTCCTCGGCCTGCCCACCACCGGTCGTCAAGGCGTCGCGGATCTCGGTGCGGACCTGCTGCCAGATGCCCTCGGTCTTGGGGGCGGCAAAGACGTTGAGCTGCAGCGCCGACTCGCCATGGACGAGCGTGGCCGCGACGACCTCCCCCTCCGGGCTGACCTCCAGCCGCACGTCGAGCTCGGGCAGGACGACCACCTGCAGGGCGCCGAGGTCAAGCCTTGGTGTCTCCACCTCGGGCGCGTCAGCCACGTCCCACGGACCCTGCGGGCGGGACCGCGTCGAGAGCCGCTCCTCGCGCTCCGACCGGGCGATCTCGGCGAGCAGCTCCGCGTCCTCCAGGGCACGGTCGTCGTTGTCGAGGTCATCTACGAAGGAGTCGGGGTCGGCGTCCGTGGGCTCAGCGACCTTGCCGACTTCGTCGACCCCGGGTCGGCCCTTCTTGCGTCCGAACGCCACTTACTGACCTCCTGCTCGACCGACACCATCGCCGGGACTGCTCACTCGATCTTCGGCCGCCTCGGGGCGTACCCCAAAGCCGCCGGTGGACCCGTGCCCACAGGTACCGCGTTCTGTGCTCGTCAGCTCGTCGGTCTCGACCCACCCGACCTGCTCGACGCGTTGCACGACGAGCTGGGCCACCCGGTCGAGACGGCGCAGGTGCACCGTCTCACGCGGGTCGTGGTTGATGACGATCACCGTGATCTCACCCCGATAGCCCGCGTCGATCGTCCCGGGCGCGTTGACCAGCCCGAGGCCATGGTGCAGCGCCAGGCCGGAGCGGGGGTGCACGAACCCGGCGTAACCACGGGGGAGGGCGACGACGATCCCGGTCGGCAGGACGACGCGCTCCCCTGGGGCGAGGTCGACGTCGACCGTCGTGACGAGGTCGCAGCCCGCGTCGCCCACCCGGGCGTAGGCGGGCAGCGGCACCTCAGGGTCCAGTCGCGTCACGGCGACCTCGAGTATCTCCACGGAGCGAGACCGTACCGTGGCCGCATGCCGAACAGCGTCCTCGTCACCGGAGCCAACAGCGGGATCGGCCTGGTGACCTGCCTGGAGCTGGCCGCTGCGGGCTGGGACGTCATCGGATCGGCGCGTACGGCGGACAAGGCAGCCCGCCTGGTGGAGGTGGCCGCACAGCAGGGTCTGACTGTTCGAACGGTACTGCTCGACGTCGACGACCCCGCCTCGTGCGCTGCGGCCGTCCAGAACGTCGGGGACCTGCACGCGCTCGTCAACAACGCCGGGTTCGCGCTGTCGGGGGCTGTCGAGGACCTGTCCGATGAGCTGGTGCGCGCCCAGCTCGAGACCAACGTCGTGGCGCCGATGCGGCTGGCCCGCCTGGTGTTGCCCGGCATGCGCGAGCGCGGCGACGGCCGAATCGTCAACGTCTCCTCCGTCGCCGGGCGCCTGACGACGCCTCTGATGGGCTGGTACTGCGCGTCCAAGCACGCCTTGGAGGCCGTCACCGACGCGCTCCGGATGGAGGTGGCCGGTGACGGGGTGAAGGTGTCGCTCGTCGAGCCGGGGATGTTCGCGACCGACGTGTGGTCGGCCGCCCAGAGTGGCGGCTTCCCGGCCGCGACCAACCCCCGCTACGCCGCGGCGTACGCGCGCGGGGAGTCCCTGGGTTCCCGCTCCCACAAGCTGCCCGACCCGGTCTGGGTGGCCCGGACGATCCGGGTGGCGCTGACCAACCCGGTGCCGCTCGCCCGCTACGTCGTCGGGGCGGACGCCGTCGCGGGCATCGCGCTCGAGACGGTCCTGCCGACCGTGCTGCTCGACTACGCCAAGGAGGTCAGCACCGGGCTCCGCTCGGCCCGCCGGCTGCCGCTGGTGTCCCGCCTGCTGCCGTGACCTACCGGGAGATCTGGCGGGTCCCCGTGTGGTGGGCCGTGATCGGTCTGGGCGTCGGGCTAGGAGCCGCCGCCGAGGTGCACCAGGGAGCGGGCGGGCTGCGGGCCGTCCTGCCCTACGTGCTGATCCCGCTGGTCGTCCTCGGCGCGCTGCTTTACCTGTCCCGGCAGCGGGTCCTGGTGCAGTACGGGGTCCTGCACGTCCCGGGCGCGCGGGCCCCCCTGGACGCCTTCGACCCCCCCGAGACCCTCGACCGCGAGGGCTTACGGCTCTACCTCGGGCCGGCCGCGAAGCGGCACGCCTGGGTGGTCGTGAAGCCCTGGCACCACGCGGCGGTCCTGCTCGCGGTCAGGGACCCCGAGGACCAGACGCCGTACTGGCTGGTCGGGACCCGACATCCGGAGGCCCTCGCAGCGGCCGTCCGGACCTCCCCCTAGCCTGTCGGGCGTGACCCTGTCGGACGCAGACCTCGCCTTCGCCGGCGTCAACGGCCAACGCGCCCGCCTCCGGGAGGGCAGCGTGACGGCCGTCCAGCTACTCGAGGTGAGCCTGCGCCGGATCCGCGAGCTCGACCCCGCCATCGGTGCCTTCCGGACGCTGTTCGATTCGGCCCGCGCGGAGGCCGAGGCTGCGGACGTCGCGCTGGCCGCGGGCGACGAGCGGCCGCTGCTGGGGGTACCGATGGCCGTCAAGGACAACCTCCCGGTCGCCGGCCAGTCGCAGTTCCAAGGGACCGGCTCCCCACAGCCGCCCGCGACCGACGACGCCGAGATCGCCCGCCGGCTGCGGGCAGCGGGCGCCGTCCTCGTCGGCTCGACCAACCTGCCCGAGCTCGCGCTGTGGCCCTTCACCGAGAGCAGGACGTTCGGCGACACCCGCAACCCGTGGGACCTCGACCACACCCCCGGTGGCTCCTCCGGCGGCAGTGCGGCGGCCGTCGCCGCGGGCATGGTCGCGGCGGCGCACGCCACCGACGGCGGCGGTTCGATCCGGATCCCAGCGGCCTGTTGCGGGCTCGTGGGTCTCAAGCCGACCCGCGGCTTCGTCTCCCTCGCCCCCGACACCGAGCACTGGCACGGGCTGTCCGTCGCGGGCTGCGTGACCCGCTCGGTCGAGGACACCGTGACCGTGCTCAACGTTCTGCAGGACACCGTGCTGGCCCTCACCGACCCAGGACCGCTGCGGATCGCCTGGTCGACCAAGATGCCGTTGCCCTCGCCCCTGGACCCGGTCGTCCGCGGTGCGCTCGAATCCGTCGTACGACGCCTGGAAGCACTCGGGCACACGACGGTGCCCGCCGACCCGTCGTACGCGGGGGTGCAGGAGTCGTTCCTGGTCCGCTACGCCGCGGGGGTCACCGAAGACCTCGCAAAGCTCGTCGATCCGGCAGCGACCGAGCCCCGCACCCGGCTGGTCGCCGGACTGGGTCGGCGCCTGCGTGGACGCCCGCTCCAGCGGGCGTTGAGGCTGGGTGCGCAGGCCGCGTCCCGGCTCGCCGTCATGCCGGGGGGCGCCGACCTGCTCCTGACCCCCTCGCTGGCCACGCCGCCGAAACGCGTCGGGGCCCTGAAAGGCCTCCGGACCCTCCCCCTGGCGGGGCGCGGGGTGCCCTACACCCCGGCCTGGAACGTGACGGGGCAACCTGCGCTCGCGATCCCCGCCGGCTTCACGGTGGAGGGACTGCCCCTGTCCGTCCAGCTCGTCGGTCCGCCGCACAGCGAGGCCCTCCTGCTGTCCGTCGCCGCCCAGCTGCAGGACTGGACCGGCGCGCGCCCGCCTCAGCGCTGAGAACCCCCCCACCTCTGTGAACGGCCGGTAACCTGCGCCTGTGACCTCCGCCGCCCACGCTCCCGGTGTCGACCTGGATGCACTGCTCGCCAGCCGCCTACGGCGCACGCTGTCCGGCTCGGTCCTGGGCGACCGGGTGGCGACCGTGGTCTTCGACGTCGGACACAGCCAGTGGACGGTCGAACTCGACCGGGGCCGCAGCCGGGTCCGGCGCGGCGCCGGGCCAGAGCCCACCCTCATCATCCGTGGCACGCCTTCCGTCCTGGCAGACGTGATCGCCGGCCGGGCGTCGGGTATCCACGCCTTCCTGGACGGTCAGGTCACGGTCCGCGGCGACCTCGGGCTGTCGCTCCAGCTCGACGGGCTGTTCGAGGACGGCTCGCCACGGCCTGTGTCCTTCCCGAGGGCCCAGGAGGTGCTCGCCATGGGCATCCGCACCGCCTACCTCGAAGCAGGGCCCGCGGACGCCCCGCCGATCCTGCTGCTGCATGGCCTCGGCGCCACCAACGCGTCCCTGCTGCCGTGCCTGTCCGACCTGTCCCGCGACCACCGCGTCCTCGCCCCCGACCTGCCCGGCTTCGGCCAGAGCGCAGCCCCCGCGGCCTCATACACCCCTGCCTGGTACGCCGCCTGGGTAGAGGCCTTCCAGCACGCGGTCGGCGCCCGCCGCGCGGTCGTGCTGGGCAACTCCCTCGGCGGTCGCGTCGCCCTCGAGGCCGGGCTGACCCATCCCCGCTCGGTCCGTGGCCTGGTCCTGCTGACGCCCTCGCCGGCCTTCCGGCGGCTGCGCCAGCTGGTCCCTGCCGCACGCCTGATGCGTCCTGGTCTGGCGCACCTGCCCGTCCGCCTGAACCACCGGCTCGTCGTCGAGTCCATCCGGGGCATGTTCAGCGACCCCGACCGCCTGTCCACCAGCTGGTACGACGCCGCCGCGGACGAGTGCGTGCGGGTGTTCCGCTCGAGCGCCCACCGGGTGTCCTTCTTCAGCGTGGCGCGGCAGATCTTCCTCGAGGAAGCCCACGGACGCAACGGCTTCTGGGACCGCCTCGCGGGCCTCGAGCCGCCCGCGCTGTTCATCTGGGGCGACCGCGACCGCCTCGTGCCGGCGTCGTTCGCCCGGCACGTCACCGATGCGCTGCCGCTGGCCCATTCCGTCGTGCTGGAGGACTCCGGGCACGTGCCCCAGTTCGAGCACCCGGAGGCCACGATGGCGCTGGTCCGTGGCTTCCTTGCCGAGCTGCCCGCTTCCTGAGCTCCCTCGGACGGCGCTTGTCGCAGGCACCCACTAACGTCACCGAGGTGACCGCTGCCACAGCTCCCCCTGCTGGCCAGAGCCGAGCCGACCGGCACCCTTTCCTGGTGTTGGCGATCGTCCTCACGGCTGTGTTCGTGCAGCTGCTGGACGTGTCGATCGTCAACGTGGCGATCCCGTCGATCCAGAAGGACATCGGCGCGTCGTTCGCCGCCATCCAGCTTGTGCTGGCCGGATACCAGCTCGCGTTCGCCTGCCTGCTGATCACCGGCGCCCGGCTCGGCGACATCTACGGCCGCAAGAAGCTGTTCATGGTCGGGATGACGACCTTTACGGTTGCCTCCGCTCTCTGTGGTCTGGCGCCCAATGCCACGACCCTCGTGCTGGCCCGCGTGCTGCAGGGCATCGGCAGCGGCCTGATGTTCCCGCAGGTGTTGGCGGTGATCCAGGTGACGATCCCCCCGAAGGAGCGCGGGAGGGCCTTCGGGATCTTCGGCGCCACGATCGGTATCGCGACCATCCTGGGCCCGCTGCTCGGCGGCCTACTGATCAGTGCCAACCTGTTCGGGACCGACTGGCGGATGATCTTCCTGGTCAACATCCCGGTCGGGGTCATTGCGCTCATCGCGGCGTTCGTGGAGCTGCCGGACAGCAAGGCCCCCGACGCCCCCCGCCTGGACGTGCCCGGGGCCCTGCTCGTCACGGCGGGACTGTTCCTGCTGATCTACCCGCTGACCGAGGGCCGGGAGAAGGGCTGGCCGGTGTGGATCTACCTCATGCTGGCCGCCTCGGTGCCGTTCCTGGTGGCCTTCGTGTGGCTGCAGCAGAAGAAGACCGCGGCCCGCAGCGATCCGCTGATGCTCATGACGCTGTTCGCGAACAAGTCCTTTCGCACCGGCCTGGTCCTGTCGATGGTCTTCTTCGCCGGCATCCCCGCCTTCTTCTTCAGCTTCAGCCTCTACCTGCAGGTCGGCCTGGGCTTCACGGCCCTGCATGCCGGCCTCACGACGTTTCCGTTCGCGGTGGCGTCCGGCTTCGCGTCCTCCCGCTCCGACGGGCTCGCACAGCGGCTGGGCACCCGGGTTCTCACGATCGGCACCGGCCTGCTCGCACTCGGCATGGTCGTGGTGATCGTCGTGCTGCACGCTGCCGGTACCGACCTGAACTCCTATCAGATCGCGCCGTTCCTGCTGATCGCGGGCCTCGGCCTGGGCTTGTTCATCGCCCCGCTCACCAACCTGGTGCTGGCCGGCATCGGGGGTCGCGAGGCGGGGTCGGCGTCCGGGGTGCTTTCCACCAGCCAGCAGGTCGGCGGCGCGCTCGGCGTCGCCCTGATCGGACTGATCCTGTTTGGAGTCCTCAGTAGCCACGCGTCCGCTGCGGCCCGCGAGGAGAGCCCGGCGCTCACGAGGGCGCTGAGCGCGGCCGGCACGCCCCCGAGCGGGACCGCCGCCGCCGTGCAGGGCTTCGAGCGCTGCTTCGTCCTGCGCTCGCAGGCCCCTGACCCCTCCGCCATTCCGAAGGGTTGCGCCGCGACCGGTCGCGGGCCCGCAGCCAAGGCCTTTGCCGATGCCGGGACACACGCTCGCAAGGCGAACTTCCTGCACGCCCTCGAGCGCAGCCTGCTCTTTGAGGTGGCCGTCTTTCTGATCGCGATGGCCCTCACGACGCTGTTGCCCAAGGTCGCGAGGGGCCAGCTCGGGCACGCCGCCCCTGCCGAGGCCTGACCCTATCTGTGCTGGCGCAGATCGCTGAGCAAGGACTCCCCCAGGGAGACCGTCTCACGACGGTTGAGCTCCGCACCGGCGACCGCACCGGCGAAGAACGGCGCGAAAGAGGTCAGGTTGCGCCCCAGTCGGCGGACGATCCGCTGCCTGAGCTGCTGCCGGGCGGCGCTGCTCAGGACCGACGACAGGGACGGCGCCGCGCCGTCCCGGTCCAGGCCACGCTTGGCCGCCCAGGACGTCAGATAGGCCACGGTCCGCTGCGGGGTGGACCCTTGCGGTGACCGCCGGTAAACCACGTGCAGCTCGGCGACCAGCTTCAGTTCGACCGCGACGACCGCGAGGGTCTCCGCGACGAGCTGCACTGGTGCGGCCAACAGCGCCGGTGGGGCAGCGAACTCGACCGACGCGAGCGCCCCCGCTGCCGCACCGATCCCGGCTGTAGCCCTCGCCGCGTTCTTGATGAGGGCCTTTGCCAGGTCGTCGCCGGACAGGCCGTGGTGATGGGACCGCAAGGTCAGCAGGTCTCGCACCGGCAGGTGTGGGGCGATCTCGTCCGTGACGAGGTCGACCAGGACCTTGCCGGACATAGCGGCCCTTGTGCCAGCCCCTCGCAGGACTCCCGACAGGGAGCGCGTGAAGGCGGCGAGCAGGCGCGCGCGCTCGCCACTGTCCAGCTCTTCGACGGACAGCCGGCCCAGGATGTCCCCGACGTCACCGGACGGCTTGGCGCCCTTGACCGGCTTCACCGGTCAGATCGGTCCGGGTGCCGCAGCACCCCGTCGGACTTCCAACAGCCATCCGCCTGCACCGACAGCACCAACGTGTAGCCGACCGCCTCATCTACCGCTGACAGCACGAGCACCTCCAGCTGCGCCTCGCCGTCATCTTCCAGGACAGGGCCCAGCTGCGCAGCCCGATGTCCCAACAAAGCCCGATAGGCCGGGTCACGGACCAGGGCGGCGAAGCGATCGACCAG
>JANXUE010000212.1 GCA_025352005.1 Frankiales bacterium
GTCGCGGTGCTGAGCGAGAAGCCACGACTGCTGTTCGACTACTTCAGCCAGCTGTTCGCGCAGGTCACGAACCCGCCCCTCGACGCGATTCGCGAGGAGCTCGTCACGTCGCTGTCGGGATCGATCGGTCCGGAGCAGAACCTGCTCGACCCGACGGCCGCCTCGTGCCGGCAGATCGTCGTGCCCTTTCCGGTCATCGACAACGACGACCTGGCCAAGATCGTGCAGGTCAACGACGACGGTGACCAGCCGGGCCTTTCGGCCGTCACGATCTACGGCCTGTACCCCGTCAACGGGGGCGGGGAAGCCCTGCGCGACGCCCTGGACCGGGTACGACGCGAGGTGTCCACCGCCATCGCCGCAGGAGCTCGCATCATCGTGCTCAGCGACCGCGAGTCGACCGAGACGATGGCGCCGATCCCGTCGCTGCTGCTGACGTCCGCCGTGCACCACCACCTGATCCGGGAGAAGAGCCGCACCCAGGTCGGCCTGATCGTCGAGGCCGGCGACGTGCGTGAGGTCCACCACGTCGCACTGCTGATCGGCTACGGCGCTGCGGCCGTCAACCCCTACCTGGCCATGGAGACCGTCGAGGACCTGGTCCGGGACGGCGCCATCACGGACGTGTCCTACAAGGAGGCGCAGAAGCACTTGATCAAGGCGCTCGGCAAGGGCGTCCTGAAGGTCATGTCGAAGATGGGTATCAGCACGATCGCGTCGTACACCGGGGCACAGGTCTTCGAGGCGCTCGGCCTCGCGCAGGACCTCGTCGACGAGTACTTCACCGGCACCACCTCGCGGCTGGGTGGGATCGGGCTCGACATCATCGCGCAGGAGACCGCCGCGCGGCACCGCCGCGCCTACCCGGGTCACGCCGCGGACCGCCAGCACCTGCGCCTGAACGTGGGCGGGGAGTACCAGTGGCGTCGCGAGGGCGAGATTCACCTGTTCAACCCGGAGACGGTCTTCACGCTGCAGCACTCCACGCGTACGCAGCAGTACGACAAGTTCCAGGACTACACCGGCCAGGTCGACGCCCTGTCGGCCAAGGCCGGCACCCTGCGCGGGCTGTTCACCCTGCGTGAGGGACTGCGTCCGCCGGTGCCGATCGACGAGGTCGAGCCGGTCAGCGCGATCGTGTCCCGCTTCAACACCGGTGCGATGTCGCTCGGGTCGATCTCGCCCGAGGCGCACGAGACCATGGCCATCGCGATGAACCGGCTCGGTGGTCGGTCCAACACCGGCGAGGGTGGCGAGGACGTCGACCGGCTGTACGACCTGCCCCGGCGCAGCGCCATCAAGCAGGTCGCCAGCGGCCGCTTCGGCGTGACGAGCGAATACCTGGTCAACGCCACCGACATCCAGATCAAGATGGCCCAGGGAGCCAAGCCCGGCGAGGGTGGCCAGCTGCCCGGGGCCAAGGTCAACGCGCACATCGCCAAGACCAGGCACTCCACCCCCGGAGTGGGGCTGATCAGCCCGCCGCCGCACCACGACATCTACTCGATCGAGGACCTCGCGCAGCTCATCCACGACCTCAAGAACGCCAACTCGGCGGCGCGCATCCACGTCAAGCTGGTCGCCGAGGTCGGTATCGGAACGGTCGCTGCGGGCGTGTCCAAGGCGCACGCCGACGTCGTGCTGGTCTCCGGCCACGACGGCGGGACCGGCGCCTCGCCCCTCACCAGCCTCAAGCATGCCGGGGCGCCGTGGGAGCTGGGGCTGGCGGAGACGCAGCAGACCCTGCTGCTCAACGGGCTCCGCGACCGCATCACCGTGCAGGTCGACGGCCAGCTCAAGACCGGCCGCGACGTCGTCATCGCTGCACTGCTCGGTGCGGAGGAGTTCGGCTTCGCGACCGCACCGCTGGTCGTCAGCGGCTGCATCATGATGCGCGTCTGCCACCTCGACACCTGCCCTGTGGGCGTCGCCACGCAGAACCCCGAGCTGCGCAAGAAGTTCAGCGGCACCCCGGAGTTCGTCGTGACCTTCTTTGAATACATCGCCCAGGAGGTCCGCGAGCATCTGGCCCGCCTCGGCTTCCGCACCATCGAGGAGGCCGTCGGCCATGCCGAGGTCCTCGACACCCGCCGTGCTGTCGACCACTGGAAGGCCGCGGGGCTCGACCTCTCGCCCGTCCTGCACGTCCCCGACCTGCCGGCAGGGACGCCTTTGACCAAGCAGGTCGAGCAGGACCACGGCCTTGACAAGGCGCTCGACAACACCCTGCTTCAGCTCTGCGAGGGAGCCCTCCTCGACGGCGCGAAGGTGTCGCTCGAGCTGCCGGTCCGCAACGTCAACCGCACCGTCGGGACGATGCTCGGCGCGGAGCTGACGCGCCGCCACGGCGGCGCAGGTCTGCCCGAGGGCACGATCGACATCACCTTCACCGGGTCGGCCGGCCAGTCCTTCGGTGCCTTCATCCCGCGTGGCATCACGCTGCGCCTGCTCGGCGACGCCAACGACTACGTCGGCAAGGGCCTGTCCGGTGGCCGCATCGTCGTCCGGCCCGCCCTCGATGCGACCTTTGCCGCCGAAGACAACGTCATCGCCGGCAACACCCTGCTGTACGGCGCCACGTCCGGCTCCCTGTTCGTCAGGGGTCGTGTCGGAGAGCGCTTCTGTGTCCGCAACTCCGGTGCCACGGCCGTGGTCGAGGGCGTCGGGGACCATGCCTGCGAGTACATGACCGGCGGTCGCGTCGCGATCCTCGGCCCGACCGGCCGCAACGTCGCTGCCGGCATGAGCGGCGGTATCGCCTACGTCGCCGACCTCGACGTGACGGACGTCAACCCGGAGATGGTCGAGCTCGAGGCGCTCGACGACGGCGACCGGGAGACGCTGCGCCAGCTGCTCACCGACCACGTCGCGGAGACCGACTCCGTCCTGGGGGCGGCGCTGCTTCACGATCTCGACCGGTTCACCAAACTCATGCCGCGGGAGTACAAGCGGGTCCTCGCCGAGCTCGCCGCCGCCGAAGCCGCATCCTCCTCGACCTCTGACCTCGCGACCGCCGGAAGGGGCTGACCCATGCCTGACCCTCAGGGCTTTCTCAGGCTCGACCGCAAGACTCCGACCCGCAGGCCCGTCGACATCCGGATCCGGGACTGGAAGGAGGTCTACGAGGACTTCCCCGCGGACGCCTCACGCGACCAGGCGGCCCGCTGCATGGACTGCGGCATCCCCTTCTGCCACAACGGCTGTCCGCTCGGCAACCTCATCCCGGAGTGGAATGATCTTGTCTACAAAGACGACTGGCGTGAGGCGATCGAGCGGCTGCACGCGACCAACAACTTCCCGGAGTTCACCGGTCGGTTGTGCCCCGCCCCGTGCGAGGCCGCCTGCGTCCTGGGCATCAACGCCGACCCGGTCGCCATCAAGCAGGTGGAGGTCGAGATCGTCGACCGCGCCTTCGACGAGGGCTGGATCACCCCGCAGCTGCCACGCGAGAAGACCGGTCGTCGGGTTGCCGTGGTCGGCTCCGGCCCGGCCGGTCTGGCCGCCGCCCAGCAGCTCACCCGGGCCGGCCATGACGTCACCGTCCTGGAGCGGGCCGACCGGATCGGTGGGCTGCTGCGCTACGGCATTCCCGAGTTCAAGATGGAAAAGCGCCACCTCGACCGGCGCCTGGAGCAGATGCGCGCCGAGGGCACCACCTTCGTGTGTTCCGTCGACGTCGGCGTCGACGTCACGGTGGCTCAGCTGCGCTTGGACTACGACGCGGTCGTCCTGGCCGGTGGCTCGACCCTGGCCCGCGACCTGCCCGCCCCCGGCCGTGACCTGGTCGGGATCTACCAGGCGATGGACTACCTCCCGCTCGCGAACCGCGTCCAGGAAGGTGATCTGGACTCCTGGCCGATCAGCGCCGCCGGCAAGCACGTCGTCATCATCGGTGGCGGCGACACCGGCGCAGACTGCCTCGGCACCGCCCACCGCCAGGGTGCGGCCTCCGTCACGCAGCTCGAGATCATGCCCGAGCCGCCGGCGTCCCGGGCCGTTGCAACCCCCTGGCCCGGCTGGCCACTGCTGTACCGCACGTCCTCCGCGCACGAGGAGGGTGGCGAGCGAGTGTTCTCGGTCAACACCCAGCGCTTCGTCGGTGTCGACGGTGCCTCCCAGGGTCCCGTCGACGGTCTCGAGCTGGTCGAGGTCGAGCTGCTCGACGGTCGTTTCACCCCCGTCGCGGGGACCGAGAAGGTGCTGTCGGCTCAGTTGGTGCTGCTGGCGATGGGCTTCACCGGTCCGCAGACCGACGGCCTGCTGGAGCAGCTCGGGGTGGAGGTCGACGGCCGGGGCAACGTCGTACGGTCCGCCACCTGGCAGACCAACGTGCCCGGCGTCTTCGTCGCGGGCGACATGGGACGCGGGCAGTCGCTCATCGTGTGGGCCATCGCCGAAGGCCGTTCAGCGGCCGCAGCCGTTGACAGCTTCTTGACCGGTACGACGACCCTGCCCGCCCCTGTCCTCACCACTTCGCGGGGGATGTAGGTACCGCCGTCTGCCAGCGCGGGAGAGTAGGCCGTTCGGGGGTCAGCACTTTCGGAGCCCGGCCAGATCGGGGACCGTCTTGAGGATGTACTCCCTCGTCAGTTCAAGCCTGCTGGCGATGGACCTCGCCCGGCATCCGCGTGGGGCGGCCGTGGCTCATACGGTCGACCGCGTCCTTGCCCTCACGCCGGATGAGCTGAGGGGGCTGACGGACCCGGCGGCGCAGGACGTGCGCGAGCGTGTCGAGCTGGTGGCGGTGGGACCCACGAGGGGCACCCTTCTGGGTGGGGTCTCCAGGACGTGGCAGCTGGGCGGACCGGAGGCGGCCGCAAGCAGGCCGATCGTGCAGGCACTGGCCGAGCGGCTCACCGGCAGCCTCATGGACCTGCACGACCTGCTGCGCAGGGAGGCCCCGCTGCGCGACGCGACCCCGGAGCAGGTGCAGGTCGCCTTGGATGCCGTGACAGCAGCCTGGGCAGGACCGACGGCTCCCCAGGACCATGCGGCACTGACCGCACCTTGGGAGCGGGCCGTCGACCCGGTCCCGCCAGCGCTGGCCAGCTCGCCGTACATGGGGGAGCTGGTGGAGGTGCTGGACGAGGTGAGTCGAAGGGCGCCGGCTCAGTGGAGGGCGACGGCCCGATCGCAACGGGGGCGGCCGTGGAGTGCGGACATGCACGTGGCCTGCTGGGCGGCCTACGACAGCGGTCGGCTGACGCAGGTGGCGCGGGCCCAGCTCGCTGCTGCGAGAGCCCTGCGGCTGTCCGGCGCCAGCACGGGGGAGCATGCGCACTCGACGGCCATGGCCGTGACGGCCGTCGTCCAGGCTGTGTGCACGGTAGACGTCGTGCCCGCACACACGACACGAGCGCTGCGGGCGGCGTGGGACGACGGCTACTGAGGCAGGGGGTCATAGGCTGGCCCGCATGCTCAGGGAACCCTCGTGAAGCGGCGCGCGAAGATCGTCTGCACCCTCGGTCCGGCCACCCACTCCTACGAGCAGGTGCGAGCGCTCGTCTACGCCGGGATGGACGTTGCCCGGCTGAACTTCAGCCACGGCGCCTACGAGGAGCATGCGCAGGCCTACCGTTGGGTTCGGGAGGCCAGCGACGAGTCCGGTCGTGGGGTGGGCATCCTGGTCGACCTTCAGGGACCGAAGATTCGGCTGGGGACCTTCGCGGACGGCCCGGTGGTCTGGGCGACCGGGGAGACGGTCACCATCACGACCGAGGACGTGACGGGGTCGCATGACCTGGTGTCGACGACCTACGCCGGGCTGGCGGACGACGTGAGCGTGGGGGACCGCCTGCTCGTGGACGACGGCAAGGTCGGCCTGCAGGTGACCGCTGTCGATGGTGAGCGGGTGCGTCTGTTGGTGACCGAGGGGGGACCGGTCTCCAACAACAAGGGTCTGTCGCTGCCCGGCGTGGGTGTCAGCGTCCCTGCCCTCAGCGACAAGGACGAAGCCGACCTGCGCTTCGCGATGACCCTGCGGGCCGACCTCATCGCGCTGTCGTTCGTACGCAACGCCTCCGACATCGACCGGGTCCACGAGATCATGGACGAGTCGGGGGCGCGCCTGCCGGTGCTCGCCAAGATCGAGAAGCCCCAGGCGGTCGAGAACCTCGAGCAGATCGTGATGGCCTTCGACGGGCTGATGGTGGCGCGAGGTGACCTCGGTGTGGAGATGCCGCTCGAGCGCGTGCCGCTGGTGCAGAAGCAGGCCGTGATGATTGCGCGGGTGCATTCCAAGCCGGTCATCGTCGCCACCCAGATGCTCGACTCGATGATCACCAACTCCCGGCCCACGAGGGCGGAGGCGTCCGACGTCGCGAACGCGGTCCTGGACGGTGCGGATGCGGTGATGCTGTCGGGCGAGACGAGCGTCGGTGCGTATCCGGTCGAGACGGTGGCCACGATGGCCAGGCTCGTGGTGGCGGCAGAGGAGATGCTCGAGAGCGTCCCGCCGGTCGAGCGCGAGCCCTCCAACATCGCCGGGGCCATCGCCAAGGCGGCCGCACAGGTCGGTGCCCAGGTGGGTGCTCGTGCGCTGGTGGCCTTCACGCAGAGCGGCGACACGGCCCGGCGGCTCGCGGAGCACCGCTCGCGGATCCCGCTGCTGGCCTTCACTCCGGTGGCCGAGGTGCGCAGCCAACTGTCCTTGGTGTGGGGGGTCGAGACGTTCCTGATGCCGGCCGTCGAGCACACCGACGAGATGGTCCGTCAGGTCGACAGCTCGATGCTCGGCCTTGGCCGGATGCACGTCGGCGAGCTCGTCACGATCGTCGCGGGGAGCCCTCCGTCAACGAGTGGCTCGACCAACGCGCTTCGGGTGTGGCGGCTCGGCGATCCGCTGCCGTCGCCGCCCCGCCTGCTTGATGATCGGCCTGGCAAGCGCCGACCTGGCCTGCCCGACCGGGTGAGGCGTCAGCCGGCGAGGTAGAGGTAGCGCGGAGCCCGTACGTGCATCGTGGAGTAGGAGCGGTTGCCGCTGATGTTGTACTGCTCGATCTGCACGCTCTTGTCGGCGTAGACCCTGATCACGACCGCTACGTGCCCGTAGAACCCGGCCTGCAGGTATCCGCTGCCGCCGCTGGCCGGGTAGTACGTGGAGTGCTCGTTGGAATTCCACTGGCCGATGGCACCCACTTTGGGCGTCGTAGTGACGACGAAGTGCCTCGCACGGGCGGTGTCGTCCCAGTGCGAGGCGTTGCCCCACACGTTGCCGGCGTTGCTGAGGGGGTGGCCGCGCTGCTTGAGTTCCCAAGCCGCGAAGCTCACGCACTGGCGCTTGGTGAAGCCCCACGGGTCCGCGGCGCGGGTGGTGTCCGTGCGGTAGAGATAGTCGTCGCCGGTGGCCAAGGCGGGGGTCGCGAGGAACGGCGACATCAGCGCCCCCAGCAGGGTAGCGACGGCGGTGGCAACGAGTCGGCTCTTCACCCTCCAGTCATCGGCAGCGCGCAAAGTCGGTCTTGAGGTTTACGACTGGTGGGTTCAAATGGGGGAGAGCAACCGTGCCCCCGGTGGGATTCGAACCCACACTGTCGGGTGTTTGAGACCCGTGCGTCTGCCGGTTGCGCGACGGGGGCGGACGCTGGACAGCCTAAGGGGCGCTCCTGCCGAAGCGCCGCGGGCCGATGGCCGATGGCCCGAAGATCGTGAAAGTTGGCTCGGTATTCTGGACGGGTGTCTGAGATCCCACGTCGCCGCGTCCTACTGGCCGAGGACGAGGTCCTCATCCGTCTCGACCTCAAGGAAATGCTGGAGGAAGAGGGCTACGACGTCGTGGGTGAGGTCGGCGACGGTGAGAGCGCTGTCCGGTTGGCGCGCGAGCTGCGTCCGGACCTGGTCATCCTGGACGTCAAGATGCCGCTGCTGGACGGCATCTCGGCGGCCGAGCAGGTAGCGAAGGCCCGGATCGCCCCGGTGCTGATCCTGACAGCCTTCAGCCAGCGGGACCTGGTCGAGCGGGCCCGTGAGGCAGGAGCGATGGCCTACCTGGTCAAGCCGTTCCAGAAAAAGGACCTGCTCCCGACCATCGAGATGGCCATCTGTCGCTTCGCCGAGATCGTCGCCCTCGAGAGCGAAGTCGCGGACCTTCAGGGCCGGCTTGAGGCCCGCAAGCTGGTCGACCGGGCCAAGAGCGTGCTGCAGACCGACCACAAGATGACGGAGCCGGAGGCCTTCCGCTGGGTGCAGCGGGTCTCGATGGACCAGCGCCGGTCGATGCGCACCGTGGCGCAGGACATCGTCGACGGCCTGCTGGTCCCGTCAAACGAGTCGGAAATATCCGCAGAAAACACCACCTGAGCCATTCGGCTCCATCACGGTCGCGCAACAGGGCCGAACCGCGCGGCGAAGTGCTTGGTCGTTGGTCTGTTGGCAAGTAGGTTTCGGCGCGCCGTTCACTGAGAACCGGACACCCCGGTTCCTCCCTGCAGGAGGTAGCTAGTGCACCCACCCCGTCTCGTCCGTATCGCAGCCCCCCTGCTAATCGGTGCCCTCGTGCTCAGCGCGTGCGGCTCCAAGAAGGAGTCCGGCGGCTCGTCGGGCAACAAGACCCTCACCATCGGTGTCGTCGCCCCGCTCTCAGGTGACTTGTCGGCCGTCGGCAACGGCATCAAGAACAGCGTCGACCTGGCCATCAAGCAGGCCAACGAGAAGAAGACCGTCAAGGGCTACACCCTGACGATGGACGCCCAGGACGACACCGCCAAGGCCGATGTCGGCGCCACCGTGGCTGCCAAGCTCGTCGCCTCGTCGGGCGTCGTCGGTGTGGTCGGCCCGCTGAACTCCAGCGTGGCCAAGTCGGTCGCCCCGGTCATGGCGCAAGCCGACCTGGTAGAGATCTCGCCGTCGAACTCCAACGTCGACCTCACCGGCCGTGGCGCCCTCGTCACCGGTGGCACCCAGGTCCGCCCCTACAAGAGCTACTTCCGGGTGGTGGCCTCCGATGACATCCAGGGCCCGTTCGCCGCGCAGTTCGCGGTCAAGACCGTGATGGCCAAGACGATCGCGATCGTGCACGACAAGAAGGCCTACGGCCAGGGTCTCGCGGAGGCCTTCGCCAAGGAGGCCACCAAGGATGGCGCCACGGTACTGAAGACCGAGACGATCAACCCTGGCGACAAGGACTTCTCGGCCACCATCACCAAGCTCAAGGCCCAGAAGCCGGACTTCTTGTTCTACGGCGGGGAGTACCCAGAGGCGTCGTTGCTCACCAAGCAGCTGAAGTCCGCCGGGCTGAAGATCCCGCTGATGGGCGGGGACGGGGTCCAATCCGACGAGTACACCAAGATCGCTGGCGCTGCCGCTGAGGGTGACTACGCCACGGCCCTCGGTGCCCCGACCGACTCCCTTGCCTCGGCGAAGCAGTTCGTGACGGACTACGCCGCGGCCAAGTACGCCGACCCGATCGGCCCGTACGGCGCCTACGCCTACGACGCTGCCAACGTCATCATCGCGGCGCTGGCCAAGTCCACCGCCAGCGGCAGCAAGTCCGGCCAGGCCCTGCGTGACGATGTCACCAAGGCGGTTCAGGACGCGAACTACGACGGCATCACCGGCAAGATCACGTTTGACCAGTTCGGCGACACCACCGTCAAGGTCCTGACCGTCTACCAGGTCAAGAGTGGCAAGTTCGTCGCCGCGAAGACGGACACCTTCAAGTAGCTGTCCTAGGAAGGGGCGGTGACTGGCTCGGCTGCGGTCACCGTCCCTTCGCCTTAGCACCGCCGGCAGATCCTCGGAGGTACCCGCATGGACGTCTTCTTCCAGCAGCTTGTGAACGCCATCGTCCTGGGCGCCACCTACGGTCTGGTCGCGCTGGGCTACACGATGGTCTACGGCATCGTGCAACTGATCAACTTCGCGCACGGTGAGATCTACATGCTCGGCGGCTTCGGTGCGCTCACGACCTACCTGGCGCTTCCCAGTGGCACGCCGGCCGGGATCTCCCTGCCGCTCATGCTGGTGGGCGGGATCGCGGTCAGCGTGACCGCCGCGGTCATCATGGAGCGCTTCGCCTACCGACCGCTGCGCAGCGCCCCTCGTCTCGCGCCGCTGATCACCGCGATCGGGGTGTCGGTGTTCTTGCAGGAGCTGGTGCGCAACTTCTACCCGCATGCCAGGTCCGCGCGGAACTTCCCGCAGCTGGTCAACCCGGACTACCAGATCAGGCTCGGCAGCAACGTGCAGATCTCTGCGCCCCAGCTGCTCACCGTCACGGTCGCCCTGGTGGGGATGGTGACGCTGTCCACCTTCGTACGACGCAGCCGCACCGGACGCGCCATGCAGGCCACCGCGCAGGACCCGGACACCGCCCGCCTGATGGGCATCGACACCGACCGCATCATTGTCACGGCCTTCGTGCTCGGCGCGGCGCTGGCGGCCCTCGCAGGCGTGTCCTCGGGTCTGCAGTTCGGGCAGGTCGACTTCCACATGGGCTTCATCACCGGTGTGAAGGCTTTCACCGCCGCGGTGCTCGGTGGCATCGGCAACATCTCCGGCGCGGTCCTGGGTGGTTTCATTCTGGGACTGGTGGAGGTGATGGCGACGCAGTACGCCCCTGACCCCTTCTCGGGGGGAGCCTGGAAGGACGCCTGGTCGTTCGTGGTCCTCATCATCGTTCTGGTCTTCCGACCGACCGGCCTGCTCGGTGAGCGCGTGGCGGCCCGCGCATGACGAGCCAGACCATCCCCGAGGCTCGTGTCCGCAGTGCGCCGGACCTGGGGGTGCTGCTGACCGGTGCCGGCGCGCTGCTGCTCGTCGGGTCGGCGTTGCTGCCGTGGGCCGGTTATGCCGGCTTCCCGGGCAAGATGACCCTGTCCGGCTACCCGGGTGGCGCGCGGCTCTACGTGCTGCTGCTTGCGCTGCCGGCCCTGGCCCTGCTGCGACCCCTGCCCGGCCGGGCGGCCGCACTGCGCGCGGCGGCGAACGTCGAGCTCGCCGTCGTGGCGCTGACGGTCTACTTCGTCGCCTACGCCGGAGGTGGTTTCGTCAACGTCGGCGGGGGCGTCTACCCGGCGATGATCGGGGCCATCCTGTACCTGGTGGGCAGCCGTCGGCTGCCCACCAGTGAAGCCGTCGCCGAGGGGGTCGCCCTCCCGGACGCCTCCTGGCGCTTTCCGGTCGAGTCCCTGGTCGTGGCAGGGACAGCAGGGCTTGCGCTGTGGCTGTTCGTGATCGGGTTGGGGATGCCGAGCTCGTCGATCGCCTCCGGCAGTGACCTGACGCTGGGCCCGCTGTCGATCAACGACGTCGCCAACAGCGGTCAGTTCCTTGCTTACGTCATCACCATCGCGGGCGTGGCCTTGGTGGCCGGTCGGCTCGGGCTGCTCAAGAGCCTGACGATCATGACCGGCCGTCACCCCAAGCTCTTCGTCGCCGCCGGTTTCATCGCCGCGGCCGCCTTCCCGTTCACCCAGAATGGCAGCGGTGAGTCGTTGAGCATCGCGGCGCGCATCGGCGTGTTCGCTGCGGCCGCCGTCGGGCTCAACATCGTGGTCGGCCTGGCCGGGCTGCTCGACCTTGGCTATATCGCCTTCTTCGGTGTCGGCGCCTACTTCGGCGCTCTGGTCAGCGGCAGCGTCACCAGCGTCACCGGCGTCCACCTGCCGTTCGCCCTGACGATCGTCCTGGGTGGCCTGGTCAGCGGGATCTTCGGGCTCTTGCTGGGTGCACCCACCCTGAGGCTGCGCGGGGACTACCTGGCGATCGTGACCCTCGGGTTCGGGGAGATCTTCCGGATCACCGTCAACAACCTCGACGGCTCTGCCGGCCCCTCGCTGACCAACGGTCCGAACGGCGTGAGCAACATCCCCGACCTGGCCCTGGGCAGCTTCAACTTCGGGGCCAACCACACGCTCTTCGGGATCGACCTGTCGTTCCAGAGCAACTACTACTGGCTCGAGCTGCTGCTGCTCGCCTTCGTCATGACCTCATTCCTGAGGCTGTCGGAGTCGCGCATCGGCCGCGCCTGGGTGGCGATCCGGGAGGACGAGCTGGCCGCTGCAGCGACCGGCATCAACACGACCCGGCTGAAGTTGCTCGCCTTCGCCCTCGGGGCCACCCTGGCCGGGGCGGCCGGCACGGTCAACGCGCACGTGGTCAAGGTCGCCGCCCCCGATTCGTTCACGTTCATCGAGTCGGCGACGCTGCTCGCCGCCATCATCCTGGGTGGCATGGGGACCGTGCCAGGGGCACTGCTCGGGGCCACGGTGCTCTACCTGCTCCCGGAGAAGCTGCGCTTCCTGCACGACCTGCGGCTGCTGGTGTTCGGCATCGCGCTGGTGCTCATCATGCGGTTTCGACCGGAGGGCCTCGTGGCAAGCAAGCGACGTGCCAGAGAGTTCCATGACCACGAGACCGACCCGGCAGCGGAGGCGGTCGCGTGAGCGTCCTCGAGGCCCGTGCAGTCACCAAGCGGTTCGGCGGTCTGACGGCTGTCAAGGACGTCGACCTGGTCGTCAACGAGGGCGAGATCCTCGGCCTGATCGGTCCCAACGGAGCGGGCAAGACGACGTTCTTCAACTGCCTCACCGGGATGGAGACGCCCACGGCGGGCGACGTCACCTACAAGGGTGCGCCGCTGCCCAAACGACCTGACCTGATCACCAAGGCCGGTGTCGCCCGCACCTTCCAGAACATCCGGCTGTTCAACAACATGACGGCGCTCGAGAACGTCATCGTCGGCCGGCACACCCGCACGAAGGCTGGTGTCTTCGCCGCTGTCGGACGCGGCCCCCGCTACCACCGCGAGGAGCGGGAGTCCGAACAGACAGCCCGCGACCTGCTGACGTTCGTCGGGCTCGGTCGGGTCGGCGACGAGCTCGCCAAGTCCCTGCCGTACGGCGACCAGCGCCGGCTCGAGATCGCCCGCGCCCTCGCCACCGACCCGGGCCTGCTGCTGCTGGACGAGCCGACCGCTGGCATGAACCCGAACGAGACCGCGGCGGCGATCGACCTGGTCAAGGGTGTCCAGGCCCGGGGGATCGCGGTGGTGCTCATCGAGCACGACATGCGCTTCGTCTTTGGCTTATGCGACCGCGTTGCCGTCCTCGTGCAGGGGCAGAAGCTGCTCGAGGGCAGCCCCTCCGAGGTGCAGTCCGACGATCGGGTCATCGCCGCCTACCTGGGCAAGCCCACCGAGGCCGAGACCGCTGGTGACAAGCAATGAGCCTGCTCGAGGTGCGCGACCTCCGCGTCGCCTACGGCGCGATCGAGGCGATCAAGGGGATCAGCCTCGACGTCGAGGAGGGTCAGGTCGTCACCCTGATCGGTACCAACGGTGCCGGCAAGACGACGACGCTCAGGACTCTGTCAGGACTGCTCAAGCCGCTCGCCGGTGAGGTGACCTTCGACGGCAAGCGGCTCGACAGCATGAAGGCCCACGACATCGTGAAGCAGGGCGTGGCGCACTCCCCGGAGGGACGTCGCATCTTCCCCCTGATGACCGTCGAGGAGAACCTCGAGCTCGGGGCGTACAGCCGCAAGGGCGGGACGACCGGTGAGGACGTCGCCTCGGTCTTCACCCGCTTCCCGCGGCTGGAGGAACGACGGGCCCAGAAGGCCGGCACGCTGTCCGGTGGTGAGCAGCAGATGCTCGCGATCGGTCGGGCGCTGATGAGCCGGCCACGGATGCTGATGCTGGACGAACCGTCGATGGGGCTGTCGCCCATCATGATCCAGCTGATCTTCGAGACGATCGCCGAGCTCAAGGCTGCTGGTACGACAATCTTGCTGGTCGAGCAGAACGCGTCGGCGGCTCTGGCCCTGGCGGATGTGGGCTACGTCCTGGAGACCGGCCGGGTCGTGCTGTCCGGCCCCGGCAAGGACCTGCTCAAGGACGACAAGGTCCGCAAGGCCTACCTCGGCGAGGACTGACCGGGGGACTTGGAAGGCAACGGTCCTGGGCAAGGGAGAGGGTCCGGGTCGCCTTTGGCTCCGTCCAAGTCTTCCCCGACCCTGGACGTTCTCTACTCGGCGACACCGGACCCTGCCCGACCACGAAGCCTAGACCTCGCCTTGAGGGGCGGTCAACGAAACCAGCAGACTGACATGACGAATCGGCCTCACCACTCCCGACGCAGCCCGCTGAGAGGCAGGCAGCCCGAGCAGGTGCGGTCCTGGCGGTCGGCGTGAGTAGGGTGACGCTTGCTCGGGGGGACGAGCCCAGGCCCAACCCAGGCCTCAACCCAGTCACCCCCGGCTCGCCCCCCGGAGATGACCTCGTGCCCTGGAGCCCCGTCCGCGTTCGACCCGTGACCTTGGCCGACCTGCCCGCGCTGCTCGAGCTCGCTGGCGAGCTGCAGGACCAGGTGCTGCCCGTCGAGGGTGGGTCTCGTTCCCGCGCCGCGTCCGCCGCCAGCCGGGTGAGCCTGAGCCAGCGCTATGAGGAGGCCATCGCGGACCCGGACCGACACCTCGTTCTGGCGGTCGACGGCGGCGAGACAGAGGCTGAGGAGGCCTTGGGGATGGCGGTCTTCATCGTCGCCAGCCTCAACGCGCTGCTCGACGTCCCGGCCGTGCACGTCAGCCACGCGGTCGTCGCCGACCGGCACCGCCGACGTGGTGCCGGCAAGGCGCTGGTGGCAGCTGCCGCCTCCTTTGCCGAGGAGCGCGGCATCGAGCAGATCGTGGTCTCGGTGCACCCCGGCTCGCGGGATGCGGCCCGCTTCTTCGCCCGCCTCGGCTTCGTCCCGCTGTCGGTACGGCGAAGCGCGCCGGTGTCCGTCGTGCGGCGGCGGCTGGCGCCCCCCGAGCGGAGCGTGGAGCAGGTCCTGCGGCGGCGGGCACTGCGACAGGTGCGGGGCCGCGGTCTCGGCGTACCGCTGGGAAGCGCTTCGGAGACTGAGCTGGCTGACTGACCGGACCAGCAGGTCGGGGCTGGCTCCTAGACTCGGGGTCGTGCCTGCCGACGACGTCCCCGACCGGTCGCGGCTGCTGCTGCTCGACGGTCACTCGCTCGCCTACCGCGCCTTTTTCGCGCTGCCGGTGGAGAACTTCAGCACCACCGACGGGCAGCCGACCAACGCCGTCTACGGATTCACCTCGATGCTCATCAAGGTGCTTGCTGACGAGGCGCCGACGCACGTCGCCGTCAGCTTCGACATCTCCAAGAGCAACTTCCGGCACGAGGCCTACAGCGAGTACAAGGCGGGGCGGGCCGAGACGCCGGCCGACTTCAAGGGGCAGGTGTCGCTGGTCCGCGAGGTGCTGGACGCGTTGCGGATCCCGGTCGTCTGCGCGGAGGGCTTCGAGGCTGACGACGTGATCGCCACCCTCGCCACCCAGGCCGCGGCGGACGGTATGGACGTGCTCATCGTGACGGGGGACCGCGACGCTTTCCAGCTGGTCGACGAGCGGGTCACGGTTCTCTACAACGCCCGCGGCGTCTCGGACATGCGCCGGATGACCCCTGCGTCGGTCCAGGAGAAATACGGGCTGAGCCCCGCGCAGTACCCGGAGTTCGCGGCACTGCGCGGCGACCCGTCGGACAACCTCCCCGGCATCCCCGGCCTGGGGGAGAAGACCGCCACCAAGCTGATCCAGCAGTACGGCGACATCGGCTCACTTGTCGACCACGTCGATGAGGTCAAGGGCAAGGTCGGCGACAACCTGCGGGCCGGCATCGCGAGCGTCGTGCGCAACCGCCAGCTCACCGAGCTGGTCCGGGACGTCCCGCTCGGCGTCCACCCCGCTGAGCTGCGGCTCGGGCAGTGGGACCGCGACGAGGTGCACAAGGTCTTCGACGCCCTGCAGTTCCGGGTCCTTCGCGAGCGGCTCTACGCCACCCTGTCCGCCGTCGAGCCCGAGGCCGACCAGGGCTTCGACGTCGACTCCCGGGTGCTCGCCCCCGGCGCGGTTGCGGCGTTCCTGGCCGCCCTCCCGCCCGGCGTACGCGTCGGGATGCAGGTCCGCG
>JANXUE010000224.1 GCA_025352005.1 Frankiales bacterium
AGTGGCGATGACCCCTGCTGCCTGGTCGCCGCCGGGTCAGTCCCGCAGGTAAGAGGCGGCGCTGGTGTCGGCCGAGCGCCGACGATCACGATCCCCTGTTTTGCGGCCGTCGTGCAGGGCTCGTGGTGCAGGGCTCAACGAACGAACAGGTGCACGGTCCACTGCTGGGTCGCGAGCATGCACCTTTGGGCTGGTGTGGAAGCACGCGGCGTCGGAGGTGGCGGTGAGGTAGCCGAGGTGGTCCTGGCGTGACGCGAGTGCCTAGGCTTCACGACGAGCAGCCCGTTCCTTCTCGCCAGGGGGCGGGCTGCTTTGCCTTCCGGCCTGGTTTGCTAGGGGTATGACACAGATCTGGCTGGTCCGGCACGGCGAGACCGCATGGTCGCGGACCGGGCAGCACACCGGTCGCACGGACCTGCCACTTCTGCCCGAGGGCGAACAGCTCGCGCGGGCCCTGAAGCCCCGCCTCGACAGGCCCTGGGCCGCCGTCCGCTCGTCTCCTCTGAGACGCGCTGCCCGGACCGCGGAGCTCGCGGGCCGAACGCCCGAGCTCGACGACAACCTGATGGAGTGGGACTACGGTCCTGCCGAGGGGCTGACGACGGCGCAGATGACGGCCGCCACCGGTAGCTCCTGGAGCGTGTGGGAAGCCCCTCCGCTCGGGGAGACGCTCGAGCAGGTCGCGGCCCGAGCTCAGCGGGTCCTGGAAGGTCTGCCGCGCGACGGTGACAGCCTGCTTTTCGCCCACGGTCACCTGCTGCGGATCCTCACCGCCGTCTACCTGCGGCTGGCGCCGGTGGCGGCCCAGCACCTGGTGCTCAAACCGTGCGGCATCGCCGTCCTGGGCCACGAGAACGACCAGCCCACCCTGCTCGGGTGGAACCTGTGATCCGGCACGCGGTGCCCGCAGACGTTCCTGTCCTGCTGCAACTGGTGAAGGACCTCGCCACCTACGAACGGGAGCCGGACGCCGTCCTGGCCACCGAGTCCGACCTGCACGAGGCGCTGTTCGGAGCCGATGCGGTGGCCTCGTGCCACGTTGCCGAGCACGACGGCGGGGTCGTGGGATTTGCGCTCTGGTACCCCACCTTCAGCACCTGGCATGGCAAGCCAGGGCTGTGGCTCGAGGACCTGTACGTCCGCCCCGAGGCCCGCGGGACAGGGGTCGGCAGGGCGCTGTTGGTCGAGCTCGCGGCCACCTGCCTGCAGCGCGGCTGGACCAGGTTCGAGTGGTGGGTCCTGGACTGGAACACCCCTGCCCAGGGCTTCTACCGCTCCCTGGGGGCGCTGCCGCAGGATGAGTGGACGGTCTGGCGAGTCGACGGGGACCGCTTGCGCCAACTTGGCGACGGAGCATCCAGGTGAGCGTGGCGTCATGGTTGCTTTCGGCCCGTTCAGCAGGCTCGGGTCAGGTCCTGCGCAGCCAGACCGCAGCCCCGCCCGGCAAGACCACGTCGCGTGCGGACGCCGAGGTGCCGGCACGCGATGCGAGCAACACCTCGCTGCCCGGTAGGGCAACCGTCAACTGCTCGGAGCCGGTAGACAGGACGCAGACGAGCTCCCCGCCGTCCACGTGGTCGCGCGCAAACCCCAGCAGCTCGGGTCCCAGCTCGAGCCAGCGCACCGCGCCGACGAATGCCCCACGCCGCAGGCCGAGCGCGCGCTGGTAGAACGCCCAGGTAGAGCCGGCGTCGGCGCGCTCGGCCTCCACCGATCGGGACACCGCCTGCGGCCCCAGGGGCAGCCACGGCCGGCCGGTCGTGAAGCCGTGCCCCGCAGGCACCGAGTTCCAGGGCACCGGCGTGCGGCAGCCGTCCCGGCCCTCCACGGTGCCGCCGGACCGGAGCCAGATCGGGTCCTGCCTCGCCTGCGGCGGGAGGTCGTCCTGCTCGAGGCCGAGCTCCTCGCCCTCGTAGAGGTAGATAGACCCCGGAAGGGCAAGCAGGGTCAGCGTCGCCGCACGCGCCCGGGCCCGGCCCTCATCACCGCCGCCGTAGCGGGTGGCGTGCCGGATCACGTCGTGGTTGGACAGCACCCAGGTCGGGGACGCACCCTCGACGTCGAACGCCACCAGGGAGGCCGTGATCAGGTTGCGCCAGGTGGTGGCGTCCAGGGGTGCCGCCAGGAGGGGGAAGTTGAACGACTGGTGCAGGTGCTTGGGCCCGACAAAGCGGGCCACCCGGTCGAGCTCGGACAGGAACACCTCCCCAACCATCACCCGGTCGTCGTACTCCTCGGTGATCTCACGCCACCGGTGGTAGACGTCCAGGACCTCTGGCTGGTCCCACGCGTAGGGAGCCGTCGACGCGTGGAAGATGGGGTCCTCCACCACCAGCCCGGGCGGGTGGTCGGCGAGGTCGGCCCGCTTGTACAACCCGTGCGCCACGTCGATCCGGAACCCGTCAACGCCACGGTCCAGCCAGAAGCGCAAGATCCGCTCCCATTCCGCGTGCACGGCGGGGTGCCGCCAATTGACGTCTGGCTGACGGCTGTCGAACAGGTGCAGGAAGTACTCACCGGACGCCGGGTCGAGGGTCCACGCCGGGCCGCCGAACACCGACACCCAGTTGTTGGGAGGACCGCCGTCCGCTCCCGGCGGCCGGAACAGGAACCGCTCCCGGTAGGGCGACCCCGGGTGGGCGAGCGCCTCCTGGAACCACCGGTGCTCGTCGCTGGTGTGGTTGGGCACCAGATCGACGATCACCCGCAGCCCCAACGCGTGCGCCCGCTCGAGGAGGGCGTCGGCGTCGCCCAGCGTTCCAAAGATCGGGTCGACGTCGCACTGGTCTGAGATGTCGTACCCGTGGTCGGCCATGGGGGACCGGTAGAACGGCGTGAGCCAGAGCGCATCGACACCGAGGTCGGTCAGGTACGGCAACCGGGCGGTGATCCCCGGCAGGTCCCCGATGCCGTCGCCGTTGCTGTCACTGAAGCTCCGGACGTAGACCTGGTAGACGACCGCGTCCTGCCACCAGTGCCGCGCGCCGGTCACCCGGCCCGGCCCGGTGGATGAGGTCACGCCGAGATGCGCATACCGCTCGAGGTGTTGAACCAGTGCAGGTGGTCAGTGGTGGGCGCGAGCGAGACGTCCTGGCCCTTCTTCGGAGGGCTCTTCGGGTCGACGCGGGCGACCAGTAGCTGCGCGCCATCGCTGCCGCGGACACTGGCATGCACGAAAGCATCCGACCCGAGCTCCTCGACCAGCTCCACCGTTGCGGGGATTCCCTCGTGCTCCGCGACCAGCCGGAGGTCCTCCGGACGGACGCCGAGCGTCACCCCGCCTGTGCCGGCGGCGACGGCCTCGCGCGGCAACTGGAGCACGAAGTTCCCCAGATGGGTGGCGCCTTCACCGGTTACCTGGAGCTCGAACAAGTTCATCGCCGGGGAGCCGATGAAGCCCGCGACGAACGCGTTGCCGGGCCGGTCGTACATCTCGCGGGGGCTGGCGACCTGCTGCAGCAGTCCGTCCTTGAGCACCGCCACCCGGTCGCCCATCGTCATGGCTTCTACCTGGTCGTGGGTGACGTACAGGGTGGTGACGCCGAGCCGGCGCTGCAGGCTCGCGATCTGCGTCCTGGTCGCCACCCGGAGCTTGGCGTCCAGGTTCGACAGCGGCTCGTCCATGCAGAACACCTGCGGGCTGCGGACGATGGCCCGGCCCATCGCGACGCGCTGGCGCTGGCCACCGGAGAGCGCCTTGGGTTTGCGGTCCAGGTAGTCCGTGAGGTCGAGGATCTTGGCCGCATCCGCGACGCGGGCGGCGATCTCCTCCTTGGTGACCCCCGCGATCTTGAGGGCGAAGCCCATGTTGGCCCCCACCGTCATGTGCGGGTAGAGCGCGTAGGTCTGGAACACCATGGCGATGTCGCGGTCGCTCGGATCCACGTCGGTGACGTCGCGGTCCCCGATCCTGATGTGGCCGTCGTTGACGGGCTCGAGCCCGGCGAGCATTCGTAGGGACGTGGACTTTCCGCATCCCGAGGGCCCGACGAGGACGAGGAACTCGCCATCGTGGATCTCCAGGTCCAGAGCGTTTACGGCCGGACGGGTGGTGCCGTCGTAGAGCCGAGTCGCCTTCTCAAAGGTGACAGTCGTCATGTGTATTTCCCTCCACCGGCAGGTACGTGCCGGACGATCCGTCGTGGATGGGTGGTTATCGACGTGACCCACGGCGCGAATCATCAGAGCTCATGCCGAGGGCGTTGTCGTGCTGTGCATGGTGGGCCACACTGCTCTGAACTGCAAGCGTTTGCAGGAAAGGGCGGCATGTCAGCACGCATCCAGGACGTAGCGCGCGAAGCGGGGGTTTCGACCGCGACGGTCTCGCGCGCGCTCAGAGGACTTCCCAACGTGTCCGACCAGACCCGCACGACGGTCTCCCGCGTGGCTGACCAGCTCGGCTACGTCATCAGCAGGTCGGCGTCCCGGCTCGCGACCGGACGCACGCTGGCCATCGCTGTCATCGCTCCGTTCATCGAGCGGTGGTTCTTCGCCCAGGCCGTGGCTGCCATCGAAGGTGAGCTCCGGCAGAGCGGCTTCGATGCCCTCCTCGTGGGGCTCGCGCAGCCCGACGGGTCTGCGCGGGAGCCGTTCCAGGCTGATGCGCTGAAGGGCCGGGTCGACGGAATCGTCGTTCTCACTGTGCCCCTCACCGGGAGGGAGCTCGACGACCTGCGAGGCCTCCACCTCCCGACCATCTTCGTCGGCGCGGCGGTTCCCGGTGCCATGTCTGTCCGGATCGACGATGTCGCCGCCTCTCGCGTGGCGACGCGGCACCTGCTCGAGCTCGGCCACCGCCGGATCGCCTATGTGGGAGGAGATCCGCGGCAGCCGATCAACTTCACCGCACCGGCCGATCGCCGTGCCGGCTGGATGGCCTCACTGCGGGAGGCCGGCATCGAGCCGGACCCTCGATGGGACGTCCCCGGCCATTTCACGGCCGCCGCTGGGGCGCGGGCTGCGCGCGAGCTGCTGGCCCTCCCGGAGCCGCCGACGGCCATCTTCTGCGCGTCCGACGAGATGGCCTTCGGGGTCCTGGCTGCTGCCCGCGAGCGCGGCATACGAGTGCCCGAGCAGCTGTCGGTGATCGGAATCGACGGGCACGAGTTCGCCGAACTGGTAGGCCTGACGACGGTTGTCCAACCCGTCGCTGGCCAGGGTGCGCTTGCTGCGCGCATGGTGCTGGAAGCGCTACGAGACGAACGCGAAAGGGGGCAAGAGCACGTGGTGCTTCCCACCCACCTTGCTCTGCGCGACACCACGTCGTCAGCGATCACCTGACTGGAAGTTATGTGATTGTTACCACTCGTTGCGTTGCGGCCAGGTAACGCAAGCGCTTGCATTACCGGGCCAGGGCGCCGAGTTCGGCGGCCCCTCACGGGAGGACGCGTATGACCGCACGCATGACGGGGCGACTCACACTCGCTGTCTCCGGAACGCTGGTGATCGCGCTTGGCGCTGCCGCCTGCGGAGCGAGCAGCACCAAGACCACGAGCGGAGCCAGCGGCGCCAACAGCGCAGACTGCGCCGACTACAAGCAGTACGGCGACCTCAAGGGCAAGACGGTGACCGTGTACACGGGCATCGTCACGCCCGAGGACCAGCTGCTCAAGGACACCTGGGCGCCGTTCGAGAAGTGCACCGGCGCCACCATCAAGGGTGAGTTCGACAAGACCTTCGAGGCACAGATCCTGGTGCGCGCCAAGGCCGGCAACCTGCCCGACATCGGGATCATGCCTCAGCCGGGCCTGCTCCAGACGCTCGTCAAGACCGGCAAGGCCGTGCCGGCCAACCAGGCAACCACCGACATGGTCGACAAGAACTTCACCGCCAGCTGGAAGTCTTACGGGTCGGTGGACGGCAAGTTCTACGCCCCGCCCCAGAACGCCAGCATGAAGTCGCTCGTCTGGTACTCCCCCAAGGAGTTCAAGGACAAGAGCTACACGGTGCCCACGACCCTGGACGAGCTGAAGGCGCTGTCGGACAAGATCGCGGCAACCGGCAAGAAGCCCTGGTGTGCCGGGATCGGCAGCGGTGAGGCCACCGGCTGGCCGGTCACCGACTGGATGGAGGACTTCATGCTCCGGACCGCCGGTCCGGAGGAGTACGACAAGTGGGTCAACCACACGATCGCCTTCAACTCCGCCGAACCGACGGCAGCGCTCGATGCCGCAGGCGAGTACCTCAAGAACAGCAAGTACATGAACGGCGGCCTCGGCGACGTCAAGAGCATCGCGAGCACGACCTTCCAGGACGGCGGCTTGCCGATCCTGAAGGGCCAGTGCTCCTTCCACCGCCAGGCGTCTTTCTACGCGGCCAACTGGCCGGCGGGCACGAAGGTGGCTCCTGACGGTGACGTCTTCGCCTTCTACCTGCCCGGCAAGACCGCGACGGACAAGCCGGTGCTGGGTGGCGGCGAGTTCATGCTCGCCTTCCGCGACGCGCCGGAGGTGCACGCCTTCCAGACCTTCGTCGCCAGCACGACCTGGGCCAACCTCGCCGAGGAGGGTGGAGGCGGCCGGGCCGTCACGCCGAACAAGAACGCGGACCCGGCCAAGTGCGCAGCCAAGTGCAGCGAGATCGACCGGCTCGCGATCAAGGTGCTGCAGGACCCGAAGGCCGTGTTCCGCTTCGACGGATCCGACCAGATGCCGTCGGCGGTCGGCAGCAACTCGTTCTGGAAGCAGGCAACCAACTGGATCACCGGGCAGAGCACGAAGGACACCGTCGACAAGATCGAAGCGTCCTGGCCCAAGTAACACCTCGTCCCTCACGGTAGGCCGGGCGCAGCGCAGGCGCTGCGTTCGGCCTACCGGCTGACACGCCCCTCGAAAGGACAGCGGTCGCGATGACGACACCTCACAAGTTCTTGCTCATGTTCGAGGCGATCGCCTTGTTCGTCGCGGTTATCGGCGTCATTTTGTTCATCGCCAACCAGTTCTCTGGCCGTAAGGGCGATCGGGTCGTGGCCCTCGCGTTCCTCCTGCCGACGCTGCTCCTGATCTCGGTCGGGCTGGTCTACCCCGGCGTCAAGACGATCTACCAGTCCCTCTTCAACGCCGCTGGCGATGCCTTCATCGGTCTCGACAACTACAAGACGATCTTCAGTGACTCCGACCAGATCACGGTCCTGCGCAACACCGTGCTGTGGGTGGTGATCACCCCGTTCGTGGCCTCCGGCGTCGGGCTGCTCTACGCGATTCTCGTCGACAAGGCGCGCATCGAGGCACTTGCGAAGGCGCTGATCTTTCTGCCGATGGCGATCTCGTTTGTCGGCGCGGGCATCATCTGGAAGTTCGTCTACGCGTTCCGACCGGACCAGCCGGGGATCCGCCAGATCGGGTTGTTGAACCAGATCGTCGTGGGGCTCGGGGGGAGTCCCAAGCAGTTCCTCATCGACTCGCCCCTCAACACGATCTTCCTGGTCATCGTGATGATCTGGATCCAGGCGGGCTTCGCCATGACGGTGCTGTCCGCGGCCATCAAGGCCATCCCCGAAGACATCGTCGAGGCGGCCCGCCTCGACGGGGTCGGTGCCTGGGGGATGTTCCGATTCGTCACCGTGCCGACCATCCGCCCGGCGCTGATCGTCGTGCTGACCACGATCGGCATCGGCACGCTCAAGGTCTTCGACATCGTGCGGACGATGACGGGTGGCCAGTTCAACACCAGCGTGGTCGCAAACGAGTTCTACAGCCAGAGCTTCCGGTCGTCCAACCAGGGGCTCGGTGCGGCCCTCGCGACATTGTTGTTCGTGCTGGTCGTGCCCATCGTGTTCTACAACGTCCGCCAGTTGCGGCAAGGGGAGTAAAAGTGACGGCAACCACGGGGGGCTCAGCGCTTCCGGTCACCAGCACACCGTCGATCTCTGTGGTCAACGTCGCGAGCAAGAAGGTGCGCAAGCGCCTCACGTCACCGTGGGCGTCGATCGCCGTGGTGTTCCTTGCGATCGTCTGGACGGCACCCACATTCGGCCTGCTGGTGACATCCATCCGGCCGGTGAAGGACATCAATGAGAGTGGCTGGTGGACCTTCTTCAGCCACCCGACCTTCACCCTCGACAACTACCGGCAAGCACTCAGCTCCAGCGGCGGAGGACTCGGCAACTTCTTCGTCAACTCGGCCGTCATCACCATCCCCGCGGTGCTGATCCCGATCTGCCTCGCGTCGCTCGCGGCCTACGCGTTCGCGTGGATCGAGTTCAAGGGGCGCAACCTGCTGTTCGTCGTCGTCTTCGCCCTGCAGATCGTCCCGATCCAGGTGACCCTGATCCCGCTGCTCTCGCTCTACGTCAAGGCAGGCCTGGCCGGCACCTTCTGGACGATCTGGCTCTCCCACACGATGTTCGGCTTGCCGCTGGCCATCTTCCTGCTGCACAACTTCATGAAGGAGATCCCCCGCGAGCTCATCGAGGCAGCGCGGATGGACGGCGCGAAGCATGTCCAGATCTTCTTCCGCGTGCTCCTGCCGCTCCTGACCCCAGCGCTGGCGGCCTTCGGCATCTTCCAGTTCCTGTGGGTCTGGAACGACCTGCTGGTCGCCCTGACGTTCGCCGGTGGCACACCTGACGTGGCGCCGCTCACCGTGGCTCTCGCGAACCTGAGCGGTACCCAGGGGACGGCCTGGCAGCTGCTGTCAGCCGGGGCGTTCATCTCGATAGTGATCCCGGTTGCGGTGTTCCTGGCCCTTCAGCGCTTCTTCGTCCGCGGCCTTCTTGCGGGCGGACTCAAGGGCTGACAGGCACGGCTACTGGGGGAGCGTGCTGATCGCCGGCAGGTCCACCCCTATCCGCGCGAGCGCCGCGCCGGCCGCTTCTCGCTCGGCCGTCGCTGGGACCTCATGCAGCGCATCGCGGTTGGTGGTCGCCCGGCTGAGCTGAGCCACCTGAATGTCCAGGTAGCGCACATATTCTCGGCGCGCCGTGACGACCTCGCCGTGCCAGGACAGCACCCGAACCCCGGCGCAGTGCTCACGGTCCACGCGGCTGCGCGGCAGGTCCTTGGCCACACTTGCCTCCACCAGTGTCGCGAGGCTGCGCCGCACCGACTCCGGGACCGAGGGTGACGTCAGCGACGGACCGGCGTAGGCCTCGACCCCGATCGCCCGCCGGGTCAGGTCCCCCAGGTCCGACTCGGCTGTCGACACGCACGCGCGCAGCACAGAGACCTCGTGGGCCTGCCACACCCGGTCACCGAGGAAGCCCGCAGCCACGAGCAGCGCCACCCCTCCAGCGACCAGGGCAGGGAGCCGCGAGCGCTCCCGGTCGCTCCCGAGAACGTCCTCGCTCATGCGCCGGGCGCGGCAGCCATCGGGCCGAGCTCCTGGGTCCACCCGTGAGCCCACATGTCGTTGTCGAGTCCGAAGGCGACCTCGTCGCTCCGGACGGACCGGACCCCGGGTCTGGGCCTGCCACGGGGCACGCCCAGGAGCCCTGGACGGGCTTTCATTCGTCGTGACACGGCACCAACCTTTCACCCCTTCTGCATTGACGACAGGTCAACTCTGGATGCGTTCGGCTGTCGACGCACTTCGCCCCTGGCGGCCCTGGCGACCCCGGCCCAGGGAGCGCTCCCGTCCGGGCCGCGCCGGTTCGGCGGAGCTAGGTTGCCCCTCGTGACCCCTGACCACGATGGTGTCGGCGCTGAAGGCATCGACTGGGACGTCCACTACTCAGCCGTCGAGCAGGTGTGGAGCGGCAACCCGAACGGCGTACTGGTCGCGGAGATCAGCGATGCCACCCCTGGTACGGCGGTCGATGTCGGCTGCGGTGAGGGCGCAGACGCGATCTGGCTGGCCCACAGAAAGTGGGATGTCACCGCATTCGACGTCTCAGCCGTAGCGTTGGCCCGGGCTGCGGAGTATGTCGAGAAGGCCGGCGTGACGGTGCAACTGCTGCACGGCGGGCTGCTCGATCTCGTCGCCCCGGGAGGAAGGCTGCTGTTCGTGCACCACGACCACTCCGACCCCGAACCCGCCCGGCATGCCGGCTTCGACCCGGCCGACTACGTGATGCCCTACGACGTCGACGACGCTCTGGCGGAGCTGCCGGACGCCTGGGAGGTGCAGGCCTGCGAGAACCGCCCCCGGAACGTCACGACCGGTGCCGGGGCGGGACACAGCGTCGACGTGGTCCTGCGGGCCCGACGCACGAACTCGCCCACCTGAGGACGCGCACCTAGCGACAGCTACTCGACGACGTCGGGAACGGCTGGTCGTCCCCGCGTCGGTGCCGGTCATCCCGAGACCGACCGGCTGATCGCCGCGGCCCCGACGCACAGAGTCACGGTCGACACGGCATACCGCCAGGAACGGGCGGCGACAGCCTCGACCGCGAAGGTCGAGTAGGTCGTGAGCGCCCCGCAGAAGCCCACGCCCACCAGCGCGTAGGTCGACGTCGCGGGCTTCACCAGCACCCCCAGGACCGCGCTCCCCAGCACGTTGACGACGAGCGTGCCGACCCGACCCGGCAGGGCCCGGCCTGCCAGGAATCGGACCGGAGTGCCCACGGCGGCACCGAGCGCGACGAGCAGCGCGTTCACCGCCTGACCTGCAGCCCGAGCTGGGCCGCACCCAGGCCCAACACCAAAGTGCCGGCGACGTAGGCAATCCCGGTCGGCAAGGAAGCATCCACCGCCTGTACGGCGAAAGCTGAGAACGTCGTGAAGCCGCCGAGGACACCGCTGCCGAGGAACGGCCTCGACCAGTACCCCTTCGGTCCGACGGCGACGAGGACAGCCAGCAGGAACGACCCGACCACGTTGATGGCCAGCGTCGTCGCGAGGTGCGGAGCCGCCAACACCAGGCCGTAGCGGGCCAGCGAGCCCAAGGCACCGCCGACAGCGACGACGACGAGCAGTGCAGGCAGCGGCGACGCGCCTGCCCGGGGCAGGTCGTCGGCAGTCGGGGCATCCACGTGACACACCTTGCCAGGCGGCTCAGCTCGCACCTCGAGCCCCTTGGCCACCCCGCGAGTTGACCTTCGTCACACGTGTAGGAGGCTCACTTCCGGGCAGGGTTCACCTGGGGGGGCAACCGTGTGCCCACAAACAGACAGGCGGGGACGTGGCGGAAACGAGGAGCCAGGACCAGGGCTCAGGCACGATGGCGGCTGCAGCCGTCCGTGATGTCGTCGTGCTGCGGCTGCCCGCGCAAGGTGCCTACCTGTCGGTCCTGCGAACCGCCACCGCCTCACTCGCGTCCCGCCTCGACTTCACGCTGGACGACATCGAGGACCTGCGCATCGCCGTCGACGAAGCCTGCGCGATGCTGCTGTCGCACGCCATCGCCGGCGCCGACCTCGAGTGCTCCTTCGAGTTGTCCCCCGAGGCCATTGCCATCTCGGTCAAGGTCCCCACGACCGACGGGACCGAGCCGTCGAGGGACACCTTTGCGTGGACCGTCCTGACGGCCCTCGCGGGGCAGGTCGACAGCAGCGTCGATGCGGACAAGAACGTCACGATCTCCCTGCAAAAGCGGCGTGAGGTTGCGTCGCAGTGAGCACCCCGGAGCAGGCTCTCAGGCCTGCCGACCCTGACCCCACCCAGGACGCCGAGGTCGAGACCGACCTCGCGACCGACCCCGACGTCGTCGCAGCAACCGCAGAGGTCTCCTCCGTTCGCAGCGAGCGGATCGCGGCCGACCGGGCGAAGGCGCGTGCGATGTTCGTCGAGCTGCACTCGCTGCCCGAGGACGACCCCAGGCGGGCCCGGCTGCGTGACCAGCTGGTCGAGATTCACCTGCCGCTGGTCGAGTACCTTGCCCGCCGCTTCCGCAACCGGGGTGAGCCGCTGGACGACCTCGTGCAGGTCGCCACGATCGGCCTCATCAAGTCGGTCGACCGCTTCGACCTCGAGCGGGGGGTGGAGTTCTCGACGTACGCGACTCCGACGATCGTCGGCGAGATCAAGCGGCACTTCCGTGACAAGGGCTGGGCGATCCGGGTCCCCCGGCGGCTGCAGGAGCTCAAGCTCAGCCTCACCAAGGCGACCAGCGACCTGAGCCAGAAGAACGGTCGCGCCCCCACGGTGGCCGAGCTCGCCGGCTACCTCGGACTGACCGAGGAGGAGATCCTCGAAGGGCTCGAGTCTGCCAACGCCTACTCCGCCGTGTCGCTCGACGCCCCGGACGGCGGTGACGACGACTCGCCGGCGGTGGCCGACTCCCTCGGCATGATCGACGAGGCGCTTGAAGGCGTGGAGTACCGCGAGTCGCTCAAGCCGCTGCTGGACAAGCTGCCGGCGCGGGAAAAGCGCATTCTGATGCTCCGGTTCTTCGGCGGCATGACGCAGTCGCAGATCGCCAACGACCTGGGGATCAGCCAGATGCACGTGTCGCGGCTGCTCGCTCGCACGCTGGCCCAGCTCCGCGTCGGCCTGCTGGCTGAGGACTGACCGGAGCACCTGGACGACAGTTTCGCTCAGGCGCGTTCGCGAAACCGCTCGCGTAGGTCCGGTGTCGCAAACAGGTAGAGCACCGACCCGGCGAGCGCGACCATCGGCAACGCGACCCACCAAACGCCCGCGTCAAGCAGCGTCAGACCGAGCGGGAAGGGAAACACGTTGATAACCACGGCGGGCGACCTCGACCACGGCCGGCTCCGGTCCACGGCGCGGGCCAACAGCAGGAGCAGCAGGCCGGTGAGGACAGCCGCGCCGGAGGCCAGCTCGATCGGTGCCCGGTCGGCGCCCGAGGACAGCCCGACGACGGCGTACCCGATGCCGACCGCAACCAGCGCCACCCCCTCGAGGGCCAGCAGCAGGGCGAGCCGGCGGACCAGGGGGACACGGGCTGCAGGCACGGGCGCACGCTAGTGCCCCGGTATCGTGATGGCATGCGCGCGCTCCTCGTGGTCAACCCCAAGGCGACCACCACGTCGGTGCGGCTCCGCGACGTCCTCGCCCACGCGTTGGCCAGCGAGGTCAAGCTCGACGTCGTCGAGACGACCCACCGCGGCCACGCCACCGAGCTGGCCCGGCAGGCCGCGCTCGACGGTCTGGATGTGGTCGTAGCCCTCGGCGGCGATGGCACGGTCAACGAGGTCGTCAACGGCCTGCTCCAGGACGGACCGCAGTCGGGGCTGCCCGCCCTGGCTGTCGTACCTGCGGGCAGCACCAACGTCTTCGCCCGTGCCCTGGGCATGCCGAACTCTGTTATCGAGGCCACCAGCCAGCTGCTGGAGGGCCTCCTGGAGGATCGCCGGCGCACCATCGGGCTGTCGCAGGCCAACGACCGCTGGTTCACCTTCAACGCCGGCCTGGGGCTCGACGCGGGTGCGGTGCGCCGCGTCGAGAAGGCACGGGCCAAGGGGCGCGCGGCGACTCAGCCGCTCTACATCCGCTCCGCCGTCCGCGAGTTCTACTTCGGTAACGCCCATCACCGTCCGGTCCTGACCCTGGAGCAGGACGGCGAGGACCCGGTCCGCCTTGCCCTGGCGCTGGTCTGCCAGGCCGACCCGTGGACGTTCCTCGGTGGGCGTGCGGTCCGCCCGTGCCCCGACGCGTCCTTCGACACCGGCCTCGATGTCTTCGGGCTCACCACCACGCCCCTGGTCGCCATCTTGCGTCACCTGCGGCAGATCCTGGCCAAGGAGCCGCGTCCGCGCGGCAGGCGTGTGGTGAGCCTGCACGACCTACCCGAGCTGACGCTGCGGGCGGACCTGCCCTTGCCCTTCCAGCTCGACGGCGAAGACCTCGGCGATCGGGAGTATGTCCACCTGCGCGCCGTGCCGCAGGCGCTGGAGGTCGTGGTCTGAGCCACCGGACGTGATCTGGGTCACCGCGGTCCCCCACCACAGCGACACGCTCGGCGCAACGCTGACGGGACGTGACGAAAGCGACACTGCCAGTAGGCGGCGACGGCCGATCAAGCCTTGCCACCGTGCTGTACCGGTGATTATGTAGAACCGCGTTCGACGAGGCGCCTGCCCCGCTGGCCAGGCAGCGCCCCCGCACGACAGCACCCCCCCGCACGACATCTGGCGCGAAGCCGCACCGGATCCCTGTGGCCCGCCCCCCCGGAGCGACCCGCGAGGCTGAGGAGTTTGATCGGATGGACTGGCGCCAGCACGCGCTTTGCCGCGAGAAGGACCCCGAGCTGTTCTTCCCGATCGGTACGACGGGTCCCGCCGCCGTCCAGGTCGATGATGCGAAGGCCGTCTGTCGGCGCTGCACGGTGCTCGAGCCCTGCCTGGTGTGGGCGCTCGAGACCGGTCAGGACGCAGGCGTGTGGGGCGGCACCAGCGAGGACGAGAGACGCGCTCTGAAGCGTCGCGGTGCTCGCACGCGGGTCCAAACGGCCTGAGCCTCACGACCCCCGTACCCCGTCCTTCGCGGGAGTCCCACGTGCGGCCGCCCCCCACCGGCGGCGAGAACCCAGGCCTGAGCAACTCACTCAGGCTGGCTCGGCAGCCGGTGGCGGCGCAGCCAGCGGCACGCTGAGCCTGGCCCGGGTGCCCTTCCCCGGCGCAGGCTCGAGCAGGAGCTGACCACCGAGCTCGCCGTCCACGAGGGCCTTGACGATCTGCAGGCCCAGCCGACTGCTGGTCAGCAGGTCGAAGCCCTCGGGCAGGCCGGCTCCGTCGTCGACAACCTCGACGTGAACCACGTCCGCCAGTCGCTCGACGCCGACCTCGATCTGGCCCGCCTGCCGGTCCGGGTAGGCGTGCTCGACGGCGTTCTGGACCAGCTCGGTGAGGACCATGGACAGCGGGGTCGCCACCTCGGCCGACAGCACCCCGAAGCTCCCGGTGCGCACCACCACGACCGGCGCACCCGTCGTCGCGACCTCCGCGCACATCGCCAGCACCTTGTCGGCGATGCCATCGAAGGCGACGTTCTCATCGAGGGCCAGCGAGAGGGTCTCGTGCACGACGGCGATCGACGCGACCCGTCGTACCGACTCCTCGAGGGCAGCCTGGGCTGCAGGGTCGGTCATCCGTCGGGCCTGCATCCGCAACAACGCCGCCACGGTCTGCAGGTTGTTCTTCACGCGGTGGTGGATCTCGCGGATGGTCGCGTCCTTGCCCATGATCTGCCGGTCGCGCCGGCGCACCTCGGTGACGTCCCGGACCAGGACGAGGGCTCCGCGGGGCTCGTTGCCGGGGACCATCGGGAGGGCCCGGAGCAGCACCACGGCCCCTTGGGCCTCGACCTCGCTGTCGCGTGGCTCGCGGAAGCGCAGGGCCGCCGCCAGCGCCGCCGAGCCGCGCGGCTCGTCGAGGCGCCCGGGCCCGGCGGACAACCGGGCGATGGTGTGGCCCAGGTGCTGCCCCAGCAGGTCCCCGGTGACCCCCAGGCGGCGGTAGGCCGAGAGCGCATTGGGTGAGGCATAGACGACGTGACCGGTGCGGTCCAGGCGCAGCAGACCGTCACCCACCCGCGGGGCGTGCTCCGGGTCAGGGTCGGAGCCCGGGAAGGGGAAGGTGCCCTCGGCGACCATCTGCACGAGCTCACCGGCGCTTGTCAGATAGGTCAGCTCGAGCTGGCTGGGCACCCGTGCGAGGCCCACGTTCGTGTCTCGGGACAGAACCGCGATCACCCGCTCGCCCCTGCGTACCGGAATGGCCTCGGTCCGCACCGGACCCTTGACCGGCCAGGCCGGATGCCCGTCCCGGACGATGCGGCCCCCGCGCCAGGCCCGCTCCACATCGGGACTGTCGTCGACCTCCACGCCGACCACGTCGAGCGGGTAGGCCGTCGGGCCGGTCGTCGGCCGCATGTGCGCCACCGCGACCCAGTGTCCTTCAAGGCTGCGCACCCACAGGACGAGATCGGCGAAGGACAGGTCGGCGACCAGCTGCCATTCGGCCACGAGCCGCTGTAGGTGCTCGAGGTCGAGCCGCGTGAGGTCGGTACGCGCCCGGACGAGCTCCGCGAGAGTCGACACCCCTCGAGCCTAGGCTGCAGGACGTGGACGAGCTCCAATGGGACGCTGAAGTCTTCGCCTGCGTTGCCGTTCGTGGGCGGCTGCACGGCACACATCACCTGAACAACAGGTGTTGCCCCTGAGGAGAACCTGTGGCTGTCCTGTTCGTCACCGGCACAGGCACGGGCGTCGGCAAGACCGTCGTGACCGCTGCGGTCGCCGCACTCGCCCTGGACCGGGGGGGGCGCTGCGCGGTCGTCAAACCGGCGCAGACCGGTGTGGCCACGGGCGAGCCCGGCGACCTGGCCGACGTCACCCGCCTAGCGGGGGTGTCGGAGGTCGTCGAGCTGGTCCGCTACCCCGACCCGCTGTCGCCGGCCGCGGCCGCACGGTTGTCCCGCCTGGCCCCGCTGGACCCTGTCGTGCTGTACGACGCTGTCCTGCGGCTGGACCACGACCTGGTCCTGGTCGAGGGTGCAGGAGGTCTCCTGGTGCGCTTCGACGAGGACGGTACGACGCTCGCGGACCTCGCCCGGGGCCTGCACGCCGCCGTGCTGGTCGTCGTCGGTGCCGGACTGGGCACGCTCAACCACACCGCTCTGACCTTGGAGGCGATGGCTCACCGCGGACTGGACCTGGCCGGCCTGGTGCTCGGCTCCTGGCCGGCCGACCCCGGCCTGGCCGAGCGGTCCAACGTCCGCGACCTCGAGACCCTGGCCGCCCGTCCCTTGCTCGGGGCTGTCCCGGAAGGCAGCGGAACCCTCGGCCGGGAGGCTTTCCTGCAGGTGGCCCGGGCCGGCATCGGGCCGCAGCTGGGCGGCGCGTTCGACGCCCGCGCCTTCGGCCGCACCTGGGCACCCTGAGATCTCCGTACCCGGGTCGTGGCTGGTCGCGGGGACTCTGGGACAGTTGTCTGGTGACTGAGCTGCTGACCGACCCCGCTGGCACCCGGGACGAGCCCGACGTCCTCGACGTCGCCCGCGGGCAGGTGCTCGACCAGGGCGTCGGCCTCACGCAGGCGCAGGCGCTGCAATGTCTGCTGCTGCCCGACGACCGGCTGCCCGATCTGCTGCAACTCGCGCACGAGGTGCGGATGCGGCACTGCGGCCCGGAGGTGGAGGTCGAGGGGATCATCAGCCTCAAGACCGGTGGCTGCCCCGAGGACTGTCACTTCTGCAGCCAGTCCGGACTGTTCCCCTCACCCGTCCGGGCCGCCTGGCTGGACATCCCCTCGCTCGTGCGGGCCGCCGTCGAGACCGCCGCCACGGGCGCCACCGAGTTCTGCATCGTCGCCGCCGTCCGCGGTCCCGACGCCCGGCTCATGGAGCAGGTCCGTGCAGGGGTCGCCGCGATCCGGGAGGCCGTCGACATCCAGATCGCCTGCTCGCTTGGCATGTTGACCCAGGAGCAGGTCGATGACCTGACGGCGATGGGCGTGCACCGCTACAACCACAACCTCGAGACGGCCCGCTCCCACTTCCCGAACGTCGTCACCACCCACACCTGGGAGGAGCGCTTCGAGACCCTCCGCATGGTTCGCGAGGCCGGCATGGAGGTCTGCTGCGGCGGCATCCTGGGCATGGGTGAGACGCTCGAGCAGCGCGCCGAGTTCGCGGCCCAGCTCGCGGCGCTCGAGCCCGACGAGGTCCCGCTGAACTTCCTCAACCCCAGGCCCGGTACGCCGTTCGGTGACCTGCCGGTCATGGACGCCAACGACGCCCTGCGTGCGATCGCCGTCTTTCGCCTTGCCCTCCCCCGGACGATCCTGCGCTTCGCCGGCGGCCGCGAGATCACCCTCGGCGACCTCGCCAAGGACGGCATGCTGGGCGGCATCAACGCCGTGATCGTCGGCAATTACCTCACGACGCTGGGCCGTCCCGCGACCGAGGACATCGCCATGCTGAGCGAGCTCAAAATGCCACTCAAGGGCCTGTCGCAGTCCCTGTGACGGGTCTGGTCGAGCGCGATCACCGCGTCCTCTGGCATCCCTACGCCTCGTCGGTCGCGTCGCCCCTGTTCGGGGTGGTCGACGCCTGCGGGGTGACCCTCACCCTCGAGGACGGCCGCAGGGTCACCGACGGCATGTCGTCGTGGTGGGCCGCGATCCACGGCTACCGCCACCCCGCGCTGGACACGGCCCTGAAGGCGCAGGTCGACCGCTTCGCGCACGTGATGTTCGGCGGGCTCACGCACGCTCCGGCGGTGGAGCTCGCCGAGCTGCTGGTGTCGATCGTCGACCCGTCCCTCACCCGCGTCTTCTTCGCCGACTCCGGGTCCGTCGCCGTCGAGGTCGCCCTCAAGCTGGCGGTTCAGGCGACCGGCCGTCCGCGGTTCCTCACGGTCCGCGGCGGCTACCACGGCGACACCGCCGGGGCGATGTCGGTGACCGACCCCGACGGCATGCACGGGATGTTCCGAGGGCATGTCGTCGAGCAGGTCTTCCTCCCCCGACCCCGCCCCCTGTACGACGAGGCGTTGGCGGACGGCGACCTCGACGACGTGGCCAAAGCGCTCGCACAGCAGGACTTCGCGGCCGTGATCATCGAGCCGATCGTGCAGGGTGCCGGTGGGATGCGGTGGTACTCACCCGCCTACCTGCGTGGCCTGGTGGAGCTGGTCCGCGCACACGGGGCGCTCGTGGTCTTCGACGAGATCGCGACCGGCTTCGGGCGGACCGGAGAGCTGTGGGGCATGGACCACGCCGGCCCGGGAGCAGCGGTGCCGGACATCCTGTGCCTCGGCAAGGCGCTCACCGGCGGCACTATGACGATGGGCGCGGTGCTGTGTTCGGATGAGGTCGCAGAGCGGGTCTGCGCCGACGGCGGCACGTTCATGCACGGGCCGACGTTCATGGCGAACCCCCTTGCCTGCGCGGTCGCGAAGGCCTCCGTGCAGCTGCTGCTGGACCAGGACTGGCGCGGGACGGTGGCCCGGATCAGCGCCTCGTTGGAAAGCGGCCTGTCGCCGGCCCGGGACCTGCCGGGAGTCTCCGACGTCCGGGTCCTCGGAGCCATCGGAGTCGTGGAGCTCGAGCAGCCCTGTGACATGGCGGTCCTGCAGCCGAGGTTGGTCGACGAGGGGGCGTGGGTGCGGCCCTTCGGCCGGCTGGTGTACACGATGCCGCCGTACATCTCGACCGAGTCAGACCTTGCCGCCGTGACCGGAGCAATCGTGCGGTCCCTGTCGTGAGGGCCTGCCGATGAGGTGCTTCGGCGACGGTGACCCGCTGTACGAGGCCTACCACGACACCGAGTGGGGGCGGCCCCAGCGCACCGAGCAACAGCTCTACGAGAAGGTCTGCCTCGAGGGGTTCCAGGCCGGGCTGGCCTGGATCACCGTACTTCGCAAGCGGGCGGCTCTGCGCGAGGTGTTCCACGGTTTCGACCCGGAGCTCGTCGTCGACGTCGACCTCGAACCGCTGATGCTGGACGCCCGGCTGATACGGGCACGCGCCAAGCTGCAGGCCTGCATCACCAACGCACACGCGACGATCGCGCTGCGGTCCGACGGCGGGCTGGCGGACCTCATCTGGTCCTACCGCGACCAGGCCTCGACGCCGCGCACCTGGAAGGATGTGCCTGCCACGACCCCTGGGTCGGTGGAGCTGTCCAAGGTGCTGAAGACGAAGGGCTTCACCTTCGTCGGTCCGACCACGGCGTACTCCCTGATGCAGGCGTGCGGCCTGGTGAACGACCACCTGGTGACCTGCGACGTGCGGGCGGAGGTCGAGCAGCTTCCGTGAAGGCAAGGCGCTGGCACATGCGGTAGACACGGTGGCGTGCTCGAGGTCCGCACTGCCCTGCCCACCGAGCTGGCGGCCATCGGTGACCTGACCGCCGACACCTACGTTGCCGAGGGCTATGTCAACGGCGCCGACGGCGGGTACGCCGCAACACTGCGGGACGCGGTGACCCGCGCCGAACAGGCCCTGCTGCTCGTGGCCGTCGTGGATGGCGCCCTCGTGGGGACCGTGACCCTCGCGTTCGGTGGGAGCGGCTTCGCCGAGACGGCGGCCCCGGACGAGGCCGTGATCCGGATGCTGGTGACCTCCCCCTCCGCCCGTGGGCAAGGGGTGGGAAACGCGCTGGTGCTGGCCTGCCTCGACGCCGCGCGGGAGGCCGGCTGCACCGTCGTACGGCTCTCGACGCAGGCGACGATGACAGCGGCGCACCGTGTGTACGAGCGGCTCGGCTTCACCAGGACACCCGCGGACGACTGGTCGCCGGAGCCGGGAGTGGACCTGCTGACCTACGCCCTGCCGCTGAGCTTCTGCGGCTTCTGCGGGAGGGGTCTCGACGGCGGGCACGAGGCGTGCGGGCGTGCCCTTGAGCTCGACCCGCCGCGCTACTGCGCCCGGTGTCGGCGCCGGATGGTCGTGCAGGTGCATCCGACCGGCTGGTCAGCCCGCTGCATCGAGCACGGCACCCTGGAGGGGTAGCGAACCTCAGGCGACCAGGCCGAGGCGGCGCAGCTCGACGGTGAGGTCGTGCGGGGACGTGGACGCCGACATCGCGGCCTCCATCGTGATGACACCATCGCGGATGAACGAGACCAGATGCTGGTCGAAGGTCTGCATCCCGTAGTAGGCACCGTCGGCGATGAGCGCCGGGATTGTCGAGGTCTTGTCCGGGTCGGCGATGGCGTCGGCGATGCGGCCCGTGTTGACCGCGATCTCCATGACGACACAGCGGCCCTCTCCGTCGGCACGAGGCACGAGGCGCTGGCAGACGATTCCGCGCAGGGAGGCAGCCAAGGCGAGGCGGACCTGCTTTTGTTCGTGCGGCGGGAAGAAGTCGATGACGCGGTTGATTGTCTCGGCGGCGTCGGTCGTGTGCAGGGTCGACATGACGAAGTGGCCGGTCTCGGCGGCGGCCAGGCCGGCCTTGACGGTCTCGTGGTCGCGCATCTCGCCGACCAGGATGATGTCGGGGTCCTGCCTCATGGCGGCCCGCATGGCGGTGACGAAGTCCTCGGTGTCGACCCGGACCTCACGCTGGTTGACCATGGCCATCTTGTCAAAGTGCAGCACCTCGATCGGGTCCTCGATCGTGACGATGTGCACCTCTTTGTTGCTGTTGACGTGGTCGATCATGCCCGCCAGGGTGGTGGTCTTCCCGGAGCCGGTCGGCCCGGTGACGAGCACCAGTCCCCGAGGCTCCATGGCCAGCGAGGCGAGCACTGGCGGCAGACCGAGCTCGGAAAGCGGGATGGCGCCGACGGAGACCCGCCGAAAGACCAGCCCAGCGGACCCGCGGGAGCGGAACGCGTTGACGCGAAAGCGCCCCACACCCGCCAGCGAGTAGGCGAAGTCGGCCTCGTTCGTGCGGGTGAAGGTGTCGATGAGGTCCTCGCGGAGCACCTCGGTGACCATCTGCTCGGTGTCGGTGCTGGTCAGGTCCCGTGTCTGCAGCTTGCGCAGCCGGCCATCGATGCGGACGCGAGGGGGCGAGCCGACCTTGCAGTGCAGGTCGGAGCCGCCGCACTCCACCAGAGCGCGGAGGAAGGGCTCGATTGAGGTGGTCACGCAGTGTGCTTCGGCGCGCAGTGGGCCGATCTTGACTCCGCCGTCCGGGCTAGGCCGTCACAGCAGGGACGCCATCCAGGCCTCGACGCCGTCGGGGTCGCGAGGCAGCGCCGCCGACAGGTTCACGTAGCCGTCCGCAGTGATCAAGATGTCGTCCTCGATCCGCACGCCGACGCCGCGTAGGTCCTCCGGGACGAGGAGGTCGTCGGGCTGGAAATAGAGCCCCGGCTCGACCGTGAGGACGTAGCCGACCTGCAGGGTGCCGTCCCGGTAGTTGTCGTTACGGGCCAACGCGCAGTCATGGACGTCGAGGCCGAGCATGTGGCTGACACCGTGCAGCGTCCAACGGCTGTAACGCTTGTCCTCCTCGTCCAGCACCTCCTCGGCAGACTCGACGATCCCCAGCGCCTCCAGGCCCTGCGCGAGAACTTTCATCGCTGCCTTGTGCGGCGCCAGGAAGGGGGCGCCGGGCTTGCACTCGGCGAGCGCCGCCTCCTGCGAGCGGTAGACCAGGTCGTAGACCTGCCGCTGCCGGGCCGAGAAGGTCCCGTTGACCGGGAGCGTCCGGGTGACGTCAGCGGTGTAGAGCTCGCGCCCTTCGACCCCCATGTCCAGCAAGATCAGCTCACCGGGCCGGACCGCACCGTCGTTGTCGGTCCAGTGCAGGGTGCAGGCGTGCGCGCCGGCGGCGCAGATGGAGCCATAGCCCACGTCGTTGCCCTCAACCCGCGCCCGCAGCCCGAAGACGCCTTCCGCCCAGCGCTCTGAGGTCGCCACGGCGGACGGCAGCGCGCGGACGACGTCCTCGAATCCGAGCACCGTCGCGTCGACGGCGAGCTGCAGCTGCGCGACCTCCCAGTCGTCCTTGACGAGCCGGGCCTCGGCGAGCCAGGTCGCGAGCTCGCGGTCGGCCGCCTCCACCAGCTCGAACAGGCCGGCAACGCGCGCGTCGTACCCGCGCAGGAGGCGGACGGTGGAGCCCTGCAGCTTCTCGAGCTCCTCCAGCGGCCGGGTGGTGATGCCGAGCTCCGCGGTCACCGCGTCGAGGGACGGGCGCGGCCCGACCCACAGCTCGCCGTTTCGGTCGGTGAAGAACGCCGGCGTCATGCGGTCCCAGGACGGCGACTGGTAGAGCACCTGCTCGCCGTCGGCGCCGATCACCAGAACGGCGTCGGGCTCGCGCGAGCCGACCAGCCAGGTGAAGTCACTGCCCGGCCGGAACGGGTAGTCCGTATCGTTGGCGCGGACCTTGAAGCCCCCGCTCGGGACCACCAGGACCTCCCCCGGGTAGGCCGCGGCGAGCCGCTCCCGTCGGGCCTGTCTCAGTGGCGCCGCCTCCGCCTCAGCGGGCAGGCTCGCGTCGCGGTCGGCCCATCCCGTGCTCATGAACTCGAGCAGCTTGGCGGGGTGCTTGGGGTCGTGGCTGGCGGTGCCGTCGACCTTCTCCTGCGGGGTCTCGTCGGTCATGCCTTGAGGGTACGGCGACCCGGCCCTGGGCGGTACGGCTAGCGACCTTTCCACTGCGGAGTGCGCTTCTGCAGGAACGCACCGATGCCCTCGGAAGCGTCCTCGGTCGAGTTGAGCAGCGAGAGCTGGGCCTGCATCGCGGCCAGTCCCGCCGGCAGGGAGGACTCCATGGCGTCCAGGAACGCCCGCTTGCCCAGCCGCACCGCCACCGGCGGCTTGGCGGCGAGGGACTGCGCCAGAGCGAGGGACTCCCGCTGCAGGTCGTCGAACGGCACCACCCGGCTGAGCAGCCCCATCTCGAGGGCCTCGGCCGCCGGCACCCGACGCGCGCTGAGCATCATTTCCATGGCCCGCTTGGGACTGACGTGCCGCCCGAGCAGGGCGCTGACCATGAAGGGCCAGATGCCGAGGTCGACCTCCGGGAGGCCGATCGCAGCGGTGTCGGCCGCGAGGACGATGTCGGCGCCGAGGAGGACCGCGACCCCGCCGGCCAGGCACAGCCCCTGGACGCTGGCGACGATCGGCAGCGGGCAGGCCTGCATCGCCAAAACCAGTTCGCGGAGCAGGCCGCGGCTCTCGTGCACCTCGAGCCCGGTGGCGTCGGGCGCCATCTGCACCAGGTCGGCCCCCGCGCAGAAGACCTTCTCCCCTGCGCTGGTGATGAGGATCGCCCGGGCGTCACCCGGATCCTGCACCGCCGCCAGCATCCCGCTGAGGATCTCGCCGTTGAGAGCGTTGCGCTTGGATTCGCGGTCCAGGTGGAGCCGCAGCACCAGGCCCTCGCGGGTCACGACAAGGTCGCTCACATCAGTCCCCAGCGGGTGTCGGCGGGGCTGCTCCCCGCTCGCAACGGCGACACTATCGGGGTGCTCCTCGCTGCCCTCGCCCTGATGGTGGCCCTCGCCCTGGGCTACGCGGCCGGGGGCAACCTGGCGCGGCTTGGCTCGCTGTCCCTGCAACGTGGACGCCTCGTCGTGGCTGCCGTGCTGGTGCAGCTGGCAGGCGGGCTGGTGGGGGGTCCGGCGTACCCCCTGGGGTTGGCCCTCTCAGCGGCGCTCGTCGGTGTCTTCCTGCTCGCCAACCGTGGCATCCAGGGCACCGGGCTGGTTGCCCTCGGGCTGCTGTCCAATGCTCTGGTGGTCGGGGCCAACGGCGCGATGCCGGTCTCGCGGGACGCCCTCGGTCGGGCCGGGATCAGCAGCCAGGACCTACTCGCCGGACAGGACCCGCGACACGAGCTGGCCGACGCGGCGACCCACCTGCGGGGGCTCGGCGACGTCGTACCCGTGCTGCTGCCGTTTCGACCGGAAGTCGTGAGCGTAGGGGACGTGGTGGTGACCGCGGGCCTCGCGCAGCTGGTCTTCGTCGGCATGACTCGTCGGCGTCGGCTCGCGCCGGCAGGACTGCGCCCCCGCTCGCCTGTGGCACTCTTATGGTCGCCGCCAAACCGTGAGCAGGCGTCAGGAGGAGAACCCCATGGCCAAGAAGGGTCGCAAGCGCCGCGCCCGTAAGAAGAGCAACGCCAACCACGGCAAGCGTCCCAACGCCTGACCACTGCACCGCACGTTCGAGGGCTCCCGCCGCAGGTGGGGGCTCTCGTGACGTTTTCGGCGCCTGACAACGCGGTGTCTTTGTGGTCTGCTGCGCCCCTAACCCGGGAGGTCGCATGAAGCGCACCACGTTCGCGCTCGTCACGACTGTCGTCTCAGCTCTCACCGCCCTTGGCCTTCCCAGCGGGTCAGCCCAGGCCGGCAACCTGTCCAGCTACGACGGGGCTTCCTGGTACGGCAAGTACCTCAGCATCTCAAACGGCTCGTCGCCTGTCTGCAGCGGCAACTCAGGCAGCACCGGCCAGCTGGCCTACGGCGGCAACGTCGACACAAGCCACGAGTGCGGGTCGCAGAGCGAGACGTTCATCGCGACCAGCACCAACGGCCGCGTCGTCATTGCCGGCAGCAACGAGATCCAGCGGCTGCCGATGAGGGCGATGGCCTCGAGCGACGGCGGGAAAACCTTCACGGGCACCGACCTCCCGCTGCCCCCTCCGATCACCAGTGGGGGCTTCAATTTCGGTTCCGACCCGACGATCGCATTCGACTCGCAGGGGAACGCCTACTACGGGTACATCGTGGTGTTCTTCTCCGCCGGCGGCTCGATCAACGGCACCGAGATGGCGGTGGCCCGCTCGTCCGACAACGGCCAGCACTGGACGAGCACCTTCTTCGCACCGCGGACCGGGTCTGCTCAGTTCAACGACAAGCCCATGATCACTATCGACGCCAGCACCGCCCACCACGACCGGGTCTACCTCGCCTGGGACAACGCGACCGGCAACAGCTCCTCGGACAAAAACGGCAACAACATCGTCCTGTCCTTCTCTGATGACGGGGGGCTGACCTTCTCAGCACCCATCGCCGTCAGCGGGGACTTCACCGGCAAGACAGGTGGCATCGGTGCCGATCCCTACGTCACCGATGCCGGTGTCCTGCATGTCGCCTGGCAGGACTACGCCCACGGAGCGATCGTCGACGTGTCGTCGACGGACGGCGGCGCCACGTTCTCGGCCCGGCACACTGTCGCCACGGTGAATGGCTTCGACTTCGCCGTCGCGGCCCAGGCGACGCGCGCTGCGCTGGTCTACCCCTCCTGCGGCTCGTACAGGGCAACCCGCTCGGACAGGGCAACCCTGGTATGCGGCTACACCAACGGCTCCAGCGCTTCAACGAGTGTGTACGTCGCAGCCTCGACCGACGGCGGCGCGACCTGGTCCTCCACCCCGGTCCCGGCCGGTGGCGACCAGTTCAACCAGTGGCTCGCCGTTGACCAGTCCACAGGAGCGCTGGACGTCTCCTACTACGACACCGGCACCCACGGCGCGACAGCGACCCGCTACACCCTGGCACGTGGAAAGGTCGGTGGCAGTTTGACAGCTGCTCCCGTCGCCACGGCATCCACCGATGAGAGCTGCTGCTCCCCGAGCGTGGACTCTGGCAACCAGTACGGCGACTACGAGGGCCTGGCAGCCGGGAATGGCGTCGTGCACCCAGTCTGGACCGACCGCCGCCAGACCGTGATCGACCTGGGTCTGCGGGAGGAAGTCTTCACGGCCACGCTCCCCTCCTGAGGGGCGCCTTCTTCCTCGCGGCCTGCTCCCGTGGTTGCCTGGTCCCGAGCGCGCGAGCGCACCAGCTCACGACGACGGTCCGCCATCGGCCGCAAAGCGATCCGCTCGTCGTCAGGTACGACCTGCCGCAGTCCCCCCGAAGGCCGCATGTTCAGTCATCCGAACGGAGAGTTGAGCCCGTACTTGGCCATGAGTTCGGGGACCCAGGTGGGGTCGAAGAACAAGCCATAGGAGGCTGCCAATGATCCCAGAGAGGTTGGGTCAGGTGGTCCGGCCTCAAACACCTCCGCCAATTCTCGGAAGAAGCCTTCGAATCCGGACGGCGTGATGACTTCGATCATCCGGGCTTCGTCTGGTCCCGCATTCCACATGGTGTGCAACTCACCCCGGGGCTTGCTGATGTAGCCACCAGCTTCGAGGACGACCTCGTCCGATCCGGACCGAAATCCGATGACGCCAGCGGTCACGATGGAAAACTCGTCCTCACGGGTATGGACGTGGGGAGGCACCAAGGCTCCGGGTGGGAAGGGATGTTCCACGATGGCGACCTGGCCGCCGGTCTGATCGCCGTTAAGGCGGAAGCCGACACCGATGGATCCGATTGGCCGGTCCGGGCCATGAGGTCGATGGAGCACAGTAAGCGGCAGCGACCGGCCTAGCGCTGTTGCGTCGGCGAGCGTGGTCGGAAGAATAACTGTCATCGAGTGGCCTCCGGAGGGGAAATCAAGTGAACACATCTGTATAGTGAAAGTACTGTCCTCTTCGTCAACGGAGGCGTCAAGAGTGGTGTCACCACAGCGAGCTTCCCCGACGCGGACGTACACGATGCGGGCGCGACAGGAAGCTGTCGACGAAACGCGCCTACGCATCACTGAGGCGACCATGCGCCTTCACCAGAGCGTTG
>JANXUE010000228.1 GCA_025352005.1 Frankiales bacterium
TCTGCGTGGTGGGGCTCGGCGGGTCCGGGCTCACGGCGGTCACCGAGCTGCTCGACCGGGGGGCTAGCGTCGTCGGACTCGACGCGGGTCAGGTCGGTGGGGGCGCGGCCGGCCGCAACGGAGGCTTCCTGCTCGCCGGGCTCGCCCATCCGCACCACGAGATGGTTGCCACGATCGGGCGCGCCAGGGCCGCGGCGCTGTTCTCGAGCACTCTTCAGGAGCTCGACCGGATCGAGGCAGCGACGCCAGAGTGTCTGCAGCGCAGTGGATCACTGCGCATCGAGCGGACGGAAGATGGCCTTCAGGACTGCGCTGCCCAGCTCGCAGCGATGAGAGCCGACGGCTTCGCCGTCCAGGAGTACGACGGGGCCGAGGGCCGTGGCCTGCTCTTCCCAGCCGACGGCGCCATGCAGCCCCTGACTCGTTGCCGAAGCCTCGCCTCGGCGGCCACCGGCAGGGGTGCGCGGCTGTTCGAGAGCACGGCAGCACAAGCGATCGGGCCCGGCATCGTGACGACGCCAACAGGGACCGTCCGATGCGGGGCGGTCCTCGTCGCCGTCGACGGTCAGCTGGACGTCGTCCTGCCCGAGCTCGCCGACACCGTCAGGACGGTGCGGTTGCAGATGCTGGCGACGGCGCCGACCGAGGAGGTTGACGTGCGCCGGCCGGTTTACCTGCGGGGCGGGTATGAGTACTGGCAGCAGCTCCCGGACCGTCGGCTGGCACTGGGCGGCTTCCGGGACGTCGGCGGGGACGAGGAGGAGACCACGTCGACCGAGCCCTCGAGCCCGGTCCAGCAGCGGCTCACGCAGTTCTTGCGGGAGGAGCTCGGCGTGAAGGCGCCGGTGACGCACCGGTGGGCGGCGTCGGTGGGATACACACGTGACGCCCTGCCGTTCCTCGGCGAGGTACGGCAGGGCGTGTTTGCTGCGGGTGGATACAGCGGAACCGGCAACGTGGTGGGTGCGTTGTGTGGACGCCAGCTCGCGGCGCTCGCGCTGCAGGAGGAGGCGACCTACTGGTTCTAGGGCTACTTGGGCTGGAGCCGGGCTGCGCCGTCGAGGCGCACCGTCTCGCCGTTGGCATAGCTGTTGGTGAGCAGCTCGACGATCATCGAGGCGAGCTCGTCGGCGGTGCCAAGACGCTTGGGGAACACGACATCGCGTTTGAGGGTGTCCTTAAACGCCTCCGATGCGGGGCCCTCGCCGTAGATCGGGGTGTCGATCAGGCCGGGGGCGACGCAGTTGATGCGGACGCCGACGGCGGCGAGGTCGCGGGCGATCGGGAGCGTCATCCCGACGATGCCGCCCTTGCTGGCGGAGTACGCGGCTTGTCCGATCTGGCCGTCGAAGGCGGCGATAGAGGCGAGGGTGACGATGGCCCCCTTGCTGCCGTCGGCGTCGACGGCGTCGAGCCGACCCATCGCGGTGGCCGTGAGGCGGACCGTGTTGAAGACGCCGATCAGGTTGACGTTGTTGACCTTTTTGAAGTCGTCCAGGCTGAACGCGGACTCATAGGTACCGTCGCGGCCGACGGTGCGAGCCGCCCAGCCGATGCCGGCAGCAGCCACGGCGGTGCGCAGCGGACCGAGCTCCTCCGCGGCAGCGATGGCGGCGATGACCTGCTCGGTCTCGGTGACGTCGGCCCGGAGGTAGGTGCCGCCGATGTCGCCGGCGACCTTGACGCCCTTGTCGTCATTGAGGTCCAGGATCACGACCTTGGCACCTCGGGCGGCGAGCTGGCGCGCCGCCGCCTCGCCGAGGCCGGAGGCGCCACCGGTGATGATCGACGAGGTTCCCGCAAGGTCCAGCACTGTTTGCTCCAGGAGGTCGTAGGTGGGCTCACCCTAGTGAACCTGCGTTCACCAGAGCTGAGGGGGTCGGGGTAAGGCGAAAGCGGCAGGGGAGGTTCCAGAGACTGGATGAGAGGGGGTGCATGCTTCTGGGATGTTCGCCCCGAGCACTGCTCCTCGTTATCGCGGCCAGCTCCTGGGCGTCGAGGTGTTGCGTTTTCTGGCGGCTCTGTCCGTGCTCATCTTTCACTATCAGCATTTCTACCGCGTGGGCCAGAAGCCAGTCGGGTACGTGCAGACCGAGCAGCCGCTATACGGGCTGCTCGGGGTGATCTATGCACGTGGCTCGCTGGGCGTGGAGCTGTTCTGGTGCCTCAGCGGCTTCATCTTCTTCTGGAACTATCGGGTATTGATCCGTGACCACGCGGTGGGCGGGTGGCGCTTCCTCATTCGGCGGTTCTCCCGGCTCTACCCGCTGCACCTGGCGACACTGCTGCTGGTCACGGCCTTACAGGCTGGGTACGCCGCTCAGCACGACGGCCAGACTTTCGTGTACGGCAACAACGACGTCCCGCACTTCTTGCTACAGCTCGCCTACGCGGGCGCTTGGCCGAGCGCGCGCGAGCTCAGCTTCAACGGACCAACATGGTCGGTGTCCGTTGAGGTGCTGGTGTATTGCGGCTTCTTTCTTGTGTTGCGTCACGTCAGCGCCCGTTCGGTTGTCAACGTCGGGGTGGTTCTGTCCTGGGCCGCCTTCGCCCACTTCGGCGTCAACCACCCCTGGCTCGACGCCTTTGCGTACTTCTACGCCGGCGGGCTCGCCGCCTTTGTGCTCGTCGGTGTGCAGCACACCAGAGCTGAACGGCCGACGCTGCTGTTGGCAGCCCTCGCTGTTCCGGTTGGCGTGGTCGCGCTACTGCAGGCGCCGGTCCCGGATGCACTGGCCTACATCGGCCTCGCGACTGTCACGGTCTACATAGCGGCTGCCGCCCACGTTTCCCGCAAGCTCAGTCGCGCAGCACAGGCGCTCGGCAACCTGACCTACAGCAGCTACCTGTTGCACTTCCCCGTACAGATCGCGGCGATGACTGCCCTCACCGCCGCTGGCTGGCCGGTGCCTGTTGAGCGGGTGTGGTTTCTGCTTACCTATCTCGGAGTCGTGTTCATGCTGTCGGCACTGGCCTTCCGATGGCTGGAGATGCCCGCGCAGGACGTGCTGCGCCGACGCTTCCAGCCGTCTTCGACGGTTGGCCTCGCCGAACCCTGTTCGCGCCGTGACGTGACGGGCGACGAACGCAGCCCAGTGTGAGGAGCTCTCAGGTGGAGGCGACCGCTTCGAGGACGTTGAGGCGCGCTGCCCGGCGCGCCGGCAGGGCCGCGGCGAGGATCCCGCCGACGGCTGCCACGAGCAGCACCACCGCCAGTCTCACGACGGGGACGGCGAACTCGGTGACCCCCTGGTCATGCAGGGCGAGGGTCAGGGCGTACCCAAAGGCGAGCCCGATGGCGATGCCCAGGATCGCGCCGTAGACGGCGATGACGACGCTCTCGGCATAGATCATCTGGCGGAGCTGGCGACGTTGCAGGCCCACGGCGCGCAGCAGGCCAAGCTCGCGGGTCCGCTCGACGACCGACAGCGCGAGGGTGTTGACGATGCCCAGCATGGCGATGACGACCGAGAGCGCGAGCAAGATCATGACGATGTTGAGCAAGGTGTCGATCTGGTTGCCCTGGCTCTTCACGAACTGGGCCTCGTCCTGGACCGTGATGTTGGGGAAGCCCGTGAGCGCACTCGTGATGGCGGCCCGCGCCATGGGGAGGGCGACCCCGGGGGCGGCCTTGACCGCGATCACGACGAGCTGCTGGTTGGTGACGTTGGCGTCGTAGGTCGCGTCGGAGACGAGGTAGCCACCGGCGAACTGGTTGTCGGCATAGACCGCCCCGACCGTCACCGGGTGGGTACCTGTCCGGGCCCACTCCACGGGCACCTGCTCGCCGACTTTGACGCCCAGGTTGGACGCCTCGGTCTCCGACACGGCGAGCTCGCCCTGGGACAGCGTGGCGAGGTCGCCCTGCACTGCATCCAGGGTCAGGACCTGGGTGAGGGCGGTGGGGTTGACGCCCTGCACGGAGACCTTGCCGGCCTTCCCGACGCGGGCGTTGCCCTGCCGGAAGGCAGCGACGGCCGCGAGGGCGGCCTTGCCCTCCAGGCCTTTCGCGGCCGCGGGCGAGAACGGCTGGAACTGCTCGGTGTGCAGGACGAAGTCGGCCCCGAAGGACACCGCCACCGTATGCACCACGCTCTTCTTCACGCTTGCGCCCAGGGTGCTGATGGCCGCGACCAGCGCCAGCCCGACCATCAGCGCGGCAGCCGTCGCGGAGGTACGGCGGGGGCTGCGCATCGCGTTGCCGCGACCGAGCACGCCGGGGACACCGAGCTTGGCGAAGGGCTGGCCGAGCAGTCCCACGATCGGTCGCGCGAACAGCGGCGACAGGACGGTGACACCCACGAAGGACACGGCGGCGCCGAGCCCCACGAGGGCGATGCCCGAGCCGCCCAGGCCGGCCACCAGGGCCAGCACGCCCAACAGCAGCAGGACCCCACCGGCGATCGCCCGACGGCCGAGGGACCGGTCCTCGGCGGGTCCAGCCTCGCGCATTGCCTGGACGGGTGCGACCGACGAGGCACGCCGTGCGGGGATGAGGGCGGCGATGCAGGTGACGAGCACCCCCACGAGCAGGCACACGACGAACGTTCGCAGCTCGATCACGGTCCTGCCGCTGGGCAGGTCGATGCCGAGGGCACCGAGCAGGCCCTTGAGGCCGACCGCCACCCCGATGCCGAGCAGGAACCCGCCGACGCTGCTGACCAGCCCGACCAGCAGCGCCTCCAGCAGGACCGACCGGGTGACCTGACCGCGGCTGGCCCCGAGGGCGCGCATCAGGGCGAGCTCCCTGGTGCGCTGGGCGATGAGCATCGAGAAGGTGTTGAAGATCAGGAACATCCCGACGAACAAGGCGATGCCGGCGAAGACCTGCAGGACCAGGTTGAAGATGCTCACGGCCTTCCTGATCTGCTGGGAGAGCGCCGCGTTGCTCTGTGCCGCGGTCACGGCCTCCACGCCCTTCGGCAGCACCGGGATGATCCGGTCGCGCAGCTGCTGGTCGCTGACGCCGGAGGCTGCGGCGACGGTGACGTTGGTCCAGGTGCCAGGGGTGCCCAGGACGACCTGGGACGTCGGTCCGTCGAAGGCGACCAGCGTCGCCCCGGCGAAGGAGTCGCTCGAGGCGAAGCCGACGAAACCGACGACCGTCGCGTCGTGCTTGGTCCCCTTGCCCAGGATCGCGACCTTGTCGCCGAGGGCGAGGTGGGCGTCCCGGCCGGTGGCCGCGTCGACGGCGACCTGGTCCGGTCCGACCGGGGACTTGCCGCTGCGCAGGCGTAGCGACTCCTGCGGGCTGCCCGGGTTCATGGTGACCCCGATCGTCGGCGGTCCACCCGTGCCGTAGACCTTGCCATTGGGCAGGACCAGCTGCGTCTGGACGCTCATGTTTCCCGCGGCGTCCCGGACCCCGTCGACGGCCTTCACCCGGTCGAGGACGGCCTGGGTGACGGGCTCCCGGTCGGCAGCGTCGTTGCTGCCCAGGCTGGCGACGCCCTGCACGGTGACCGACGTACCGGAGGTGACGGTAGAGACGAGGGTGTCGAAGACCTTCCCGAGGCTGTCGGTGAGCACGAAGGCCCCCGAGACGAAGGAGACACCGAGCAGGACCGCGAAGCTGGCGAGCAGCAGCCGCAGCTTGCGGGCCAGCAGGCTCCGCAGGGTCGCCCGCAGCATCAGGCCACCGCCTCGAAGCGCTTCATCCGGTCCAGGACCGACTGCGCCGTCGGCGCCGACATCTCGTCGACGAGCAGCCCGTCGGCGAGGAACACGACCCGGTCGGCGTAGGCCGCGGCCACGGGGTCGTGGGTAACGAGGACGATCGTCTGACCGAACTCACGGGCGCTGCGCTGCAGGAATCCCAGCACCTCCGCGCCGGAGCGGGAGTCGAGGTTGCCGGTCGGCTCGTCG
>JANXUE010000283.1 GCA_025352005.1 Frankiales bacterium
CAGCGCCTGACGGTCCACAATGGGGGCATGGCCGAGTCACAGCAGTCCGCGAAGGAGCTCAACGACCAGCTCCTGTTCACCACCTACGCCGTCTTTAAGGCGACGACCCCACTCCCGAGCGACCGGGGGCTGGTGGCCGCCGAGGCGCAGGGGCTGCTCGACGAGGTCCTCGAGAAGGACGTCTACACCCGCGGGACCTACGACCTGTCCGGCTACAAGGCCGACGCTGACCTGCTCGTGTGGTGGACCTGCCCCGACCCGGACGTCCTCCAGGACGCCTTCAGCCGGTTCCGCTGCACGGCCCTCGGGCGGCACCTCACGCCCGTCTGGTCCAGCGTCGGCCTACACCGCCCAGCGGAGTTCAACCGCAACCACATCCCGGCCTACGTACGCCGGGAGGACCCCAAGAGGTACGTCTGCGTCTACCCGTTCAACCGCTCCCTCGACTGGTACCTGCTGCCTGACTACGAGCGCCGCGGGATGCTCGCCGAGCACGGCATGCAGGGCCGCGAGTTCGACGATGTCCGCGCCAACACGGTTGCGGCCTTCGGCCTCGGCGACTACGAGTGGCTGCTGGCCTTCGAGGCTGACGAGCTGCACCGCATCGTTGACTGCCTGCGCCACTTGCGCTCGAGCCGGGCCCGACTGCACACCAAGCTCGAGACGCCGTTCTGGACGGGGCTGCGCAAGCCGCTGGCCGAGATCGTCGCCAGCCTGCCCTGAGACAACACGTTGGTGGGTGCTGCGGGTCTAGAGGGGTCTAGAGGGGTCTAGAGGCCCTCGAGCCAGTCACCGGCCCAGGCGCGCTCGTCGGTGCCGGTGACCGGGACCGTGAACCACACCGCCTTGACGAAGCCGTCCTCGGCCCCGGCCCGGACGCCCCAGGCTGTGGCGAGCCGCCCCACCAGGCCCACCCCGCGACCGGTCGCTGCGGTCGAGCTGCGGCGCCTGACCTGAGGGAGGACGGCTGAGCCGTCCAGGACCTCGACGGTCACCTCGCCTGCACCGCGCGAGACGGCGACGGAGAACTCCGTGCGGGCGTGCAGCACGGCGTTGGTGGCGAGCTCGGAGACGAGCAGCGTCGCGACCTCCACGGTGTCAGCGAGCTCCCAGTTGAGCAGAACCCGGCGGACGAACCGCCTGGCCTCACCGACGCTGGCAGGCTCCGACGGCAGGACGACGCGTTCCTTGTCGCTGGCGGTCACCGTCACCCCTTGTTCGTAGCGAGCACACCGGACACTTCTACCATCGACTAGGAGTCCTCAGACTCAAGCCGCAGGGAGACAGAGTTCATGCAGAAGCGGTCGCCGGTCGGTGTCTGCGGCGCGTCGTCGAACACGTGGCCGAGGTGGCTCCCGCACGTCGCGCAGCGGACCTCGACCCGCTTCATGCCCATCGTGCGGTCCTCGATCAGCTCGACGTTGTCCTTGGCGCTCGGTTCGTAGAAACTTGGCCAGCCACAGTGTGAGTCGAACTTCGTGTCAGACCGGAACAGCTCGGCTCCACAGGCGCGGCAGGAGTAGACGCCCTGGGTCTTCGTGTCGTTGTACTCACCGGTAAAGGGGCGCTCTGTGCCGGCGCGACGGAGTACGGCGTACTCCTCGGCGCTGAGCTCCTCGCGCCACTGTTCCTCGGTCTTTTGCACGGCGTAGGTGCGGGTGCTGTCCATGGCGGGTCCTTTCCTGTTGCTCTTGCGGGGCCAGCTCGCGCTCGTCCATCTCACGCTCACTGCAGCGAACCAGGTGGTCCCGGTGTTCCACCACCCGGGTGACGTCCAGGTGACGGCCGATCCCACGTCGTACCGTGCCAGCATGGCCTCGCCCTTCCTGGAGCTCGCGATCGACACGCCCAGCGGCGAGCGGCTGCTCAAGGTCACCAACCCGGACCGGACCTACTTCTCAGGCCTGCCGGAGGGCCGTGGGCGCAAGATCGACCTGGTCGAGTACTACCTGTCCGTTGCCGACGGGATCGTCCGGGCCCTGCGGGAGCGGCCGACAGTGCTCAAGCGGCACCCCGAGGGCGCGCAGAGCGAGGCGATCTACACCAAGCGGGTCCCCAACAGCCGCCCGCCCTGGATCCAGACCGCCACCGTGCACTTTCCGAGCGGCCGCTCGGCGACAGAGTTGTGCCCGGTGGACATCGCGCACGTCGCCTACGCCGTCCAGATGTCGACGCTGGACTTCCACCCGTGGCCGTCGCGTCGCGACCACGTCGAGAACCCCGACGAGCTCCGCATCGACCTCGACCCGATGCCGGGCACCGACTGGGACGACGTCGTCGAGGTGGCGCTGGAGCTCAAGGCGTTCTTCGACGAGCTGGGGATCGTGACGTTTCCCAAGACCAGCGGCTCCAAGGGTGTTCACGTCTACATCCGGTGCAAGCCGGCGTACACGTTCACCGAGGTCCGGCACTGCGCTGTCGCGGTCGCGCGGGAGATCGAGCGCCGGCGGCCGGAGTTGGCGACGGCCAAGTGGTGGAAGGAGGAGCGGGGCGAGCGGGTTTTTTTGGACTTCAACAGGATGGCGCGCGACCAGACGATCGCGTCGGCGTACAGCGTCCGTGCCCGACCGCAGGCCACTGTCAGCGCCCCCGTCACCTGGGCGGAGCTGCCCGACTGCCAGATCGCGGACTTCGACATCTGGACGATGCGCGACCGCTTCGCCACGTTCGGCGACGTGCACGCTGCCATCGATGACGTGGCCCACGACCTGACGCCGCTGCTCGAGCTGTACGACCAGCAGACCGAGGGTGAGGCGCCGTTCCCGCCGTCGTTCGCGCTGCAGCCGGGCGAGCCCAAGCGGGTCCAGCCGAGTCGGGACAAGGACCGTCCGAAGCAGTGAGGCCGGCGCCGGGGGCCGGCCCCCGGCGCACTAGCGGCCGACGCGGATCAGTCCTTCCTGGACGACGCTGACGGCCAGATGTCCGTCGTGGGTGTAAATCTCGCCGCGGGCAAGGCCTCGGGCACCGCCGGTGCGGGGGGAGTCCTGGTCATAGAGGAACCACTCGTCGGCCCGGAACGGCCGGTGGAACCACATCGCGTGGTCCAGGCTGGCGAGCTGGATGTCGTCCCTGCCCATGGCCAAGCCGTGCGCGAGCAGGGCCGAGTCGAGCAGCGTCATGTCGGAGGCAAAGGTCACGGCACACACGTGCAGCAGCGGGTCGTCGGGCAGGGTGCCGTCCGCACGCATCCACACCTGGGACCGCGCCTCGACCTGGATGCCGCGGTCGCGCACGACCAGCGGCGGGTCCAGGACGTAGCGAACGTCGATCGGCCGCGGCCTGAGGAACCAGCCGTTCAGAGCGTCGGAGTAGTCCGCCATCCGTTCCTGCATCGTCGGCAAGGTCTCCGGCGCCGGTACGACGGGCGCAGCGCTCTGGTGCTCTATCCCCTCCTCCACAACCTGGAAGGAGGCGCTCATGTTGAAGATGGCCTTGCCGTGCTGCACGCCGACGACGCGGCGGGTGGTGAAGCTGCGGCCGTCCCGAATCCGGTCCACCTCGTAGACGATCGGGACGTCCGGGTCACCGGGTCGCAGGAAATAGGCGTGCAGGCTGTGCACGGGACGGTCGCTGGGGACGGTCCGCCCGGCAGCGACGAGGGCCTGGCCGGCGACCTGACCACCGAAGACCCGCTGGAGTGACTCGAGCGGCTGCTTCCCGCGGAAGATGTCCACCTCGATCGTCTCGAGGTCGAGCAGGTCGACGAGACGGTCCAGCGGGGTCGGTGAGGTCACCGGGGCAGTCTGCCAGCCCGAAGCCGGCCAAGCGGTCAGCCCAGGGTCACGGTGCGGGTGACGGCGACCGCGTCGGCCAGTCGACGGTCGTGGGTCACCAGCATGAGCGTCCCCTCATACCCCTGCAGTGCCTGCTCGAGCTGCTCGATCGCGGGCAGGTCCAGGTGGTTGGTGGGCTCGTCGAGGACGAGCAGGTTGACCCCGACGGCCTGGAGCAGGGCCAGCGCGGCCCGGGTCCGCTCACCAGGGGATAGCGAGGCACCGGGCCGCAGGGCGTGTTCGCCGCGGAGCCCGAACTTCGCGAGCAGTGTGCGCACCTCCCCGGCCGGCCAGTCAGTGCGTTCTTCGAGGACCTGCGTCACGGAGGCGTCGCCGGCAAACAGCTCCCTTGTCTGGTCGACCTCGCCGAGCCTGATCCCGGAACCGAGGGTCCTTTGCCCTGAGGTCAGGGGGATCCGGCCCAGCAAGGCCTGGAGCAACGTCGTCTTGCCCGAGCCGTTGGGGCCGACCAGGGCGACGCGCTCGCCGTACGAGAGGCGGAGCGTGAGGGGACCGAGGGTGAACGCGCCGCGCTGCACGACCGCCTCCGTGAGGACGACGACCACCTCACCGGAGCGGGGGGCGGGCGCGATGGACATCTGCAGCTGCCATTCTTTGCGTGGCTCCTCGACCTGCTCCAGCCGGCCCAGCTGCGCCTCGATGGTCTTGACGCGCGATGCGGAATGCGTGGCCGCTTCCATGCGGGCACCACGGGCGAGCTTGTCGCCGTCGGGGGCTTTGCGCTTGGCGCGAACGGCTCCGCGGACGGACTGCTCGCGCTGCTTCTGGGCCCGGTTCACGAGCCCAGAGCGTTTGTCGTCGTACTCCTCGAAAGCGTCCCGTGCCTGCTGCTTGGCGACGGCGCGGTGATTCAGAAAGGCGTCCCAGCCACCGTTGTAGAGCTTCGCGGTGCGCAAGGGACCGTCGATGTCGAGGACCGATGTGATGGTGCGGGACAGGAACTCGCGGTCGTGTGAGACGAGGACGAGGCCGGACTGGAGGGCTTGTACCCAGCCTTCGAGGCGTTCCAGCCCGGCGAAGTCGAGGTCGTTAGTCGGCTCGTCGAGGAGGAAGACGTCGAAGCGGGAGAGCAGGATCGAGGCGAGGGACGCGCGGGCTGCCTGCCCGCCCGACAGTGCGGTCATGTCCGTCGCGAGCAGCGAGGGGGACAACCCGATGTCGGCGCAGACCTCCTCGGCGCGCGCCTCGACGTCGGCGCCGCCCAGGTCGAGCCAGCGCTCCAGGCTGAGGCTGAAGGCGTCGTCGGCCCCGGGGGCTCCGACGGTGAGGTCCGCTGTCGCGGCGTCCAGGTCTGCCTGCGCCGCCGTGACGCCGGTACGTCGGAGCAGGAACCCCTGGACGCTCTCGCCCGAGAGCCGTTCCGGCTCCTGGGGGAGCAGGCCCACGTTGGCAGTCAGCGGCGCGAGGATCAGCGTCCCCGCATCGGGCTGGAGCTCGCCTGAAAGGCAGGCCAGCAGGGTCGACTTGCCCACCCCGTTGGGACCGACAACGCCGATCCGGGAGGTGGGCGCCACCGTGAGCGAAAGCTCGGACAGGACCAGTAGCGGACCGCGCACGACCGTCAGGCCGGACACGACGAGAGTGGCGCTCACGCTCCGAGGACTGATGCCAGTTCGAAGCCGACCGGGCGCTCGAGCTGCTCATAGGTGCAGGATGCCGGGTCCCGGTCCGACCGCCAGTGCTTGAACTGTGCGGTGTGCCGAAAGCGGGTGCCTTCCATCGCGTCGTAGCCGACCTCGGCGACCAGCTCCGGCCGCAACGGCACGAAGCTGAGGTCCTTGCCGTTGTTCCACCGGCTTCCCGCTGCCTGGTTGGGGTTTCGTTCCGGCACCACGTCACCGACCCAGGGGTGCGGTCCGTCAGACACGTACGGCGCCAGCTCGTCGATCAGCTCCTTGCGCCGGCCCATGGTGAACGAGGCCGCCACGCCAACGTGCTGCAGGCTGCCGGCCTCGTCGTACAGGCCGAGCACGAGGCTGCCGACGACCGGGCCGCTCTTGTGCAGTCGGTAGCCCGCGACCACGACGTCCGCGGTGCGGGTGTGCTTGATCTTGCGCATCACGCGCTTGTCCTGCTGGTAGGTCTCACTCATGGGCTTGGCGACCACACCGTCGAGGCCGGCCCCTTCGAACACCGAGAACCACTCGCGCGCCGCCGCCGGGTCCTGCGTCGCCGGTGTCAGGTACACCGGAGGCGCTGCCTCCTTGAGGGCGTCCTCCAGGGCGGTACGCCGTTGTGACTGCGGCCGCCCGGTGAGGTCCTCGTCACCGAGGGCCAGCAGGTCGAACGCGATGAACGACGCAGGGGTCTCGAGGGCCAGCATCTGAACGCGACTGTCCGCGGGGTGGATGCGCTGCAGGAGGGCCACAAAGTCGAGCCCCTTGCCTGCGGCGATAACGATCTCACCGTCCACGACGCATCGCTCGGGCAGGTTCTGCTTTACGGCCGCGACGACCTCAGGGAAATACCGGGTGAGCGGCTTCTCGTTGCGGCTGCCGAGCTCGACCTCGTCGCCGTCCCTGAAGATGACACACCGGAACCCATCCCACTTGGGCTCGTACAGGAAGTCGCCCTCTGGAACGTCGGGGATGCTCTTCGCCAACATGGGCTTCACAGGTGGCATGACGGGCAGCTGCATGAAGTCATCATGCCGTGCTGTGAGTGGGGGGAGCCAAGACCCGCTCCGCGCGTCATGACGGCCGCAATCTCCTGTTGCGTCGGCTATGGGGCTGGGCGGCCGGAGGAGAAGCCGGATCTGGTAGCGCAACGTCTGCGGCTTAGATTGTCATTGCTGTATGTAAAAATGACAAAATTTTTGGGAAAAAAACCCTATTTCTGTTCGAATTCCTGTAGCATACACTCATGTCCGCTCCACACTCCTCGGCCCGCGTGATGCAGTTTCGCGCGCTGCATCTGGAGCGGTTGGCTGAGGTGCACCGGCGGGTGCAGGTCGACACGTTGGTGTTGCGTCAGCTGGTTGAGGAGTTTGCTCAGCTGCACTCGATGGCCGAGCGTCGGTTCGTGCCCGATGAGCTCTCGTTGTTGCTGGCGCAGTCGCCGCAGAGCATGCAGAACCTGCTTCAGGACTCCGAGCACACGTGTGAGCACCCGACGGTGATCGACCTCGTGGGGAGCGGGGCGTGGTCGATCAGGCACGCTGATGCCGCCCTGCACGCGTTGCTGTCGTGCCGTCTCACCTTCGAGCAGGAGGAGGTCGTGCTGGGGATGGTCGCCGCGCAACGCGGAGCCCGAACGCCCTACCAAGTCGGGAAGGCCGTCCTAGCCGCCGCCCTCGTGCTGGATCCGGAGGCGGCAGCAGCGCGGCACGAGAAGGCCAAGACCGACCGTGGGGTGTGGGCAGGGCAGTATCAAGCAGGGGTCGGAACATTCGAGGCGCACAGCAGCCCAGGGCAGGTCGCCAGCCTGATGGCCTCGATCGATGCGCAGCTGGGCCCCGCCGAGCCGGAGGAGACCCGGACCCTGGCGCAGCGCAGGTTCGACCTGCTCAGTGACCTGGTCTGCGGCCGCGCCGCCCCCAGCGAGCACTGGCAGGCCCTGGTGGTGTTGAGCTTCGAAACCCTCACTGGGGCGAGCGACGCGCCGGGGGAGATCCCCGGGATGGGAATGATCAGTGCCGCCGAGGCCCGTGAGCTCGCCGCCCGCGCCTCTTTGCGTCGGGCCGTCGTCAACAGCGACGGGGAGCTCATCAGCGTCGACACTGCCGTTCACCAGCCGCCCGCGGCCACCGCAACCGCAACCGCTACCGCAACCGCTACCGCCACGGCCGCTGCAGCCGCTGCTGCTGAACCGGCAGCCCGTGAGCGGTTCCGGACAAGGCAGGTCGAGCCGGTCGACACCGACCAGCACCACCCGCCCGAGACCCTCGAGCCGGAGCTGGTGGAGCGAGTGTGGCTGGCCTTGCAACGCGGCCTGACCAGCACGGGGTTCGAGCGGGCCCAGTGCGATGCCGAGCAGCACTACCTGCGTGAGTGTGACCCGCTGGAGGACCGGGTGTGGGACCTGCTGGACCGGGCCCCCCTGCACCGCCGGCTCCCCCTGGGCAGCTACCAGCTGCATCGCCCCCACCCCACCGTGATCGTGGAGATCGACCACGAGCCGCCACGTGGAGGCCGTGGCGGGTGCGCACGACCCTGGCCACCGACACCCGCGACACCCGCGACACCAGATCCTGAGTCACCAGCCCGGACACGGTGGCGGCGTTGGCAACTCGGCTCGGAGATCCCACCCACCCCGGGGGACCTGGCGTGGGAGCAGGACAGCACCGACTGGACCGCACTGGCCGCCAGCATCCCCAGACCCCGGTATATCCGCGAACCCGGACCCGACCCCACCGCGATCCGACCCCCCACACCACCCGCCTGGACCGACCCGGAGCTGCGGGCTGCCCTGGCGAGGATGCTCACCACCAAGGTCGACCCCACCCCGACCCGCAGCGACAGTTACGCCCTACCGACCCGGATGGCCCGACACGTCAAAGCCCGCGACGTGACCTGCACCTTCCCGGGCTGCCCCAAGCTCGCCCAAGCGTGCCAGAACGACCACCTCACCCCCTGGCCCGCCGGACCCACCCACCTGGACAACATCGCCAGCGAATGCATCCACCACCACCAAAGCAAAACCCAGA
>JANXUE010000029.1 GCA_025352005.1 Frankiales bacterium
CGACGACGCTGCCGCGCAGGATGAACTTCCGGAACCCGTTCACGAAATCCTCCAGCAGTGAGGGAAGGTCTGCGCGGCGATCGTGGCGCACGTGGGTTGGGTTCGGAAGAGCCGCCACCTACTGACACCCTCGAGGGACCCCCCGTCGACACCGGCAGAACGTGTGCCGGTACCACCGCGAGGAGAGGTCAGCGGGCGAGCAGCGTGACGGAAAGTCGGCTTCGGACAGCCGCTGCTGCGAGCCGGGCCGCGAGGCCGGGGGAGGCGGCCAGCACGACCAACGCTCCTTCCCCGTCGCCCTCACCAGCAGCGGGTACGGCGAGCACGGTCAGCCCTGAGGCGACCGTGGTCGCCGGCCCGGATGACCCGGTCGCCTCCGTGGCAGCGGCGAGCACGTCCACCCGGTCACCGGCGTGCAGCAGCGAAGCGGTCGCCGGGTCGGCCAGGCGCACCGGCGCGGCCACCAGGCCGGCCCCTCCGGTGAGCAGCCCGGCGCCGAGCAGGCGGACGTCGGTGAGGGTTTCACCGCGGCGGACCGGACCTGCGACGGCACGCCCGACGGCACTGCCCATCGCGGTGAGCACTCCGCTGGGCACGGCCGTCGCCGGCAGGGACAGCACCGTCAGGTCGGCTGCTGTCAAAGGGGACCCGGGGAGGAGGTCATGCAAGGCGGCGACCACGGAGACGGTCGCGACCGGGGTCGGCGCGAGGGTCGGCAGGGCCGTCGCGACGGCCGCGGCGGCCAGCCCTGCGGCCAGCAGGGCCCGGTGCCGGCGGACGGTCCTGGACAGCTCCCGCAGCCACCCCCGTAGGTCGTTGCTCACGGCAGGACGAGGTCGTGGGCGATCCCATCGAGCGCGTCCTGGCACGGACAGGTCCGTTGGAGGGGGAGGGCGGCCACCACGTCGTACAGCAGGGTGCGTAGGCGTTCGGTGTTGGCGCCGAAGACCCGGAACACCTCCTCCTGGGTGACCGGCTCGCCGCCCTCGACCCCGGCGTCGAGGTCGGTCACGAGGGCGATCGCGGTGTAGCACAGGGCCAGCTCGCGAGCCAGGATCGCCTCGGGGTGACCGGTCATGTTGATGACGGACCAGTCCTGCGCGGCATACCACCGGGACTCGGCGCGGGTGGAGAAGCGGGGTCCCTCGATGACGACCATCGTGCCGCCGTCGGTGACCGGCCACCCGGCGAGGGCGGCCTGTCCGACGGCGGCGGCACGACCGGTAGGACAGTAGGGGTCGGCGAAGGACACGTGCACGGCGCCGGTCTCGTGGAAGGTCTGCGCCCGCCCGCTCGTCCGGTCGACCAGCTGGTCCGGTACGACGAGGGAGCCCGGGCCGAGCGACGCCCGCAGGCCGCCCACGGCGCAGGGCGCGAGCACCTGCCTGACCCCGAGGGAGCGCAGCGCCCACAGGTTGGCGCGGTAGGGGATCTGGTGCGGCGGGTAGCGGTGGTCCTTGCCGTGCCGGGGGAGAAACGCCACCCGTCGCCCGCCGACGTCGCCGACGACGAGCGGGTCGGACGGGTCGCCATACGGCGTCGTGACATGCACCTGCTTGGCGTGCTCGAGGAACGCATAGAAACCCGAGCCGCCGATGACGCCGATGTCTGCACTGGTCATGCCGGCCAACGTAGAGGTGCTGCCCGCTGACGGCGCGGCCGCATCCACAGGTCCCGACCCCGTCCACAGGTCCCGGCCCCGGCCAGAGGGCGGGTCCGGGTCAGGCGGACTTGGCGGCGGGGGGGCTGCTGCTGGACGAGCCGGACGAGCCGGAGGAGGACCCGGAACCGGACGAGGAACCGGAGCTGGACGAGCCGGAGGAGGATCCGGAACCGGACGAGGAACCGGAGCTGGACGAGCCGGACGAGCCGGATGAGCCGGATGAGCTGTCGGACTTCGCGGGGGTGCTCGACGCGCCGGAGTCGGCCTTGGCGTCCGACGGCTTCTTCTCCGCCGGCTTGTCCGAGGTAGCGCTGGCGGGGCGGCTGTCGTTCTTGTAGAACCCGGAGCCCTTGAAGACGACGCCGACTGCCGAGAAGACCTTGCGTAGGAGCCCACCGCAGGCGGGGCACTCGGTGAGCGAGGCGTCGCTGAACGTCTGGACGGCCTCGAGCTCTTCCCCGCACGCCGTGCACGCGTACTGGTAGGTCGGCACGTCGGGTCCTCCTGGCTGGCACTCGTGATGTACGAGTGCCAATGATGCGGCACGCCGTCCCCCGCGGGCAAATGTTCGGACCCGCGAACAGAACAGAATACTTGAACGCTCAACTTCCTTGCGTTAGAGTGAGACCACGACCCCAGGGAGTACCTCATGGCGATCCACCGCCTCAACCACGCCGTCCTCTACGTGCGCAACGTCGAGCGAACGGCGGCCTTCTATCGCGACGTCCTTGGTTTCACGACCAAGATGGCCGTCCCCGGCGCTGCCTTCCTGCAGGCCCCCGGCTCGACCAACGACCACGACCTCGGCCTGTTCGAGGCCGGGATGCAGGCGGAGGACAGCAAGGCCGGCCGGGGCGCCGTCGGGCTCTACCACCTGGCCTGGGAGGTCGAGACCCTCGACGACCTCGAGGAGCACCTCCACAAGCTCACGGCCGCCGGAGCGCTGGCGGGCATGAGCGACCACGGCACCACCAAGTCGCTCTACGCCAAGGACCCCGACGGCATCGAGATGGAGATCGTCTGGCTGATCCCCAGCCACCTGCTGACCGGCGACGAGGCCGACACCGACCCGCGCCCGAAGCCGCTCGACCTGGCCAAGGAGAAAGCGCGGTACGGCGGTCAGACCCGCGGCGGACTGGGTGTGTCCATCCCCCTCGGCGTGACCGTCTGAGCGGTCACGCGTAGATTCGCGGGCATGTCCTGGGACCTGCTCGTCGACCGCGCCGACCTCACCCGCACCGCGATCGTCCAGGTGCCAACGCCTGAGCTCGTACAGGGTCAGGCGCTGGTCCGGGTGGACCGGGTCGGGATGACCGCCAACAACGTCACCTACGCCGTGTTCGGCGACGCCATGCACTACTGGGACTTCTTCCCGGCCGAGCCACCGTGGGGACGCGTACCCCTGTGGGGCTTCGGTGAGGTCGAGGCGAGCACGGTCGCGGAGGTGGCCGTCGGCACCCGGGTGTACGGCTACTTCCCGACCAGCAGCCACCTGGTCGTCCAGCCCGACCGGGTGATTCCGCGCGGCTTCCGGGACGCCAGCCCGCACCGCCAGCATCTGCCCTCGCCGTACAACGGGCTGACGACCACCACGCACGACCCGGCTTACGACGCGGCCCGCGAGGACCTGCAGGTGCTCTACCGACCGCTGTTCATGACCAGCTTCATGCTCGCGGACTTCCTTGCCGACAACGCCTTCTTCGGCGCGACGACGGTCGTGCTGAGCAGCGCAAGCAGCAAGACCTCCTATGGCGCAGCCTTCCTGGTGCAGGGCAAGGTCCGCACGATCGGCCTGACCAGCCCCGCCAACCTGGCCTTCACGCAGGGGCTCGGCTGCTACGACGAGGTGCTCACCTACGACCGGGTCACCTCGTTGGGCAAGGACAAGACGGTCTACGTCGACGTCGCCGGGGACGCGGTCCTGCGCCGAACCGTCCACGAGCACCTCGGAGACGACCTCGTACACAGCGCCGTCGTCGGGGCCGCCCACCATGACGCTGCCCCGGACTCGGGCGGGTTGCCGCCAGGTGCGCGACCGACGTTCTTCTTCGCCCCCGACCAGATGCGCAAGCGGTACGACGACTGGGGTCCCGCCGGCGTCGAGGACGCGCACGCCGAGGCGTGGAAGCGGTTCGTGCCCGTCGTCGAGGGATGGGTCGACGTGGTCGTCGGCTCCGGGGCCGAGGGCCTGCGAGCCGACTGGCTCGAGACGCTGGCGGGAGCGACCCGCCCCCGCATCGGCCACGTCCTGCAGCTTTAGCCCGGCTACAGCACCTCGCGCAGGACCCCGGTCCGGACGTCGTACAGGAAACCGCCGACCACGAGCTCGGCCGGCAGGTACGGCGAGCTGCGGATCTTCTGGATGTCGACCGCGAGGGCCGCGAGCTGGTCGTCCATCAGCTGGAAGTCCAGGCTGCGCGTGTCGAGCCCGGAGGCCTCGAAGATCCCCTCGTGGACCTCCTCGACGGTCGCGGAGGCCATCTTGCACTCGGTGTGCTCGACGACCAGGATGCGCTCGACCCCCAGCAGGTGCACGGCCAGGACCAGGGTCCGCAGGACGTCCTCAGTCACCCTCCCGCCGGCGTTGCGCAAGATCTTGGCGTCGCCCTTGACCAGCCCCAGCATGCCGAGCGGGTTGATGCGGGAGTCCATGCAGGTGACCACCGCGAGGCCCTTGCCGGCCTGACCGGGTAAGCCGGCGTCCACAAAGGCGGCAGCGTAGGCGTCGTTGGCAGCGAGCACGTCATCGAAGGAACCCATCAGTTCAGGATCGCCTAAGGCGCACGAGCCCGAGCGAGGGGGTCGCCGCAGCCCACACCGGGACGTCGTGCGGCTCCACCGGCAGGTGGTCGACGAGCTCGCCGTCGTGCACCAGTGCCACCGTCAGCCCGGTCGACCGAGCCAGCGCCCGGTCGTAGGAGCCGCCGCCTCTACCGAGCCGGGTGCCGTCCCGGGCGACGAGCAGCGCCGGGACCAGGACCAGGTCGCAGGCTGCGAGTGCCTCGACGCCGAGGCGGGTCCCGGCAGGCTCGCGCAGGCCGCGCCGGCCGACGGTCAGGTGACCGTCGTACAGCGCCCAGTCGAGGTCGCCGTCCTCGAGCAGCACCGGGAGCAGCCAGCCCGGTCGGGGAGCGACGCCGGGCTCGGTCCCGAGCGGCAGGTACGCCGCAACGCGGGTGGCCGTAGCCAGAAGCGGCGCCAGCGACGCAGTCAGGTCGACACCTGGGGGCTGGAGCCGACGGCCGGCGTCAGCCGTTTGGCGCAGTGCGGCTTTGCTCACCATGGTGGGACAATGCCAGGTCTGACCATGGAGCCTGCGGTGACGGAGGGAGCGGTGCGGTGACGCTGCGTTGGCGACTGACGCTGTCCTTCGTCCTCGTCGTCCTGGTGCCGCTACTCGTCGGACTCGTCGTGGTGGGACGCGCCCTCCCCCAGGCCGCGCAGTCGCAACAAAAGGCCGGTGTCATCTCGGCCAGCCGGCTCGTCGGGACCGTCCTGCAGGACTACTGCGACCGGGCGAAGGCCGCCGCTGAGGCCGCCGGCCGGGCGGCCACCACCACCGGCCCCGCGGGCGCGCGAGCGGCCGCTGTCTCGCTGGTGAGCCGGGGCCTGGCCGACGGGATCCGCGTCACCGGCCCCACGGGGACGGTTGTCGCCGGGACCGGCACGCTCCCCGCGCAACCCGAGGACTGTGGTGGCGACCCCTCGACCGGTGCCAGTGGTCCCTGGCTCACGGCGGTGGTCCCGCTGATGACCACCGCGGGCGCGCCGGCCGGCTCGGCAGTGGCGACGTTCGACGTCAGTGGCGTCCTGCTGCGGCGCCTTCATCAGGCTGTCGGTACGGGTGAGGTGGTCCTCGTCGGGACCACCGGCAAGGTCGTCGCTGCGACCCGCACCTTTGCGCCTGAGCTCGTCCGCGACTCCTTCAGCGACCCGCCCGGGACGACGTCCTACGGCTATGTGAGCGCGTTCGTCCCGCCGGCCCGCAGTCAGGCGTACGGCGCCGTCGTACTCCAGAGAACTGCCGAAGGACCCGCGCTGCTGGTGGACGCGGGCGCTGTCATCGCGCTGTCGATCCTGATCGCCATCGCTATCGCGGTGATTTCCGCGCGGGCCACCACGAAACCGCTGGAAGAGCTCGGCGACGCGGCGGCCAGGATCGCCAGCGGCGACCTGTCGACCGTCATCGTCGTGAAGTCCCGAGACGAGGTGGGCCGGCTCGCCACCGCCTTCAACACGATGACCGATGAACTGCGGGGCTACGTCGGCCAACTCGAGGCCAGCCGCGACGAGCTCCAGGCGGGCCTGGCCAGACTGGGCGACACCCTGTCCAGCACCCACGACCTGGACCGGATCCTGCACGTCGTCCTCGAGTCGGCGATGGCCTCGACCAGGGCGAGCGGCGGCATGGTCCTGCTGCTCACGCCCAGTCGCGACGAGCTGGTCCTGGCCGTCTCGGCCGGGCTCGACGTACCGCTGGACCTCCGGCTCAAGGTCGGTGAGGGCGTCTCCGGGCAGGTGGCACTGTCGGGTGACCCGGTGCGCGGCCGCGTCGGGGACGGCCCGGGCGAGCTGCGCCCCGCGTCAGGCGAGCCCGGGAACCACTCGCTCATCGCGGTCCCGCTCAAATCCTCGGGCAAGGTCATCGGCGTGCTCGACCTCTACGACTGCTCCTTGCCCGAAGGCTTCGACGACAACGACCTCGCGACCATCCGGACCTTCGCGTCGCAGGCCACCGTGGCCGTCGACAACGTGCTGCTGCACGAGGAGGCCCAGCGGCTGTCGATCACCGACGGCCTGACGGGGCTGTGGAACTACCGGTACTTCACGATGACTGTTGCCAAGGAGATCGAGCGTGCGGCCCGCTTCCACCGGCCACTCGCGCTGCTGATGCTCGACCTCGACCACTTCAAGGCCGTCAACGACAGCTTCGGCCACCAGCGCGGCGACGCCGTGCTCGTCGAGCTCGCCGCCCGCATCAGGGGGGAGGTTCGCGACGTCGACACCGTCGCCCGCTACGGAGGGGAGGAGATCGTGATCGTGCTCCCCGAGACCGACCAGTCGGGTGCTGCCCAGCTCGTCGAGCGGATCTGCGAGGCGATCCGGCGCAAGCCTTTCGGGGAGCCCGGCGAGCCACCGGTCCGCGTCACCGTCTCCGGCGGCGTGGCGGTCTTCCCGACGCACGGTCTCGTCGCGAGCGCCCTGCTCGCCCGCGCCGACGAGGCCCTCTACGTGGCCAAGCGCTCCGGTCGCGACACCTGGCGGGTGTCGACGAGCACCTCGGCCGCCGTACAGCTGCCCGACTGACCCACCCAGCCCCTCGTGTGCCCGCGCCCCACTAGGGTGAAGGGCATGCCGATCCGCAAGGCCGTCATCCCCGCGGCCGGCCTGGGAACGCGCTTTCTGCCTGCCACCAAGGCGGTCCCGAAGGAGATGCTGCCGGTCGTCGACACCCCCGCCATCCAGTACGTCGTCGAGGAGGCCGTCCGCGCCGGCCTCACCGACGTGCTGATGATCACCGGACGCAGCAAGCGGGCACTTGAGGACCACTTCGACCGCAACATCGAGCTCGAGCAGGCACTCGAGGCAAAGGGCGACTTCGACAAGCTCGCCGTCGTCCAGGCCTCGACGCACCTCGGGGACATTCATTTCGTCCGCCAGGGCGACCCGAGAGGGCTCGGGCACGCCATCTTGGTGGCGGCCGAACACGTCGGCGACGAGCCGTTCGCGGTGCTGCTCGGCGATGACCTCATCGACCCCCGGGACTCGCTGCTCGAGGCGATGATCAAGGTCCAGGAGCGCGAGGGTGGCAACGTCGTGGCCCTCATGGAGGTCCCACGGGACCAGATCTCGATGTACGGCTGCGCGGCGGTCTCGGGGGAGGGCGACGTCGTCCAGATCACCGCCCTGGTGGAGAAGCCTTCCGTCGAGCAGGCGCCGAGCAACCTGGCGATCATCGGTCGCTACGTCCTGTCCCCGACCGTGTTCGACGTGCTCCGCCGTACCCCGCCCGGCCGTGGTGGGGAGATCCAGATCACCGACGCCATGCAGCTGATGATCGGGATGGAACCGCTGCACGGTGTGGTCTTCCGTGGCCGCCGCTACGACACCGGTGACCGCCTCGACTACCTCAAAACCATGGTGTGCCTGGCAGCGGAGCGCGACGACCTCGGCCCGCCGCTCCTCGCGTGGCTGCGCGCGTGGCTGCCGGAGCAGCCATGAGGTCCGTCGACGAGCACCTTGGTGAGGTCCTGGGGCTGATCGGTCCCCTGCACCCCATCGAGATGGGCCTGCTCGACTCCCACGGCTGCATCCTGGCCGAGGACGTCGCGACGACCTTCCCCCTGCCCGCCTTCGACAACAGCGCCATGGATGGCTACGCCGTCCGGGCCGCCGACCTCGCGGCGCTGCCCGCCGTGCTCCCCGTGGTGGGGGACGTCGCCGCGGGACCGGCGTCGGTGCTGAGGGTGCAGCCGGGGCTCTGCGTCCGGATCATGACCGGGGCCGCCCTTCCCGTCGGCGCGGACACGGTCGTGCCGGTCGAGTGGACCGACGGCGGCGTCTCCCGCGTGCGCATCGACCGTGCGCCGGACGAGGGGGCCTTCATCCGGCGCGCAGGTGAGGACGTCCGCTCCGGCGAGGTCGTGCTCCGGGTCGGCACCCACCTGGGCTCCTCGCAGATCGGCCTGGCTGCGGCGGTCGGCCGCTCCCGGCTGTTTGTCCGCCCCCGGCCGCGGGTCGTCGTGGTGTCGACCGGCAGCGAGCTCGTCGAGCCCGGCGCGCCGCTGGCGCCGGGGCAGATCCCCGACAGCAACAGTCTCGCGCTGACGACCGCCTGCCTGGAGGCCGGCGCGATCGCCTATCGAGTCGGCATCGTCCCCGACGACTCGAGCACGCTGCTCGCGACGCTGGAGGACCAGCTGGTCCGCGCCGACGTCCTCGTCACCAGTGGTGGTGTGTCGGTCGGTGCCTACGACGTCGTCAAGGAGGTCCTGTCCCGGCTCGGGACCGTGGGCTTCCACAAGGTGGCGATGCAGCCCGGCATGCCGCAGGGCTTCGGCACGATCGGCCCCGACAGCACCCCCGTCTTCGGTCTGCCCGGCAACCCGGTCAGCGCGATGGTGTCCTTCGAGGCGTTCGTCCGTCCGGCTCTGCGCCGGATGCTCGGCGCCGAGCGGGTCCACCGGCCGGTCGTCTCCGCGGTGACCACGGTCGACCTCACGTCGCCGGCGGGCAAGCGGTCCTACCTGCGCGTCGCCCTGTCGGTCCAGCAGGGCCGGTACGTCGTCTCGCCCGTCTCCGGCAGCGGCTCGCACCTGGTGGCGGGCCTGGCCCGCGCCAACGCCTTCGCTGTCGTCGGGGAGGACGTCACCCACATCCCGGCCGGCTCCCCGGTGCAGGTCATGCTGCTCGAGCGCCGGGGCCAGTGACGGCCGGGGGAGGCTCGTTCTCGCACGTGGACGAGCAGGGCGCGGCCCGGGTGGTGGACGTCTCCGCCAAGGACGTCTCTGTCCGTAGTGCGACGGCGGTAGGCCGGGTAGACCTGTCGGCCGAGTGCGTCGCCCTGCTGCGCGGTGAGGGTGTCCCGAAGGGCGACGTGCTCGCCGTGGCGCGGGTCGCGGGGATCATGGGTGCCAAGCGCACCCCGGACCTGGTGCCGCTGTGCCACCCGATCGCCCTGCATGGCGTCAGCGTCGACCTGGTCGTCGACGACGCCGGCGTCGCGGTCACTGCCACGGCGCGCACCGCCGACCGGACCGGCGTCGAGATGGAGGCCCTCACCGCCGTCACCGTCGCCTGCCTCACCATCGTCGACATGACCAAGGCCGTCGACCCGCGCAGCACCATCAGTGGGATCGTGGTGCTGACCAAGTCCGGCGGGAAGACCGGCACGTGGGAGCGCTGACCGACCTTCCGCCCGGGTCCCGTGCGACGGTGATCACGGTGTCCGACCGCTCCCACGCCGGGGTGCGCCCCGACACGTCCGGGCCGCTGCTCGCGTCGCTGCTCGCGGACCTCGGCTTCGCCGTCGCTCCCGTCGTCCTGGTCCCGGATGAGGTTGCGGCCATCGTCGCCGCCGTTCTCGCGGCCGACGCCGACCTCGTCGTGACCACCGGGGGCACCGGGCTGTCGCCGCGCGACGTCACCCCGGAGGCCGTCGGTCCGCTGCTCGAGCGACTCGTGCCGGGGCTCGCCGAGGCGTTGCGGCTGGACAACCGGGGGGCAGTCCCTACATCGGTCCTGTCGCGGGGGGTGGCCGGAACGATCGACCGCACCCTCGTGGTGACCCTGCCCGGCTCGACGGGTGGGGTCCGCGACGGGGTCGCCGTACTCGCTCCGGTTGTCGGTCATGCCCTCGCTCAGCTGCGCGGCGGGGACCACTGACGTGGCTCCACCTGGCTGGCCGTACAGCGCGACCCACGACCGCGTCGGCATCCGGCCGCTCCGGATACGGGACAGTGGCGCGTGGAGCGAGTCGCGGATCCGCAACGAGCAGTGGCTGTCGCCGTGGGAGGGCCGCCAGCCGGCCGGGCCCGAGGTGCCCTGGCGGGAGCGGCACAGCACCCAGTCGTACTCCGGGATGCTGCGGGTGCTTCGCCGGGAGGCCAAGGACGGCCGCTGCCTGCCCTTTGCCGTCACCTACGACGACGAGCTCGCCGGACAGGTCACCGTCGCCAGCATCGTGCGCGGTGCCTTCCAGAGCGCCAACGTCGGCTACTGGGTCGACGGGCGGCTCGCTGGTCGGGGCGTGATCCCGACCGCGCTCGCAATGGTCGTCGACCACTGCTTCACCACCGTGGGGCTGCACCGGGTCGAGGCCAATGTCCGACCTGAGAACATTCCGTCCCGTCGCGTCGTCGAAAAGCTGGGCTTCCGGCAGGAGGCGCTGCACGAGAGGTTCCTGTTCATCGACAACGCCTGGCGCGACCATCTCGGCTTCGCGGTCACCGTCGACGACGTGCCCGAGGGGCTGCTTCGGCGCTGGACTTCTCGCGAGAATGCCTGATTCACAAGGCGACACACCGGGCGACCTCCACGCCGGTAGCGCTTGCGCTGACTAGCGTCAGCAGCCGTGGCCGGCCTCCTTGTTTTCGTGATCGTGGGTGCGTGGCTTGCCGTTCTGGTGCCGATGGCGCTCAAGAGCCACGACTCCAGCACCGCTCTGAAGTCCGCCGACTCGTTCAGCGACGCGATGCGGGTGCTGTCGCGCCGCGGCGCCCGCGACGTGCTCGTCCCCCGCCGGGGCTACACCTCGATGGTGGTCTCGGCGACCAAGTCGATCCGGTCTGCCACCGCGGCCGGCCCCTTCGAGGCGGACCTGCCGGCGGTCAAGACCGCCAGGACCCCTGCCGAGCGCCGCCTTCGCTCGCTGCTCGTCCTGGTCGGGTTCGCGCTGGTGACCCTCGGTCTCGGCCTGTACGGCGTCCGGCTCATGTTGGCTGCCCACGTCGTCGTTGACCTGCTGATCGTGCTGTTCGTCGTGCACCTTCGCAGGCAGGCGGTCCTGAAGGCGCAGCGTTCTGCCCGTCGCGCCCGTGCCGCGTCCTCCCTGGGTGCCCCGGCCCGAGCCGATCGTCCTGTTCGTCAGGCGCCTAGGATCGCCGGCATCCCGGACCGGATGCCCACCCGCCCAGCCCCGCTCAGCGTCCCGCTGCCAGCGCCCGCCGCCCGCTACGAGGACCGCCCGCTCCCCGACACGTCATGGAGCCCGGTCCCCGTCCCCACGCCCATGTACGTCGGCAAGGCCGTAGCCCCCCGCCGCCAGCCGCGGGTGCTCGACCTGACCAAGCCGGGAGCCTGGACCGCGACCCTCGAGGGCGACGACGTGGGCATGGACATCTTCGACGACGGGACCGAGCTCGACGACATCCTCGAACGCCGCCGGGCCGCTGGCGACTGGTAACCTTCGGCCTCGTTAACCCGCATGTTCGGCAGCGGGGCTGTGGCGCAGTCCGGTAGCGCACCTCGTTCGCATCGAGGGGGTCAGGGGTTCGAATCCCCTCAGCTCCACCAGTTCACTCGGATCGACCTCAGCGGCCGGCGCTCCTAGGGTGAGCCTTACCAGGCTCGGGATCCACGTCGCCAACGTCACCCTCCTTGGCGGGCCTGAGGCCCTCGGCCCGACGTTGGCGGCGACGGCTCGCG
>JANXUE010000164.1 GCA_025352005.1 Frankiales bacterium
GGAGATCGAGACGGGCGAGCTGACGACGACCGACATCGGCACCGAGGTCTTCTTTCTTCCGGCGGCCGCGCACACCGAGAAGTCCGGGACGTTCACCCAGACCCAGCGGATGCTGCAGTGGCACCACAAGGCCGTCGAGCCGCCGGACGACTGCCAGAGCGAGCTTCAGTTCTTCTACCTGCTGGGCAACAAGCTCAAGGAACGCCTGGCGTCCTCGACCCTGGAACGGGACCTCCCACTGCAGCACCTCACCTGGGACTATCCCGTCGACGAGCGTGGCGAGATCGATCCCGAGGCGGTGCTGCGGGAGATCAACGGCCGGTTCCTCACCGGTGACAAGGCGGGGGAGCCCCTGTCGGGCTACCTGGACATGCGGGCCGACGGCAGCACCGACGGTGGCTGCTGGATCTACTCCGGGGTTTACGCGGGTGGGGTCAACGGCTCGGCGCGACGCAAACCCGGCCAGGAGCAGGACTGGGTCGCCAAGGAGTGGGGCTGGGCGTGGCCCTACAACCGGCGCCAGCTCTACAACCGTGCCTCGGCCGACCCGGACGGCAAGCCCTGGAGCGCCCGCAAGGCCTACCTCCAGTGGGACGCGGACAGCGGCCGCTGGGTAGGGCCGGACGTGCCGGACTTCGAGGTCGACAAGCCACCGTCGTACCGGGCTCCGCCGGGCGCCACCGGTGCGGCGGCCCTCAACGGGGACGACCCCTTCGTCATGATGGCCGACGGCAAGGCCTGGCTGTTCGCCCCGGAAGGGCTCAAGGACGGGCCGATGCCGGCTCATTACGAGCCGGCGGAGTCACCGGTGCGTAATGCGATCTACCACCAGCAGGCCAACCCGACGCGGGAGGTGTTCAAGCGCAAGGAGAACCTGATGAACCCCTCCGCCGGCGAGGTCGGCGCGCACGTCTTCCCCTACGTGTTCACGACCTACCGGCTCACCGAGCACCACACCGCCGGCGGGATGAGCCGCTGGTTGCCGTACCTGTCCGAGCTGATGCCCGAGTTCTTCTGTGAAGTCTCGCCCGAGCACGCGGCTGAGCGGGGCCTCGAGCCGCTCGGCTGGGCCACCATCATCACCGCCCGCACGGCGATCGAGGCGAGGGTTCTGGTCACCGAGCGGATCACGCCCCTGCGGATTGCCGGTCGCGTCATCCACCAGGTGGGACTTCCCTACCATTGGGGAGTCGGGGGACAGGCACTTGTCCAAGGAGACTCGGCCAACGACCTGTTCGGGGTGGTCCTGGACGCTAACGCACAGATCCAGGAGACGAAGGCCGCGTCCTGCGACATCCAGCCCGGCCGCCGTCCCCGAGGCGCCGCCCTGCTGCGGCTCGTCGAGGACTATCGCAGCCGGGCCGGCATCACCGTCGAGACCGGCAACCTGCGCCTCACCCCGAAGGAGCCCAGAGAATGACCACCAACCCCGCTCTGGACGCAGGATGGGTCGACCCGCCGCCACGTCAGGGTTTTTTCACCGACACCAGCATCTGCATCGGCTGCAAGGCCTGCGAGGTCGCCTGCAAGCAGTGGAACGACGTCCCCGACGACGGGATGCAGCTGCTGGGCTCCTCCTACGACAACACCGGTGCCCTCAGCGGCTCGACCTGGCGACACGTCGCCTTCATCGAGCAACCGGTCCCGGCGGTCTCCCTCGGTATGCCGAAGATCGGGCTCCCCGGTCAGCAGAGCGGCGCGGAGCGCACCGACTTCCGGTGGCTGATGAGCAGCGACGTCTGTAAGCACTGCACCCACGCTGCCTGCCTCGACGTCTGCCCCACGGGATCGCTGTTCCGCACCGAGTTCGGGACCGTCGTCGTGCAGGAGGACATCTGCAACGGCTGTGGCTACTGCGTACCCGCCTGCCCGTTCGGCGTCATCGACAAGCGGGTCGGGGAGGGGGTCAAGAACGAGGGCATCGCCCAGAAGTGCACGCTCTGCTACGACCGCCTGCACGATGGCCTGACGCCTGCCTGTGCTCAGGCGTGCCCGACGCAGTCGATCCAGTTCGGTGACCTTGATGAGCTGCGCGAGCGGGCGGCCGCCCGGGTAGAGGCGCTGCACGACAGTGGCGTCCCCAGCGCCCGCCTGTACGGCGAGTCGCCGGACGACGGCGTCGGCGGGCTGGGCGCGTTCTTTCTGCTGCTGGACGAGCCGGAGGTCTACGGGCTGCCGCCGGACCCGGTCGTCACCACCCGGGAGCTGCCCCAGATGTGGAAGAAAGCGGGGCTCGCTGCGGCCACGCTGCTCGCCGGAGCCATCGCCGTGTTCGCAGGTGGCACGTGACGCAGCCGCGTCGTCGGCGGGGTGGAGGCCGTGGCGGTGGCCGGGGTGAGCGGCTCATGGTGCCGCCCGCCACCTTCACCTCCTACTACGGCCGCCCGGTCTTGAAGGCCTCGCCATGGAAGGACGACATCCCGGCGTACCTGTTCCTTGGGGGCCTGGCGGCCGGGTCGTCGCTGCTCGGTGCCGGCGCCGACCTGACGCACCGGCCGAGGTTGCGTCAATCGAGCAGGGTGGCTGCCCTAGCGGCGATCTCGGCCTCCATGGCTGCCCTCGTCCATGACCTTGGCAAGCCCTCGCGCTTCGTCAACATGCTGCGGGTCGCCAAGCCGTCCTCGCCGATGTCGATGGGGACCTGGCTTCTCACGGCCTACGGCCCGATGGTGGGCCTGGCCGGCGTGGCCGAGCTCGCGCCCGGTCGGCTCGGCCGGCTGTTGGCGCCACTCGCGCGTCCGGCGGGCCTGGTGGCCGCGCTGACGGCCCCCGCGGTCGCGTCATACACCGCGGTGCTGCTGGCGGACACCGCGACGCCGGCCTGGCACGAGGCCTACCGCGAGCTGCCCTTTGTCTTCGTCGGCTCCGCCGCGGCGGCCGCAGGTGGCCTGGGCATGCTGGCGTCGCCGGTCGCCGAGTCCGGACCGGCACAGCGCCTGGCGATCGGTGGCGCGCTGCTCGAGCTCGGCATGGAGCGCCGGATGGAGCGCTCGATGGGGCTGGCCGCAGAAGCCCTGCACGAGGGCAAGCCCGGTCGGCTGTGGCGGACGGCAGAGCGCCTGACGGCCCTCGGTGCCGTGACGGCCCTCGGGGCCCGGCGGTCGCGGGTGCTCGGGGTGCTGTCTGGGGCGGCGCTGCTGACCGGCTCAGCCTGCACGCGCTTTGCGATCTTCGAGGCGGGGCAGGAGTCCGCCCGCGACCCGCGCTACACGGTGGTTCCCCAGCGCGAGCGAGTGGACGCCCGCCAGGGCTAAGAAGCGAACCGGTCAGCGCACCTGCAGCACCGACGATCCCCGTGGCTCCAGGTGACCGATGACCGGGTAACCGGGCACCTCTCCCACCACGAGCAGGCCACCGCTGGTCTGGGCGTCCGCGAGGAGCAGCAGCTCGTCGTCGTCGACCCGTGACAGCAGGTGTGGCGCTACCCACTCCAGGTTGCGCCTGGTCCCGCCGCTGACGTAGCCGTCCCTCAGAGCCTCACGTGCCCCGTCGAGATAGGGCACGGCCCCGGCGTCGAGGACCGCGGTCACCCCCGACGCGCGGGCCAGCTTGTAGAGGTGGCCGAGCAGCCCGAACCCGGTCACATCGGTTGCTGCCTTCGCGCCGGCGGCAAGAGCGCGCTCGGAGGCGTCCTTGTTGAGGGCCACCATGTTCGCCACGGCCTGCGGGAAGACCTCGCCGGTGCTCTTGTGGCGGTTGTTGAGAACGCCCACGCCCAGCGGTTTGGTGAGTGTCAACGGCAGTCCCGCCGTACCGGAGTCGTTGCGCAGCAGGCGATCGGGGTCGGCGAGCCCGGTCACGGCCATGCCGTACTTGGGCTCGGGGTCATCGATGCTGTGACCGCCGGCGACGTGGCAGCCCGCCTCGCGGGCGACGTCGAGCCCGCCCCGCAGCACTTCCGTGAGCAGCGCCTTCGGGAGCACGTCGCGAGGCCAGCCCACGAGGTTGACCGCGAGCACCGGCCGGCCGCCCATGGCGTACACGTCCGACAGGGCGTTTGCCGCAGCGATGCGACCCCAGTCGTAGGCGTCGTCGACCACCGGAGTGAAGAAGTCAGCAGTGGCGACGATCGCCGTCCGGTCGTCGACCCGGTAGACGGCGGCGTCGTCGCCGTCGTCCAGGCCCACGAGTAGGTCCGGCGAGCTGAGGCCGACCAGGCCGCGCACGACCTCCTCGAGCTCGCCCGGCGGGATCTTGCACGCACAACCCCCGCCGTGGGCGTAGGAGGTGAGTCGCATAGGCCGAACGTACGTCAGGCGTCGCAGCCGGGCACCCTAGGGTGGCAGGTGGAGGCGTGCGGTTGGCTGGTGCTGCCCCCGGTCTTCAAAACCGGTGAGGTCCAGGATCTGGGCCTGGAGGGTTCGATTCCCTTCCGCCTCCGCCACGTTTCCGGGCGGGGTCGGTGGGAGGATGACCGCTTCACGCCGCCGAACAGAGGGAGCGCATGACGGACCTACGACGCCGGGTGCCCCGCACGGATGAGATCCTGTCCGCGCCCGCGCTGGTGGCCGCCGCGTCCAGGCTCGGGACACGCACCGTCAAGGCTGTGGTCGCCTCGGTGCAGGAGCAGGTTCGGCAGGGCGCGGTTGCTCCGGAAGAGGTGGTGTCGACGGTGGTCGGACAGCTCCCCGCCTCCGCGACAAGCCTTCGCCCGGTCCTGAACGCGACCGGCGTGGTGCTCCACACCAACCTTGGCCGCGCCCCGTTGTCGGAGGCGGCCGTCCAGGCGATGGTCCGGGCGTCCGGCTACGTCGACGTCGAGCTCGACCTGGGCTCAGGCTCCCGTGCCACGAGGGGCAGGGGCGCTCTTGCGGCCTTGCTCTTGGCCCTTCCCGCGGCCGAGAGCGCCCTCGTCGTCAACAACGGGGCCGCTGCCCTCGTCCTCGCCACGACAGCTCTGGCGGCGGGTAAGGACGTGCTGGTCAGCCGCGGCGAGATGGTCGAAATCGGCGACGGCTTCCGGCTCCCGGACCTGATCGCGTCCACGGGAGCCAGGCTGAGGGAGGTCGGAACCACCAACCGGACGAGGCTGGAGGACTACCGGGATGCAGTCGGTCCGGAGACCGGCTGCATTCTTAAGGTGCACCCGAGCAACTTCCAGGTCGTGGGGTTCACGAGCAGCGTCGGCGTCGCGCAGCTCGCCGCTCTGGGGGTGCCGGTGGTGGCGGACGTCGGCAGTGGGCTGCTTGTCGCCGACCCGATGCTGCCGGACGAGCCCGACGTCACGGCGGCCCTGCGGGCCGGAGCCGCAGTCGTGACCTGTTCCGGTGACAAGCTCCTCGGCGGACCGCAGGCAGGGCTGGTCCTCGGGCAGATCCAGCCCGTGAGCCAGCTCAGGCGGCACCCGCTCTACCGCGCCTTTCGCTGCGACAAGACGACTCTCGCCGCTCTGGAGGCGACGCTGACGGGTCCGGTTCCCCCTGTGTGGCAGGCGATCCGGGGCACGAGGGCCGCTCTGCGCAAGCGGACTGAGGCCCTCGCCGTCGCGGTCGGTGCGGAGGTCGTCCCCGTCGACGGCGCTGTCGGGGGAGGGGGCGCCCCCGGTGTGCCCCTGCCCGGGTGGGCGGTCGCCGTACCCGCCGCCTGCGCGGAGCAGCTGCGGATCGGCGCGACCCCGGTGTTAGCCAGGATCACCGACGGCCGCTGCCTGGTCGACCTGCGATGCGTCCCGCCCGAGGCTGACCTCGCGCTGACCGAGGCGTTGCTGGCGTGCATGTCCTAGCGACCGCAGGCCTTTTAATTTTAGGCTCGGGTAACGCTTCCGTAGCTCGCGCCCGGTATCCGTTTTTAGCCCACGCG
>JANXUE010000095.1 GCA_025352005.1 Frankiales bacterium
GCGGCCTTGGCATTGGTCATGCTGTCCTGCGGACCGATCGACCTCGTCCTACCTCACGAACGAACCACAATCTGACCCACACTCATGCCGGGAGAGCCAGGAAAACTACTTCACCTGCGGCCGGGAACACTTCGCCCTCGACGCCCTGGACAGCTACGCCGACCACCCCGATGACCTGACCCGGCTAGTCCCCAACCCCGCGAAGCACCGAGCCATCGATCGTGTGAAGGCCGCCCGCCAGGACCTCACCGACGCACACGCCGGCGTCGCGGACGCCCTCGACCAGGCTGTCGTGAAGGCCGGCCGGCCCGGCAACGGCGGGACAGCGCTGGTGGACCCCGCAGCCAGCGTCGCGTTGAACGCCGCGCAACTGGACCTGACCGAGGCCAAGAAGGCCTCCCGCAACACCGCAAGTCACCTGCCCCTTGGGCAGGTCCGGCCCGGCAGCCGGCGGCTCGAGACCGAACGCAAGCTCCTCACCCACGCGATCAGGATGAGCGCCTACAACAGCGAAAGCGCCCTGGCACGGCCTCTCGCGCCGCACTACGCCCACAGCGAGCATGAAGGCCGCGCGCTACTCCGTGAAGCCTTCACCCTGCCCGGCGACCTACAAATCATCGGCGACACCCTGCACATCCGCCTCGACCCCGCGTCAGCCCCACGACGGAGCAACGCCCTCGCCGCGCTCTGTGCTGAACTCAACGACACCGCGACGATCTACCCCGGCACCAACCTGACCCTCGAATACAGCGTCAAAGGCCACCCCGCCCCCAACTGAATGAACTCACCATGTCAGGACATCTGGACTCACCCTCCCTCGGCAGCGACACCCGGCGTTCTACGGCGCCTACGACTGGCACTCCGCTGTCCACATGCACTGGCTTCTCGTACGCCTCCTGCGTCGGCATCCCGAGCGCGTGGACACCGCCGCGATGCGGACGTGATCAGCCGTCACAAGGCGCAGCGGGTTGGGGTCCTGGACCGTCGCTAGCGACGGCCGCGCGACGGCCACGGGGGCTGGTCAGGCCGGTACCGTCCCACACATCGGCCCAGGCCCGCCGGGCCGCCTCACGGACGGTATCTGTGGCGCTGGTGTCGCGCTCCCGGGTCTGCTGGTCGGCGCGGCGGGTGAGCCGTTCGATCTCCGCGGCGACGCTGCCCTGCTCACGCTGGACCTGCCCGACCTGCTGCTGCACCTGCGTGATCGTGCCGTGGAGGGCGTCGCGGCGGTGGTGTCGGGCCCACCGCGGCAGCCCCCCGAGCTGCCCGCGAGCCTGGTCGAGCGCGGTCGCCAGTTCAGAGCGTCGGTCCTGGAGCTGCCCGGCGCGGGTGCGCTGGTCGGTGAGTTGCTGCAGGGTCTGCCGCCGGTCGCTGCGGCGAGTTCGGCCGCGGCCCGGGTGGAGGGGGCCAGCCCGATGACCCGGTAACCGGCCTGCTCCCACGCCAGCGTGGTGGCGCCGAGGGTCGCGGTCTTCCCGGCCCCGGCCGGCGCGGTGAGGACGGACAGGAAGTCCCCACCCCCAGTCAGCCTGGCGAGGGCGAGCTGCTGATCCACGTCCAACCTGCCGACGTGAGCCGCGGCGGTCCCGAGTTGGTGAGGGACGCGGCCGTAACCACCGAGCCGGCCTTGCTGCGCGAGGCTGAGGATCCGGGCCTCGGCCGCGAGGACCTGCGCGGTTGCGTACCGGGGGTCAGAGGCGCGGGGGGTGACGCCCCGGACCGGCGCACCCACCGGCACCGCCTCAGTCAACCCGAGCGCAAGGTCGGTGAGCTGCTCGACCCGCGTCACCACCTCCGCCCCAGTCATGCCGGTGGTGGGTAGGCGGGCGGCGATCTGGCCGGCGACGTCGGCTCGGGAGAACACCGCCCGCCGCTCTCCGGCCGCCTGCAACCCGGCCAGCACGATCGCCTCGTCCTCAGCTCCGGTCCGCTGCGGTTCGCTGGTGTTCGTGGGCAAGATTGCCGCGAGTGTGTGGGCACGACTCGGCCCGTCCCTGGTGGGGTCGGTGGGGAAGACTGTCTCGCCAGCTCGGGCAGCGTCCCGGCCGCTCCGCTCTCGGGTGGGGCCGCCGGGCTGGGTGGGGACGGCGTGGCGGAGGCGTTCGGGGGTCCAGCCTGCTCGGGCGGCTTCCTGCGCCCAGGTGGCGTGCAGGGCTGAGGCTTCGGGGTGGGTCTTGCCCGGTCGGGTCTTGAGGACGGCGGTCTTCATCACCGCGGCCCGCTCGGCCCGGGACAAGGTCCGGCCGAGGAGTTTCTCGTACTCCGCTATTTTCGGAAGGGCCCCGATATCGATCGCGGCGGTCCTTTTGCTCCACATTTTCAGCAGCTCAGCGGGGACGCCCCGTATTTCGCCCTGACCGTGCTCATTCACCTGTTCGAATAAGACCCCGAGGCGCTGGTTCATTTCATTTCGTAGCGCGGACTGGTAGATCATGCCGGCGCTTTTCTTGTGATGAAACAGCTCGGTCGCATCCAGCGTCCGCCACCTGCCGTCGTCGCACCGGACCTTATTCAGCACGAGGGCATGGGTGTGCAGCTGAGGGTCCCCGGCCCGGCTGGTCCGGTGATCAAACAGGGCCGCAACCAGCCCGTCGGTGGCGACTTGCTCGAACCCGTCCGC
>JANXUE010000106.1 GCA_025352005.1 Frankiales bacterium
CGGAACGCGGCATCACGTTCGACCTGTGATCGCGCTGAAAGGGCACTTTTTGAGCGTGAACTCCTCGTCTTGGCGCGCTCGCTTAGACATATGAGATCACGTGGCACCAGTGGCAGGCGGCGTACCCGATGGACAGCAGGATCGGCCTGTCCAAGCGCTCTGCTTCGGCGAAAGCCGCGGGTCCCCAGGGCCACCAGTCGACGGGGTTTTGAGCGTGCTGAAGCAAATAGGGACTGGTCTCAGCGGCCAATCGATTCGGCACGGTCCTGCACTCTTTCCAGTGATGTCATGGCTTCACGACGGATCAGCACACCACGCTCACGTCAGAGCCGCCGCTTCTGTCGGCCCTTGATCTCGCCCGGCAGGGGTTCGCACAGCCGCTTTTCCGTGAAGCCAGCGTCGGCTGCTCGTAGGCTCTCTGTCACGGCACCCTTGACGACGGCAGAAAGCAGGACCCTCGTGGAGACCCGACGGCTCGGACGGCTCGAGCACCGCAGCTCGGTCCTGCTCTACGGCGCGGCAGCACTGGGCGAGGTCAGCCAGGAGATTGCCGAGGCCTCCCTCGACGACGCCCTCGCCGCCGGCATCAACCACTTCGACGTGGCCGCCAGCTACGGCGAGGCCGAACTGCGCATGGGCCCATGGGTCGCACAGGTGCGGGACCGCATCTTCCTGGCCAGCAAGACCGGGGACCGCGACGCGGTCGCGGCACGGGCCAGCATCGAAAGCTCGCTGACCAAACTGCAGACCGACTCGCTGGACCTGCTTCAGCTGCACGCTGTCGGCTCGTTGGATGAGCTCGACCTCGTCACGGGCAAGGGCGGCGCGCTGGAGGCTGCGTTGCAGGCCCAGCAGGAAGGGCTCGTGCGTGCGGTCGGCATCACCGGGCACGGGCACCAGGCCCCGGCGACCCACCTTGAGGCGCTGCGCCGCTTCCCCTTCGCCACCGTCATGACGCCGCTCAACGCCCGCCTGTGGCGAGACACCGCTTACCGCCGCGACTTCGAGGCCCTGGTCGCCGAGGTCCGCGCTCAGGATGCCGGGCTGCTGGCGATCAAGGCCGTCGCCCGCCGCAACTGGCCCGGTGCGCTTGCCGGACAGGACGTGGGGACCCAGACCCACGACACCTGGTATGAGCCACTCGCCGAGCCCCGCATCGTGGCTGCGGCAACGAGCTGGGTGCTCGCTCACGAGGAACTGACCGGCATGACGACCCCCGGGGACGTCCGGTTGCTCGGGTTGCTGCTGGCGGCCGAGCGCGATCGCCTGCCGCTTGACCAAGCCCGCCAGGTCCTGGATGAGCTACCGGACTACAGCTCGCCGTTCGTCACCATGCCGTTCTAACGGGAGGCGCACCGTTGCAGCGGAGCTGGTGCAGCCGCTGGCATAGCCCGTGACGACACCACCCGTCGGAGCGCTGCCCAGCGAGCTGGTGGCGCCGACCTGGCTGCCCATGTCGACGGTCGACGAGCCGAGCTCGCCAAACCACGCCATCCAGGCGGCCCCCTCGACCTCGTTCGGGACATGGCCGGCAACATGGCGGAAGGTCAGGACGACACTGCTCATGTGCTCTCCTCAGGTGCGCGGACCGGCTCGGTGCCGACCCCTCAACACGACGGCGAACGGACCCCCCGCGAATCGACACGTCACCTCCCGCACCCCGGACCGCGTCGCGCACTGCTGTGTCGAGACTCGCGTCGAACACCCCGGGGCGAACCCAACGCGCTGCGCGAACTCGACTCGGGCCGCGCGAAGCTCAGCGCGCCCGCCGCAGGCCGCAGCTGGGTCGCCCCACGGCCAACATCCGCCGGGCGTCGACCTCGAGCAGGGGCTCGGCCAGCAGGAAGCCTTGGGCGACCGGGCAGCCCAGCCGCTCCAGCAGCGCCCACTGCTCGACCGTCTCCACGCCTTCGGCGATGGCAGTGAGCCCGAGACGGGCGACGAGCCCCACGACCGCGTCGAACAGCGCAAGCGCGTCGCGGTCGGTCTCGACGTCCTCCAGCAGGGACCGGTCGAGCTTGACCACGTCGACCGGCAGGCGCTTGAGGTAGGCCAGCGAGCTGTAGCCCGCCCCGAAATCGTCGATGGCCAGGCGGACGCCGAGGCCCCGCAGCCCGTCGAGCACCTCGACCGCGGCTCGGACGTCCTCCAGGAGCACGTCCTCCGTCAGCTCGAGCAGCAGGTGCCCGGGGTGCACGCCGGTGTCGGCCAGCACCTCTTGGACCGTCGCGATGATGTCGCCCCGTAGCTGCACGGGCGACAGGTTGACGCTGATCTGCGTGTGCGCGGTGCCGGGCACCTCGTCCTGCCACCGGCGCAGCGTGGCGCATGAACGGTGCAGTACCTGCCGGCCGAGCTCGACGACCAGGCCAGACTCCTCGGCCAGGGCCACGAACGCCGCGGGCGGCAGCTCCCCTTGTATCGGATGCTGCCAGCGCACGAGTGACTCGAAGCCGAGCAGCCGCTGGTCTGCTACCCGGACGACGGGGTGCCAGCGCACGAACAGCTCGTCACGCTCGAGGGCGCTGCGAAAATCCGCGATCCGATCGGTGCGCTCGAGCAGGTCGGCCCTCAGCCGGGGCTCGAAGACCCGGTACCGGCCCTTGCCTTGCGCCTTCGCGGCGTACATCGCCACGTCGGCATCGCGCAGCAGGTCATCGGCGCTGCCCGCACCACCCAACCGCGCCACGCCGACACTCGCACCGAGCCGCACGGCCCGACGCTCGACCTCGACGGGCTGGGCGAGCACCCTCACCAGCCGCTCGGCGAGCGCCTCGACCGCCTCGTCGCTGGGGGGGGTCTCCTCCGCCGTGCGGCCGTTGAGCAGGACCACGAACTCGTCGCCCCCGAGCCGGGCGACGAGGTCGCCGTCCCGGCAGGTCGCCTCGATCCGGCGGCCCACCTCGACGAGGACCCGATCGCCAGCGGCGTGCCCGGCGGTGTCGTTGACGCTCTTGAACCCGTCGAGGTCCAGCAGCAGAACCGTCGCCCCGCCCGCAGCAGCGGCGCGCTCAAGGCGCTCCCCGAAGGCGGCCCGGTTGGCAAGGCCCGTCAGGGCGTCGGTGTACGCGGCCGTGCGCAGCTCGCGCTCGAGCGCGACCCGCTCGGTCATGTCGGCATACACGCCGAGGTAGCCGAACGGCCGACCCTGCTCGTCGCGCAGAACGCTGGCGCTCATCTCCACGTCGACCGGGCTGCCGTCGCGTCGGCGGCGGCGGGCGGGCTCCCGGACGAGCGGTGCGTCGTCCAGGCGCTGCAGGTTCGCGCCGTACCCCTCCTCGGCCACGACCGGGTTCAGGCCGCCGACGACCTCGGCCGCCGGCCAGCCGAAGATCCGCTCGGCAGCTGGGTTCCACAAGCGGACGACGCCGTCGAGGTCGAGCTCGACGATCGCGACGGGGGTGTTGCTCACCAGCATCGACAGCCGACCGAGCGCCTCAGCCCGATCCTCGCTCTGGGCCACAAGTGCGGTGTGCAGCTGGGCGTTCTCGATCGCGACACTCGCCTGGGCGGCGTACATCTCGAGCAGCGCGAGCTGGTCGGGAGCCGGGCGGCGGCCGTCGCGGGGCAGGTCCACGCTGATCACACCGACCAGGCCGGAGCGGGCCGTCCGGAGCGGTGCGAACAGCTCGTCGAGCGGGTGCCACGCCTCGTCGTCGTCGGGCACCGGGGTGTTGGGGACCCAGGTCGGCACCGAGTCCTGCTGTGGCACGAGGTGGAGGTAGTCGACGAGCAGCTCGCCGACGGGCTGGCAGATGCGCATGAGGTCGTCCCAGACCTCCCGGGGCGCGCTGGTGCCCAGCAGGGCGTCGCACGCCTGGGCGGTGCCCGCTCCCGCGACCACCTCGAGGTCGCCGCCCGGCATGACGAGGTTGAGCACCGCGACGTCGAACCCGAGGCCGTCGATCAGCCCCTGGCACACGCTCTGAAGCGTCCGACCGAGGTCAAGGTCACCGTTGATCGCCCGGATCAGCTCGTGCAGCCGCTCAAGCGAGGCGGCCCGGGACGTGGGAGGGCCGGACTCAGGCAGCGGCGCGAGCTGCACGGTCACTCCTTAACAGTCGGCAACCTGACGGCCGAGTTGAGCCCACCACCGTACGGGGACATCGTGGCTGGCTGCACGACCCTGCGCCGAGCGCGCAAGCATCTCGCCCGACGCGACCTCGTCGCCTCAGCAGACGAGGTCACCGTAGATCGGCACCCAGCAGCGGACCGTGAAGCCTTCCGGGTCCCGCGCCTCGAGACGGCTGGCGCCGATGGTCCACCGCATCCGTCCCCTTACGCACGACGACATGGCGGCCCTCTGGCTCGCCAGCGTAGATCTGCCCAAGGAAAGCACGCCAAAACCGGCGTACGTGGATGACAGGCTGTGGTCATGCCTGGACCTCTGCAGATCATGCCCGGCCTCGTCGTGTCCGAGGCCGAGCTGAGCTGGCGCTTCTCCCGCTCATCCGGTCCGGGCGGGCAGCATGTCAACACCAGTGACAGCCGGGCTGAGCTGAGCGTCGACCTCACCCGGGTGCTCCCGCCGCACCTGCTTGCCCGCGCCCTCGAGCGCCTCGGCACCCGGCTCACCAACGGGGTCCTGACGGTCGCCGCCAGTGAGCACCGCAGCCAGTTGCAGAACCGGGACGCCGCTGCGGAGCGCCTCGCCCAGCTCCTGCGGCAGGCCGTGGCTTCCCCACCAGCCCCCCGCCGCCCGACCCGGCCGACGCGGGGGAGCAAGGAGCGGCGGCTTCAGGTCAAGCGCCAACGCTCGGAGCTCAAGCGGGGACGCCGTGGACGCCCGGACGACTGACCGTCGCGCGAGCTCAGGGAGCGTCTGGACTCTCACCGTCCGCCGGTGCGTCCGGCTGCTCGGGCGGCTCGAAGCTCGGCGGGAGGCGCTTGAGCCGGGCGTTCATGTTGCGGATGAGAAGCACCGTCGCCACGCCGAGCAGCAGCACGATCAGCAGTCCGAGCGGTCCGGCCGAACTTGTCCCGCCCGACGCGAGGCTCACCGCACACCTGCGAACAGGTCGGACTCGGGCAGCTCGGAGCTCACGTGGGTGCGGGCGAGCTGGAAGTCCTCGGTCGGCCAGGCGTGCTGCTGCAGCTCGATCGGGCAGGCGAACCAACGGCCGGTCGGGTCGACCTGGGTGGCGTGAGCGATCAAGGCCTGGTCGCGCATCGCGAAGAACTCCGCGCAGTCGACGCTGGTCGTGAGCCGGCCCTCGTCCTCAGGCTTGTCGACCCAGTTCTCCAGCCACTCGCCGTACGGGCTGTCGATGCCGCGCTCGGTCATCATCGTGTGCAGCGCGACCAGCCGGTCCTTGTGGAACGTGTGGTTGTAGTAGAGCTTCAGCGGCTGCCAGGGCTCACCCGCCTCCAGGAACCGCGAGGGGTCGCCGGCCGCCTCGAACGCCGCCATGGTCACCTCGTGGCAGCGGATGTGGTCCGGGTGCGGATAGCCGCCGTTCTCGTCGTAGGTCGTCACCACGTGCGGGCGCTCCCTGCGAAACACCTCGACGAGCGCGGCGGTCTGCTCCTCCAGGTCGCCCAGGGCGAAGCAGCCTTCAGGCAGCGGTGGCAACGGGTCGCCCTCAGGCAGGCCGCTGTCGACCCAGCCCATGAACACCTGCCGTACGCCGAGGATCTCCCTCGCCTTGTGCATCTCCGCGGCGCGGATCTCGGTGATGTTCGCCACCACCTCGGGGGTGTCCATCGCCGGATTGAGCACCGACCCGCGGGAGCCGTCGGTGAGCGTGATGACAAGGACGTCGACGCCCTCGCGGACGTACTTCACCATCGTCGCCGCACCCTTGCTCGACTCGTCGTCCGGGTGCGCGTGTACGCACACCAGCCTCAGCTGCTCCGCCTCGTTTGCCGTCACGGCATCATTGTCACCGATGAGCACCCAGCCCCGCCCCCCGCGCCGCCCACCAGGACGGTACGACGAACCCCGCGTCCTGCCTCGCAGCACCGTCTACGCCGGGGCGGTCGTTGGAGCTCTCCTCCTGCTGGCCTTCGCGTATTTCGGCTATTCCCGCTACTCCACCGGCCGGACCGGCTTCGGGCTGCTCGGCTACCAGGTCGTGGACGACACCATGGTCGAGATCACCTTCGAGGTGCACAAGCCCCTGAACGACACCGTCCGGTGCGCCGTCGTCGCCCGCGACCGCAGCAACACCACCGTGGGCGCGCGCGACGTGACCGTCGGGCCTGCCGACCGGGACCCTGTGCGCGTCACCGAGCGTTTCGTCACGTCCGCCCGCGCCGCGACCGTTGACGTGACCGCCTGCTCCGCACCAGACGCCTCCGGGACGTCCGCGCCGTAGCATCGTCAGACCCGCACCTCCCGAGGAGACGACGCACCGTGACCACCGAGAGCAGCACCGCGACGACCTGGCTGACTCCCGAGGCCCACGACCGCCTCACGGCGAGCCTCGCGGACATGACCGGTCCGGTGCGCGCCGACATCGTCAAAAAGATCGAGGCGGCCCGTGACGAGGGCGACCTCAAGGAGAACGGTGGGTACCACGCTGCCAAGGAGGAGCAGGGCAAGCTCGAGGCACGCATCAAGCAGCTCACCGCGCTGCTGCGCGACGTGCGCGTCGGTGACGTCCCAGCCGGCGACGTGGTCGAGGAGGGCTGTCTGGTCTCGGTCGACTACGGCGATGACGACGTGGAGAGCTTCCTCTACGCCAACCGCGAGAACGCCACAGATGAGGGCGGGAAGATCGGCACCCTCGACGTCTACTCCCCCGAGTCACCGATCGGCCAGGCCCTCGCCAGGTGCAAGGTGGGCGACGAGGTCACCTTCGGTCCGCGCGCCCTCAAGGTCGTCATCAAGACCATCACGCCCTACCGGGCCTGAGCCTCACCTGAGCTCTCAGGGAGGCAACTCAGCCCGGCGAGACGCTGTACGACGAGTCGACCAGTGCGGCGACCAGCGCGTCGGAATGTTCGACGCCTCGGGTCTCGACCTGCATCAGCACCTCGACCTCGTCCACGTGCAGGGTGCGGCCGGTCCGCTGATGCTCCACGTCGAGGACGTTGGCACCTGAGCCGGCGAGGACGCCCAGCAGGCGGGCCAGCTCGCCAGGGCGGTCGGGGATCCGGACCCGCAAGGACAGAAAACGGCCGGCAGCGATCAGCCCGTGCCGGATCACCTTGGACAGCAGCAGCGGGTCGATGTTGCCGCCGGACAGGACCACAACGACCGGCGGGGTGAAGGCCGTCGGATCTTCCATCACAGCGGCCAGACCCGCGGCGCCGGCCGGCTCGACGACCAGCTTGGCCCGCTCCAACGACAGCAAGAGGGCCCGTGACAGCGCATCGTCGTCGACGGTCACAACGCGGTCGACAAGGTCGCGGACGTGCCGGAAGGTGACCTCACCGGGCCGCCCGATGGCGATCCCGTCGGCCATAGTCGCCATGCTCGCGAGGGCGATCGGGACCCCCGCTGCCAGCGAGGGTGGGAAAGCGGCGGCACCGCGGGCCTGGGCGGCAACGATGTCGACGTCCGACCGCAGGCCACGCACGGCGACAGCGATGCCGGACACCAGGCCGCCCCCGCCGGTGCAGACCACGATGGTCTTCACGTCCGGGCACTGCTCAAGGATCTCGAGCCCGACGGTGCCTTGACCGGCGATCACGTCGGCGTGGTCGAACGGATGGATCAGGACCGCTCCGGTCTGGGCTGCGAAGCGCCCTGCGGCGTGCAGGGCCTCGTCCACGGTGGCGCCCTCGAGACGGACCGAGGCGCCGTACGCCGTGGTGGCAGCGATCTTGGGCAGCGGCGCGGCCTGCGGCATGAAGACCGTCGCCGAGCAGCCCAGCAGGGACGCGGCGAGGGCGACGCCCTGGGCATGGTTCCCCGCGCTGGCCGCGACGACGCCCCTCGAGCGCTCCTGCTCGGTCAGCCGCGCAATCCGCACGTAGGCGCCACGGATCTTGAACGACCCGGTCCGCTGCAGGTTCTCGCACTTGAGCCAGACCGGTCCGCCGACCCGCTCCGACAGCGCCCGGCTCCCCTCCATCGGGGTGGTCCGGGAGATCCCGTCGAGCAGGGCGCGGGCGGCCTGCACGTCGGCGAGGCCGACGAGCGGGATCTCCAGGGCAGTCACGCCAGCCAGTGTCCCACCCCGGTTGCCGGCCTACCCCGGCTCAGCCCGCTGACCAGTACCGGTCACCCTCGACCACCAGGGCGGCCGCCCCCACCAGGCCGGCGGTCTGGCCGAGCACGGCAGGCATGACGCGCAGGCCGGCCAGGAACGACAGCCGGGCGTGCTGCGCGACCGAGGCCCACAGGGACGGCCACAGCGAAGACACCTGCGAGATGCCACCACCGACGGTCACGACGCTGGTGTCGAGGACGCTCGCCGCTGCGGCGATGCCGACGCCGAGGGCGTGGCCGGCCCGGGCGAACGCCTTCAGCGCCAGGGCATCGCCGTTTGCGGCGAGGGCAGCGAGCTCGACACCACTCGCGGCTTCGCAGCCCCGCTCGGCGGCCCAGGCGACCAGGGCGGGGCCACGGGCGATCGCCTCGACACATCCCCGCCCACCACAGCCGCACTCCGGCCCGGACGGGTCGACGACGATATGGCCCAGGTGCCCGGCGTTGCCTGCGGCGCCGTCGAGGAGCCGTCCGCCGCTGACGATCCCGCCGCCGACACCGGTGGACACGACGACGCCAAGCAGGTCATCGGTCTGCCAACCACCCTTCCAGTGCTCGCCGGCGGCTGCGCACACCGCGTCGTTGTGCAGCCGGACAGGCACGCCGTAGCGGTCAGCCAAGGCGGACCGCAGGGCAAAGCCACGCCAGGCGGGGATGTTGAGCGGCGACACCTCACCCACCGGCCACGTCATCGGTCCACCGCACCCCACCCCCAAAGCCTCCACCCCGTCGGCCAGCGGATCGAGCAACGTACACAGCGCACCCCACGGGTCCGGTCCGGTCGCGACGCGGTGCACCTCACCGAGGCCACCGTCCCATCGCGACGCGGCAAGCTTGGTCCCACCGACGTCGACCGCAAGGACGGTCACGGGAAGACGAGAACCGATGCGGTGAAGCCGTGCAGGTACGACCGTCCCGCCACCGGACCGATCTCGCCGTCGGCGAAGAAGCCGGCGACGGCGTCGGCCGCTAGGCCCTGACGGACCAGATCACCGTCGTGCGCGGCGTCGGCCGCATCGGCGGCGATGCCGAGGTGCAGGCCCCGGGTGGCGAGCGCCTGGTCGGGAGGCGGCAGCTCGGCGACGACCTGTCGCAGCTTGTCCAGCGCGGGAACGCCGGCGAGCCCGGACAGCAGGTTGCCGACGGCGGCCCGTGAGACGAAGCCGTCGAGCGGGAAGCTATGGGTGTCCGCGAGAAGCAGCGCGCCGACCCAGGCACTGCCGGCCGCGGGGCCCTCGATCCCCTGCCCGCCACCGATGAGCCCTCCTGCGCTGTACCCCAGAGTGGCGGTCGCCCCGGTCAGCGCACCGGCCCGCTCCCCTGCGGCAGCTGCCTGCTCGGGAGTGCCGCCGGAGACGAACACCAGAGCCAAGTCCGCCGACACACCCACGCCATCCCCGAAGCGGCCCACGAGACCAACCTATGCCCGCCCCGAATCGGTCTGGTGCGGGATCGGCGGTCCCGACGTAACGTGAGTGTGGTGGATGCACCCGACCTCACGACCCTGGCCCAGTTGCGCGACAGTGGCCATCAGCAGCGCACCGTCAAGGCTGAGGTACGCGACAACCTGCTGCTGCGCCTCGCTGCGGGCGAGCCGACGTTCCCCGGCATCCTCGGCTATGACGAGACCGTGCTGCCGGAGGTCGAGCGGGCGCTGCTGGCCGGGCACGACCTGGTCCTGCTCGGCGAGCGGGGCCAGGGCAAGACCCGCCTGATCCGCACCATGATCGGCCTGCTCGACGAGTGGACGCCGGTCGTCGCGGGCTGCGAGATCAACGACCACCCCTACACGCCGGTATGTGTCCGCTGTCAGAACCTGGTGGCCGCCGAGGGCGACAGCACGCCGGTTGCCTGGAAGCACCGCTCCCTCCGGTACGGCGAGAAGCTCGCCACACCCGACACCTCCGTCGGCGACCTGATCGGTGATGTTGACCCGATCAAGGTGGCGCAGGGGCGCACTCTCGGCGACCCCGAGACGGTCCACTACGGCCTGGTTCCGCGTACCAATCGCGGGATCTTCAGCGTCAACGAGCTCCCTGACCTCGCCGAGCGGATTCAGGTCGCGCTGCTCAACGTGCTGGAGGAGCGCGACATCCAGGTCCGTGGCTACACCCTTCGGCTGCCGTTGGACCTGCTGCTGATCGCGTCCGCCAACCCGGAGGACTACACCAACCGCGGCCGCATCATCACCCCCCTCAAGGACCGCTTCGGCGCGGAGGTCCGCACCCACTACCCGATCGACCTGGTGCACGAGCTCGACCTCATCCGGCAGGAGGCGCAGCTGACCTGGCCCGGTACGCCGGTCACCGTCCCCGAGCACCTGCTGGAGGTCATCGCCCGCTGGACCCGCCTGGTTCGCGAGGCCCCGCAGGTCGACCAGCGCTCGGGGGTCAGTGCCCGGTTCGCCGTCGCAGCCGCCGAGACGATCGCGGCCTCCGCCGTCCGGCGGGCCGCCGTCAACGGTGAGTCCGAAGCGGTTGCCCGGGTGTGTGACCTCCCATCCGTCGTACCCGCCTCCCGGGGGAAGGTGGAGTTCGAGGCGGCCGAGGAGGGGCGCGAGCTCGAGGTCCTCGCGCACCTGCTCCGCAAGGCGACCGCCGACACGTTCCGTGCCCTGCTCGCCGGGCTGGACCTGTCCGGGGTGCAGAGCCGCTTCGACGACGGTGGGGTCCTCGAGACCGGAGACCTCGTGCCGGCCGCCCAGCTGCTCGCAGACCTCGGCTCCGTCCCCGGGCTGGCTCAGCTGCTCGACCGGCTCGGCATCGAGCAGGAGTCGCCCGGGATGGCCGCCTCGGCGTTGGAGTTCGCCCTGGAGGGCCTGCACCTCAACCGGCGGTTGGCCAAGGACTCTGTGGGCCATCGCACCGTTTACGGCCGATGACCCGCGAGCCGCTCCCCCTGGGTGTGCCCGACACCTACGCCCTTCGCCGGCGGGTGCTGCTCGTCGGCGCGGTGTCGCTGCTGCTGTTCCTGGTTGTCTCCTACACGATCGCCTGGCTCGGGATCTCCGATGCTTGGCTGCTCGTCGCACTAGCCCTGATCTACCTGCTCGTCGTCCGGCCGTTGATGAAGCCGGTCCGTGACGCGCTTGCCCTGCGCCGCCGGCTGGCCTACGACGCCTACCGCGGCGAACGTCAAGGCAAGGACGGGGCCTGACCAGATGGGCACCTGGCCATGAGCTCCGCCGCCTTCCGGTACGGCGCCTGGGACGGTGGCCGTGACCCGCTCGAGCCACCGTTCGACGTGGCCCAGGCCGTCGACGAGATCGGCGAGCGGGTCCTCAACGGGCAGTCACCTCGGCAGGCGCTGCGGGAGCTGATGCGACGCGGTACCGAGGGTCTTCGGGGTCTGGACGACCTGCGTCGAAAGGTCGCGAAACAGCAGCGGGAGGCGCGCAACAAGGGCCAGCTCGACGGCACGCTGCAGCAGGTCAAGGAGCTGCTCGCCGAGGCCGTCGAGCTCGAGAAGGCGGCGCTGTTCCCCGACCCGTCCGACTCCGCCCGGATGGCCGAGATGGAGCTCGACACGCTGCCGACCGACACCGCCCGCGCGGTCCAACAGCTCAAGCCGTACGAGTGGCGGAGTCCGGAGGCCCGGGCTGCCTACGAGCAGATCGAGGATCTGCTGCGCAGGGAAGTCCTCGACAGCCAGTTCAAGGGGATGAAGGACGCCCTCGAGAACGCCAGCCCTGAGGACATGCAGCGGGTCAAGGACATGCTGGCCGACCTCAACCAGATGCTCGACGCCGATGCCCGAGGCGAGCACACACAGGACGACTTCGAGCTGTTCATGGCCAAGCACGGGGACTTCTTCCCCTCCCAGCCGGGCACGCTCGAGGAGCTCGTCGGC
>JANXUE010000185.1 GCA_025352005.1 Frankiales bacterium
GGTGTCGACGGGTTGCTGGTCGCGCCCCGCGACCCGGCCGCCCTCGCTGCCGCCCTGCGCCGCCTGGCCGCTGACCCGAGTCTGTGCAGCGCCCTCGTCGGGGCCGGACGACTGACCGCGCAGCAGTACCGCCCCGAGCGGACCGCCGAGGGGTTGCTCGTGATCTACCGCTCGATGGGCAGCCGTTGAGTCGTGCCCGCACCGGCGTACGAGCAGGCGGAGGTCAGCGGATCTTTGTCAGTCGTGCCGACAGGTGCGCCTGCAGGGGCTGGCCCATGGCCGCCATGTCGATGGCGTAGGCGAGGTCACCCTCAACCAGCCCGTAGAGACGGTGGAAGCCCTTGACGTCCTTGGCCGTCTCGGTGCGCGCCACCACCTCAGAGGTCAGCTCGATCTTGTGGAAGACGACCTCACCGACGTAGATCTCCACGATCCCCGTGGGGTGGCAGAGCATGACCTCGACGTCGCGCGGCTGCTTACCGGGACGCCAGAAACCGGCCTCCGTGCCGGTCGGCCTGATCCGAGCGCCGTCCTCGTCGATCAGCCAGGTCTTGCTGAGGTACGCCAGGAACGGCCGCCCGTCGTGGCTGAACGACACCTCCTGCTCATACCGCGCCTCGGTGATCGTCGGGTAGCCCACCACCCCGAGGCCTTGCCACTCGCCGACCAGGAAGGCCAGGTGCTCCAGGGACGGGTGCAGCTCAGGGCAGGAGAAGGAGGAGGCGGTCACAGGGTCAACCCTACGGCCGACCTACCCCCGCCCAGAGCCTCGCCTCAGGCCAGGATCGACCGGCTGATGATCATCTTTTGGATCTCCGTGGTGCCCCCGCCGAGGGACGCGAGCTTGGCGTCGCGCAGGGCGCGCTCGACGGGAAAGTCACGCAGGTAGCCGTACCCGCCGTGCACCTGGATCGCCTCGAGCGCGTTGTCCACCGACAGCGTCCCGGCCAGGGCCTTCGCGACGGACGCCTCGACCATGTGCTCGCGGCCCACCATCTTCAGCCAGGCCGCTTTGTAGACCGCGTTACGGACCACCTGGTAGTTGATCTCCATCTGCGCCAGCTTGTGGGCGATGACCTGGTGGTGCGCGATCGGCTTGCCGAACTGCTCACGCTGCTTGGCGTAGGCGATCGTGGTGTCCAGGGTTGCCCTCATCCCCCCGACGATGCCGGCCAGCATGACGGTGCGCTCCCAGTCGAAGCACTCGAACGCGATCTTCCACAGCGCGTTGCCGACCTCACCAAGGACGTCGGCGGAACGGACCCGGCAGTCCGACAGGTGGATCTCGGCGGTCGGCGAGGACCGGCAGCCGAGCTTGTCGAGCTCGCGACCCACCACGAAGCCGGGGTTGCGGGTGTCGACGATGAAGGCCGTGGCGCCCTCCGGGGCCTTGGCCAGGACGGTGCAGACGTCGGCGATCGGGCCGTTGGTGATGAAGGTCTTGGTGCCGTTCAGGACCCAGTCGTCCCCGTCCCGGACAGCGGTGGTGCGGATCGCACCGGAGTCGGAGCCGGCCTCGGGCTCGGTCGACGCCCACGAGCCGATCAGGGACCCGTCACACAGCCCGGGCAGCCAGCGCTGCCTTTGCTCCTCGGTGCCGTGCAACCAGATCGGGACGGTCCCGATGACCCAGTGCGCACCGAGCGACAGTCCGAGGCCACCGTCACGGCCTCCCTCACCGAGGGCCTCGTTGACCAGGCAGCAGTCGATGATGGAACCGCCGGAGCCGCCGTACTCCTCCGGGATCGGCATGCCGGGTACGCCGGCTGCAGCCAGGCCCTTCCACACGGCCGGGTCCCACCTGCCGGCCAGGTCACGCTCGGCCGCACCAGGCGCAATCACCTCGCGGCCGACGCGCAGCATGCCGGCGTACAAGGCCTCTTGCTCGTCGCTCAGGGAGAAGTCCACACCCGGATGCTAACGCCCGTTCACACGATCGTCAGCGTTGACCCTGGAAGAGCTTGTAGACCACGTAGACGCTGAACCACGTGATCAGGAGGAACGCTGCCACGAGCAGACCGGTGTAGAAGAACTCGAGCGTCACTCCTCGAATATACGTCGACACGGGGAGAGCGGCGTCGCGAGATGCGTCACGCCGACACCGCTATCCCGGGCCCTCACCGACGCGGTCTGCGAGGCTGGACGCATGCGCAGCTTGGTGGTGAAGGTGACGGCGGGACACGACGCGCCGGAACGGTGCCTGCAGGGCCTGACCGTGGCTTCGGTGGCGGTCACTACCGGGACGGCGGTGTCGCTGTGGCTGACCGGCGAGTCAGTGTGGCTCGCCACACCCGGGCGCGACCTCGAGCTGCCCGAGTCCCCGTCGGCGTCCCTGCTGCTCGCCGCGGTCTTGGCCGACGGCAAGGTCCCCGTCTGCACCCAGTGCGCCGCCCGCCGAGGGATCGCGAAAGAAGGTCTGCTGGAAGGGGTACGGATCGCCGGCGCGGCGTCGTTCGTGGCCGAGGTCCTCACCGACGACGTCCAGGCTCTCGTCTACTGAAGGTACGGGCCCTCGGCACGGTGCCGCTGTGGGTGGAGCGGTGCCGCTAGACCTCGACGGTAAGCTCGACGACCTCACCTAGGACAGCCTCGGCGGCCGTGTCGGTCGAGCCGGCCGACGTCAACGTCCGGAGCGTCCACGAACCGGGAGCGGCAAAGAACCGGAAGGCGCCGGACGCGGACGTCTGCACCTCCGCGGTGAACTCACCGGTGCTGTCGAGCAAGCGGACGTAGGCCCCGCCCACCGGCGAGCCGCCCTGGGAAACCGTCCCTTGGACAATCGACTCCTTGGCCACGTCAATGCCTTCCAGATCGAGGGTTTGCGCAGGCGCGCCGCACATCAGACGTCCTTCTGAACGGGCACGCCCACGAGGGAGCCGTACTCGGTCCAGGAGCCGTCGTAGTTCTTGACATCGGCGTGGCCGAGCAGCTCGTGCAGGGCGAACCAGGTGTGGCTTGAGCGCTCGCCGATGCGGCAGTAGGCGATGGTCTGCTTGGAGGTGTCCAGGCCGGCGTCGGCGTAAAGGGCAGCGAGGTCCTCGTCGCTCTTGAAGGTGCCGTCGTCGTTCGCGGCCTTGCTCCACGGCACGCTGATCGCGGTCGGGATGTGGCCGGCGCGCTGACTCTGCTCCTGCGGCAGGTGGGCGGGCGCGAGCAGCTTGCCACTGAACTCATCGGGGCTGCGGACGTCGACGAGGTTCTTGTTGCCGATGGCCGCGATGGTTTCGTCGCGGAACGCCCGGATCGTGAGGTCCTGGTCCTTGGCGGTGTACGACGTCTTGTCGCGCGGCGCGATGTCGGTC
>JANXUE010000181.1 GCA_025352005.1 Frankiales bacterium
GGTCTCCGGCCTGCCGCTCGCCGTCGTCTTGTCCGCGCTGTTGGAGCACCGCCGTCTCCACCGGCACGAGGTTGCCGGGTTGGTGCTGTGCTCGGTCGGGCTGGCCCTGCTCGGACCGGCGCTGTCGTCCACGCCCTCGGGCAGGGAACCGACCCGTCCTGCGGCGTTCGTGGCTGGCGGTGTCGTCGTGGCCCTCGTGCTTGCACTGCTCGCCCTGCGTACCCGACCGCGTTTTGGCGGCACTCTGGCCGGCGCGGCCGCCGGCGCCGTCATCGGCTCGGGCTCGGTGCTGCTCGCCGTCGCTGCGGGCCGCTTCGGCAACTGGTCCGCACTGTTCGGCTCCTTGGCCGTCTACGGCGCCGCTGCCGTCGGTGGGATCGGCCTGCTGCTCGCGCAGATCGCTTTCCAGACCGGCGCGTTGGGCGCTCCCCTCGCCTCGCTGTCGGTCGTCGAACCCGTTGTCGCCGTCATCCTCGCCGTGACCGTCCTGCACGAAACGCTGCCCACCTCCGCGGGAGCGCGTACAGCGGCGGTGGCGGGCGCCTTGCTTGCGGTCAGCGGGGTCCTCGCCCTGTGCCGACCCGAGCCCTCCGAGGGGTGGGTCGATACTCAGCACGACTCTCGTGAGTGGCCCAAGGGCGCCACGTGCAAGGACGTCTAGGGCCGCCTAGGGCCCGGTCAGCTGGTTGGGGAGTGGGCTCTCGACCCGGCTCAGGACAGCGGTGCGGTGAGCTCGAGGTGCACGCCGTCCGGGTCGTTGAACGACAAGATGGCCAAGCCGAAGCAGCCCGAACAGAATGCCGTTGGTGGCGAAGACCACCCCGCCGTACAGCTGTCCGGGATCCGCCGCACCGCCGGGTCGGACGGGTCGGACGGGCGACTCGGCAGCGACCTAGAAACCGAGAACCTCGGTGTAGAAGGCTCGCGACCGCTGCAGGTCCGTGACGGTGAGCCGCAGGTGATGCAGCCCAGTGGTCGTGATGTCGCCCATGTTGCGGTGCTCCTCTCGTGGGCGGGCAGGGTGGTGCGGCGTCGTCGTGACCGCGCTTCTACAGCGCGCCAGCTTTGAGCTGTCCGACGATGTGCTCGGCCTGGCGCACGGCTAGGGCGACGATCGTCAGGGTCGGGTTGGCCGCGGCGCCGGTCGTGAAGACCGAGCCGTCGCTGACGAAAAGGTTGGGGACGTCGTGCGCACGGCCGAACCGGTCGACCACCCCCTGTGTCGGGTCTGCGCTCATCCGGCAGGTGCCCATGTTGTGGGTGGACGGGTAGGGCGGGGTGTCGGTGACTCCGACCGCCCCGACTGCGCGATACAGCTCGGCGGCATGCTGCCACGCGTAGGACCGCATGGCCACGTCGTTGGGGTGGTCGTCGAAGTGCACGTTGGGGACCGGCAGGCCGTGTTGGTCCTTCGCGTCACCGTTGAGCGTCACCCGGTTGGTCGACTGCGGCATGTCCTCACCCACGATCCACAGGCCGGCGGTGTTCTCGTAGCCGTCCATGATCTCGGTGAAGGCCGGCCCCCACGCACCGGGGTCGGCGAAGGCGGCGAGGAAGGCCGGGCCGAGCGACAGGGTCTCCATGTTGTAGCCCCCGACGAACCCGCGTGCGACGTCCAGGCCGGTCTCGTCGGCGACGATCCCAGCCATCGTCTCACCGCGATACATGTGCACGGGGTGCTCGAAGCGGGCGTAGCTGGATGCGGTGAGGTGGCGCATGTAGTTCTTGCCGACCTCGCCGGAGGAGTTGGCCAGGCCGTCGGGGAACCGCGGGGAGCCCGACAGCAGCAGCAGCCGCGCCGACTCGATCGCGTTGGCGGCCACGCAGACGACGCGGGCCGCCTGCCGGTGCAGCACCTCACCCTCGAAGTACAGGACGCCGTCGACCTTGCCCTTCGCGTCATGCGTGATCTGCGCGACATGGCAGCCGGGGCGCAGGTCCAGGTTGCCCGTCTTCCCCGCCTTGGGAAGCTCGGCGACCAGCGTGGACCACTTCGCTCCGGTCTTGTCGCCCTGGAAGTTGAAGCCGTCCTGGTTGGAGGCCGGCCGGCCGTCATAGGGCGTGGCGTTCGTCGCGTACGGCCCCGTCGCGTACTGCTTGTACCCCACCTTGGCCGCACCGTTTGCCAGGACCTTGTAGTTGTTGTTCGCCGGCAGCGGGGGCCGGCCGTGCCGGTGGGTGACACCCATCCGGATCTCCGCGTTGTCGTAGTACGGCGCGAGGTCTGCCAGGGTGATCGGCCAGTCGAGTAGTGAGGCACCCTCGACCGCGCTGTAGGAGCTCTGCGCCGTGAACTCGTAGTCCTTGAAGCGGGGGCAAGCACCGGCCCAGTGGGTGGAGGTGCCTCCGACTGCCTTGACGGTCCACGCCGGCAGGTTGGGGAAGTCTGTGGCGACGCGCCAGCTGCCCGACGTGGTGCGCATGTCGGTCCAGGCCATCTGCTGGAACGCCGGCCACTCGTCGTTGTGGTAGTCGGGTCCGGTGAGATGCGGCCCCGCCTCCAGGCACACCACGCGCACGCCCGCCTGGCACAGCTCGTTGGCCAACGTGCCGCCGCCCGCACCGGAGCCGATGACGACGACGACATCGGAGTCGTTGTTCTGGAAGCGGGTCATGCTCTCATCTCCTCGATGCGGGGGTCGGGCAGCCAGTCCAGATCGTCGAATCCGCGGTCGACGTAGCCGCCCTTGTCGGAGGACTCGCCCTCGTACCCGAGGACGGTCCAGACCTCGCGGTCGGAGTACATGAAGACAACCGTCGTCGACCTGACGAGCTGGAAGAAGGGGGTGTGCTGCACCTGCTGGAGCACCTCCATGGCCGCTTCGGGGGTCAGCTCGGCGAAGGGTCGATCGCGCAGGGCGTCGAGCGAGACCAGTCCCTGCCCCAACTGAGCGGTCGTGAAGGGACTGGCAGCTGCGGTCGCGATGATGTGCTCCGCGGTGCGTTCGTACGGGCCGTCCGGGAAACCTCGGTGCGGGAAGGCGACCTTGAGGACGCGGACGAGGGATGCCACAGCATCGTCCGGCAACAGTCGTGACGGTTCGGCATGCTGATGCTCAGCGGCGTCGAGGCTTGCGGAAACGGGATCCGTCATAGGGGCTCCTCCGTAGCGAGTCTGGCAAAGGTGCACGTGATCGTTCTTGCGGTCAATGCCGCTGCCGCCGGCACAGATGGTCGACCCGTCGAGCTCAGCTCAGCTCGGGACCCTCGTGCGAAGGTGGAGTCGTTTCGGCGGGTGGCTGTCATATGCCTTCCACGGGTGACATCCTCCTGCGCAGCCACCCGTGCCCGTTGCCTTCAGGGAGAAGTTAATGATTTTTATTGCGGCGAAGTTCAGTGTGAAGCCGGAGCATGCCGACCAGTGGCCGCAGTTGTCGGCACCCTTTACGAAAGCCACCCGCGGCGAGCCCGGCTGCCTGTGGTTCGACTGGTCCAGGTCGGTGGACGACCCGACCGAGTACCTCCTGGTAGAGGCCTTCCGCGACGGCGAGGCGGGTGGGGCGCACGTGCAGTCGCCGCACTTCAAGGACGCCCAGCGTGAGCTGCCGCCCTACCTCGTATCGACGCCAGAAATTGTGAACGTCGAGGTGCCCGGTGAGAACTGGTCGTTGCTGGGAGAGATGCGGGTAGAAGCCTCCTCGCCGTGACCGATGCCCCGTCTGGTCGGTGGTGGTGAGGCCGCTACCACCGGCGGGTGATGGAGTTTCAGAGCACCTTGCGGGGCGCGCACCTCAGCCGGCGGTGAGCCAGTCCGCGGCGATGGCGCGCTGGGCGTCGGCGAGGCGCATCCGACCTGAGCAGACCTTGCGGTTGAGGCGCACGGCGACCGCGTCCTTGTCGTCCACATTGTGCGGACCGGACCGCAGCTGCGGCCACAGGTTGGCCTCGCTACTGGAGCCGCCGAGCGACAGGGGCACCAGGTGGTCCAGCTCGACCTGGGCGAACGGCAGGGCGCCGATCCCGTAGGCCCGCGTGAGGCGCACCTTGATCGCATGGGTCACCTCCAGGGGCGGCCGCACCGACGCGGTGTAGCCCCGACGGCAGATCGTCGAGCCCACGTTGGCCTGCGTCACGCGGGGGTCTGCCTGGCCGGGTGTACACCGCGCATCGGGCAGTCCCCCGGTGGAGGTGCACTGACCGCCGTACGACGTGAGAGGGGTTGGCGCAGCTGTCGTCGAGGACGTCGAGCAGGCAGCTGCCAGCACCATCAGCAGGGACAACGCGGCCAGGGGCGTCCTCATCGCAGGGGGTTCCCGTGCGGGTCGAGGTCGGACAGCGCCGCACGCAGCAGCTGCAGGCCACCGCGGGTGAGCGCGTCGGCGTCGTCGATCTCCAGGCCCAGCTCCATGGCCGCTCCGACCGACCCGCCGGCGTAGCCGATCGCGCTCACCACGGCCGTCCGCTCGGCGTCGGGGAGCTGAGCCAGGGCCAGCTCGAGGCGGTGCACCAGCTGCGCCTCGTGCACCTCAGCAAGCGCTGGCTGCTGGTCGACTTCCTGCGGCGCCATCGTGCGCACCCGGGAGGGGCGTTCGGGCATCGAGTGGCTCCAGTGGCTCCAGTGGCTCCGGGATGGCTGAGCGACCGCCCCGGGGTCACCCCCGGGACGGCCGTCGTACCAGCCCTCAGGTCGCCTCACGGCGGTGTGTCGCTCGTAGCGACGCTTGTGGGACCGGGGGCCATGTATGGACTGGTACGACGACCACGCTAACCCCATCGGCAGCCGACCGCACCGTCTCAAGCCCAGCTGTGGACAGCAGCCGGTGCCCACCCCTTCGGGTGACTCATTGATCCTGGCAGGGATCCGCCGGTGGGCGGCACGGGACCTCGCCGAGGACCTAGGCGTCGAGGACAGCCTGCGACAAAATGCCGACCGGCGGGAGCTCCTGCCCGAAGGCCACCAGCCGCCACCCGGGTTGAGGCCGCTGAGCCCGAGTGAACGGTTCCTTTCGGCCGAGGCCACCCGTGGCCTGGCCGAGCTCAAACGGTATCCGCTCGACGCCGCTTGAAGGCGGGCTGAGTCTCCGGGACGGCGCCCCTCAGGCGTAACGTCATGGGCATGAGCACCCCTCGCATCGGCTCCAGCACCCTCGTCGAGGAGCGCACCGAGGAGCGAGCGCTCCAAGACCCCGCGCGTTGCGCTCACATCGTGAAGGACCCGGGCAAGGTGACCGAGGCCTACATCCTCGGGACGCCCGTCGAGGCGCTCTGCGGGCACGTCTTCACGCCCAGCAAGGACCCGAAGTCGCTGCCGATCTGCGAGACGTGCAAGGACATCGCCGACATCCGCACCGACGGCAAGGGCGGCGAAATCGGCTAGCCCTTAGGGTCATCAGGTGCTTGCCGACTGGGCCAGCCGAGGGAGGACCCGTGCCGCTCGACCCGCAGATCGCCGCCATCTTGCCGCTGCTCAGCGGCGCGCCACCGCTGGCCGACGGCAGTCCGGACAGCGCCCGGGCGGGGTTCCGGTTGTTCACTGTGGACCTGCGCGACCCGGCCATCCTCGCGCCGGTGCTGAGCAGCGAGGACGTGAGCTACCCGGCGGCCGAGGGCGGACGAGCGGCGCGCATCTACCGCCCCGCCGTCGACGGCCCGGTGCCGACGATCTTGTTCGTGCACGGCGGCGGCTTCGTGATGGGTGACATCGACACTCACGACGACCAGGCTCGGCTGCTGTGCGCGCAGGTCGGCGCTGTCGTCGTCAGCATCGACTACCGGCTCGCGCCCGAGTACCCCTTCCCCTCGGGCTACCTCGACGCCCTCGCGGCCCACCGCTGGGTCGTCCAAGCCGTGGACGAGCTCGGTGGCGACGTCGAGCGGATCGCCGTCGCCGGGGACAGTGCCGGGGGAACCCTGAGCGCGGGCGTGGCGCTCGCAGCCCGCGATGGTGGACTGCCCCTTGCAGCTCAGCTGCTGATCTATCCAGGTACGGACTTCGTCGACAGCGAGGACCACCCGAGCCGGGTCGAGAATGCCGAGGGCTACTTCCTCACCGAGGTCGACATGCGCTGGTTCGAGCAGTCCTACGCCGCGGACGCCGCTGACCCTCGGGCGTCGGTGCTGCGGCACCCCGACCTGACGGGGCTCGCCCCGGCGATCGTCGCGGTCGCCGAGTTCGACCCGCTCCGGGACGAGGGCGAGGCGTATGCGGCGGCCCTGGAGAAGGCGGGCGTGCCCGTGACCTGCACCCGGTACGCCGGCTTGATCCACGGCTTCTTCGGTCTCGGCCACCTGTCCGAGGCCGCCAAGGCCGCCAACCTCGAGATCTGCGCCCAGCTCAAGGCGCTGCTCGCGTGATCACCGCGATCGTCAACATCAACGCCGCCGTCGACCGCATCCCCGAAGTGGCGCAGGCCATCGCCGCCCTCGACGGCGTGAGCGAGGTCTACTCCGTGGCCGGCGACGTCGACCTCGTCGCGATGGTCCGAGTCCGGCGGCACGAGGAGCTCGCGGACGTCATCGCGGGGCGGCTCAACAAGGTCACGGGCGTGTTGGCCACGCAGACGCTGATCGCCTTCCAGTCCTACTCCAAGCACGATCTGGAGGCGACCTTCTCACTCGGCCTCGAGGACTGACCGGGACGGACCGACCAGGCTCAGCCCGTCCTGCTCGTCACTGAGTGCAGTCCGCAGCCGGGCCAGCACCACGATCGTGGCGACCGACCCGCCGCACAGCCCGAAGATCCACAGCCGCCCCAGCCCGTTGCCGATCAGCACGGCGGACAGCGCCGGGGACACCACGAAGGCGACCGAGAACATCCCACCGGCCAGCGCGTTGTAGCGCCCGCGCAGCCGTTCGGTGGCGATCGCGTTGAGCAGTGGCTGCATCGCGGGCGCCTGGAACACCTCGCCAACCCCGAACACTGCGGCGAATACCAGGACCACGACAGTCGACTGGCTCACGCCGAGCACCCCCCACGCCAGCGCCCACAACCCGGCCGCGACCGCCAGGGCCCTCGTGCGACGCCAGTGCCCCAGCCAACGCACGACGGGCAGCTGCAGGGCGACGATCAGAACGGTGTTGACGGTGTACGCCAGCGCGATCACCGACGGCTGCACATGGCCCACCACGCGCGCGAACGCCGGGAGTCCCGAGTCGAGCGCGGCGTAGCCGGTCATGGCGAACAGCAACCACAGCACGCACATCCGGCGCAGCAACCGGTCAGCCCACACCTCCCGGTACGACGGACTGTCGCTGCCCTCCTCGTGCACCGGCGTGCGGCCGGACGGCAATAAAGGCAGGGGGGCGACGCACAGCAGCGCGGCAGACCAGAACAACCCCTCGAAGGTGCTCGCCCGGTGGACATCGACCACCGCGGCGCTGACGAGGGTCCCCACCCCGATCGCGGCGTTGATGACGGTGAACTGCACGCCGTACGCGCGGGCGGACTGGGATGGCCCGTCGACGAGCCCGGCGAGCAGCGCGTTGCCGGCGGGGAAGGAGGGGCCCAGCCCGATCCCGTTGAGCAGCAGTGCGGGCAGCACCTGCTCTGGCGTGCTCCCCAACGCCAGGCCGGCCAGGCCGGCTGCCTGGAGCAGCAGGCACCCCGTGAGCACAACCCGGGGGCCGAGCCGATCGATCAACGCCCCACCCACCGGCACCGACAGCAGCCCGACGACACCGGGGACGGCCAGCAACAACCCCACCGTCGGCAACGAGATACCGCGGACCTCATGCAGCAAAATCAGCGTGAACGGGAGCGTGAGACCGGTACCGAAGCGGGTGATGCTCACCGCCAGCAGGTAGCGCTGAATCCCCGGTCCGAGACGGGTGCGTTCGGCGGTGGTCATCGCCCCACTCTGCCCTGCGTCGCCCCGGGGGCACGACCGGGTTTCCTGGTCGGTGTGACGACCCGGGGTCAGGCGGTGTGCAGGCGCTGCGACACGGTGACCCAGCGGTCGAGGGCCGCCGCTGCCGCACCGCTGTCGAGCGCCGCCGACGCCCTGGCCATTCCCGCCTCGAGGCGGGACTCGAGCGAGCCGGTGGAGGCGTCGTAGGCCGCGAGGGCGGCCGCCGCGTTGAGGACGACTGCGTCACGGACATGACCGGGCGCACCGGCAAGCACCGCCTGCGCGACGGCCGCGTTGGTTGCGGCGTCACCGCCCCGCAGGTCCTCAAGAGTGGAGCGCGCCAGCCCGAGGGAGGCCGGGTCGAAGCAGGACGCGACCACGGTGCCGCCGGCGACGCTCCAGACGGTCGACGTTCCGGTCGTGGTGAGCTCGTCGAGACCGTCGTCGCCGCGAAAGACCAGCGCATCCGTACCGCGCGCGGCCAGGACACCGGCCATGACCGGCGCCAGGCGGGCGTCAGAGACCCCGACCGCCTGCGCGGCGGGCCGGGTCGGGTTGGTCAGCGGGCCCAGGATGTTGAACACGGTGCCGACACCGAGCTCACGCCGGGTGACGGCCGCGTGCCGCATCCCAGGGTGGAAGACCGGCGCGAAGCAGAAGGCGATCCCCGCCTCGGCCACGCACGCGCCCACCAGCGATGCGGGCAGGTCCACGACGACGCCGAGCTCCTCGAGCAGGTCGGCCGAGCCGCAGGCCGACGAGGCCGCCCGGTTGCCGTGCTTGGCGACCGGAACGCCCGCACCGGCGACGACGAGGGCGGCCATCGTGGAGATGTTGACCGTGTTGGAACGGTCCCCGCCGGTACCGCAGGTGTCGACGACACGTCCCTCGACGGCAACGGGGGCGGCGAACAACAGCATGGTCTCGACGAAGCCGGTGACTTCCTCGGAGGTTTCGCCCTTGGCACGCAGGGCGATGACAAAGCCGGCGGTCTGGGCCGGCGTGGCGTCTCCGGACATGATCTCGCGCATCGCCCAACCGGTGTCCGCGGAGGTGAGCGACTGTCCGGCCAGCAGCGTCGACAGCAGCCCTGCCCAGGTCTGGGACACGCGGACCTAGACGGCGGCGGCGCGGCGCACCGGCAGGGCGGCCTCGCGGTGCCGCACCAGCTCCGAGACTGCCGACGCGAGGGCGAAAGGGTCGACCGGTAGCAGCTGCACGGCGTCGGCCAGCGACCACGAGGCCAGCCAGGCGTCGTCCTTGCGGGCGACGAGGACCAGGGTGGGCGGGCAGTCCTTCAGCTCGTCCTTGACCTGTTTGGCCAGGCCCATCCCGCCGGTCGGACGGGCTTCGCCGTCCAGGACCGCCACGGCGATGCCCCCGGCATCCAGGACGGCGAGAACCTCGTCACCGGACGCGCATTCGACGTACTCGATCCGGCCCAGGTCGGGCGCGGGCCGACGACCGATGGCCATCCGGACGGTGTCGCGCAGCTTCGGGTCGTCGCTGTAGACCAGGACCGTATGGGTGCGGGGCGTGCCGACGGCATGGCTGTCCATAACGCTGAGCCTAGCGGGGTCCGCAGGCATCCCACCCCGCGACGTCGCCGCCGAGGCGTTGCGCCAGTCCGGCCATCCTGGACCGCTCCTGCGACGCGGACATGGCCGTGAGGACCTGCGTGCGCCAGGCCCGGACGTGGACGACGGCGTCCTGTTCGACCACGGTCAGCTGGTAGCCGTCCTGTGCCAGCAGCTCCCCGGCGCGCACCACGGCCACGGTGTCGGGCAACAGGAGGTGGTGCCGCACGAGGAGCGGCCGCGTCAGGTCCAGCCCGCTCTCGGCCAGCACCTCGGAGTCGGCCCGCGCCGCGTCTGGCGCGCTGACCAGCACGACCAGGTCTTCCCCATCGCGGTACGCCATAAGGGCCGGCGCCGCGCGCTTGCGCGCGAACAGCCTCACCGCCGGCCCGGAGTCACACGCTGGACCGGAGTCACAGCCGACCGGCGGCCTCGAGCCGGTCGAGCCGCCGGTCCTCGCGGGCCGCCTCCCGCTCGCTGGCCCGCATCCACTGGGCGACGGCCACGAAGATGAACAGCAGCCCGACGATGTCACCCGAGGACCAGATCAGACCCCCGCCGACCTGCTGCTGGAACACCGCGTCGGCGCGACCGATCAGCGGGAGGTAGTGCTGCGCGGCCAGCAGCCCCTTGCCGTCGTCGCCGACGCTCATGATCGCCACGCCGAGAAAAGCGTGGAACGGCATCGACGCGAACAGCATGAGGATCCGGAAGGGGTGGCTCACCCGGCCGGGGACGGGGTCGATGCCGAGGATGGGCCAGAAGAACAGGCAGCCCACGAGCACGAAGTGCAGATGCAGCAGGTCGTGCAGGACGGCCGAGGACAGCGTGGCGCCGTACCAGCCGGAGAAGTAGAGGGCGAAGGGCGAGCCGATGAACAGCAGCCACGGGATCGCGGGAAACGACATCACGCGGGCGAACCGGGAGTGCAGCAGGGCGAGCAGGCGTGAGCGCGGGCGGGAGGGGAGGGTCCGCAGCGCGAGCGTGACCGGGGCGCCGAGGGCCAGGAAGACGGGAGCGACCATCGACAGCAGCATGTGCTGCGCCATGTGGGCGCCGAACAGCAGCTCGTCGTAGCGGGCGAGCCCAGAGCACAGGGCCACGAACAGGACCGCCAGACCCCCGAGAAAGCCTGCGGTGCGGCCCCACGCCCAGGCGTCACCGCGCGCCGTAAGCCTTCTCACGCCGTAGAGATACAGGGCCCCGGTGAGGGTGATCATAAGCGCGGGAACAAGCGGCGGGCGCGTCTGGGTCAGCACCGTGAGCGTGCCGAAGGGGGGCAGACCGCCCGGTCCAGCCAGCGCGAAGGACATATCACCAGCCTAGGCCCGCCGAACCGCCGCGGCGCGCCGGGACCCCCCGCGTGGAAGACATCGCCAGACCCTGCCAGACTGGCCGCGTGGTTACTGCCTCCGTGCCTCTGAAGGCCCCAGCTCACGGCTCCCTGACACGACCAAACATGGTGTCGATAGGGACGATCGTCTGGCTGTCCTCTGAGCTGATGTTCTTCGCGGCGCTGTTCGCGATG
>JANXUE010000196.1 GCA_025352005.1 Frankiales bacterium
CGATGGCGGTCAGGGACCGCTCGCCGCCGGACAGCAGCGACAGCCGCGAGACCTTCTTGCCGGCCGGCCGGGCCAGCACGTCGATCCCTGTCGCCAGCAGGTCGTCGGGCTCGGTGAGCACGAGTTTTCCCTCCCCGCCAGGGAACAGGGTCGCGAAGACACCGACGAACTCCCGGGCGGTGTCGGCAAACGCCGAGGCGAACACGTCGTGGATGCGGTCGTCGACGTCCTTGACGACGACGAGCAGGTCGCGTCGGGTGGCCTTCAGATCCTCGAGCTGGGTCGTGAGGAAGGCCGACCGCTCTTCGAGCGCGGTGAACTCCTCCAGCGCCAGCGGGTTGACCCGACCCAGCAGCGCGAGCGCCCGCTCAGCGGCCGCCGCGCGCTTCTCCTGCGCTGTCCGGTCATACGGCACCGAGTCGCCCCCCTCGCCCTCCAGCAGGGTGACGGGCGGGACCAGCACGTCCGGTGAGTAGTCCGCACTCAGCGTCTCCAGCGGTACGGCGTACTCCTCGACGGCGCGCGCCTCCAGGGCCTCGATCCGCAGCCGCTGCTCGGCACGGGCGACCTCATCGCGGTGCACGACGTCGGTGAGCCGGTCGAGTTCCGCGGCCAGCTCGCGGCCGGAGGCCCGCAGCGTGAGCAGCTCGGCCTCGGTGACGGTACGGGCCGCCTGGGCGGCCTCCCGCTCGGCGGCAGCGGCGGTGAGCGAGCCAGCGATCCGGCCGAGCACCACCTGGGCGCCGCGCACCACGTCGGCGGCGATCAGGGCGCCGCGCTCGCGCTGGGACCGCAGGGCCACCAACCGCTCCCGGGAATCCCGCTCCTGGCGGGCAGCGCGTTCCAGGCCCTCGGCTCGACCGGACAACGCCTTGGCGCGCTCCTCGCCGGTGCGGACTGCGAGGCGCGCCTCGACCTCGGTGGCCCGTGCGTCGGCAGCGGACTGGACGAGGCGGTCGCGGAGGTCGGTGGCCGGCTCGGTGTCCGCGGGTGCCTCCGAGGCGGCAGTGAGGCGCTCTTCGAGCTCGGCGAGCCCCGACAGGTCACGGTCGCGAGCCTCCTCGGCCCGGGTCCGGGCCTGTTCGATCCGGCCGGCCTCGGCCTCCGACGAACGGGCCGCGGACGCGAGCAGGCCGAGCTGCTCTCCGAGTGCCGCCATCCGGGCGTCGCTGTCGTGCAGCGCCGCGAGCGCCTCGTGGACAGTCGCCTGCCGGCCAGCCACCGCTGCCTGTGCCGCGGAGACCTCCTCGACGAGCCGGGTGTGCTGGCGGTGGGCCTCGTCATGCTGGGAGGCGGCTTCGTCGACGGCCGCCTGCACCTCGAGCAGCGAGGGGGAGCTGGCGCTGCCGCCGGCGGCCCAGTCGGCCCCGAGCAGGTCACCCTCTTCGGTGACGGCCCGGACGTCAGGGACGGTCTCGACCAACCTGCGGGCGTCCTCCAACGACGCGACGACGGCGACCCTGCGCAGCGCCCGGGTCAGGGCCGGGCGCAGCGAGGAGGGCGAGTCCACCAGGTCGATCGCCCACACCGCTCCAGAAGGCAGCGACGGCCACCCGCCGTCCTCGAAGGACGCACCACTGACGAGCAGCCCAGCGCGTCCGGCGTCGCCGGCCTTCAGGTGGTGCAGCGCGGCAGCCGCGTCAGCGGGCGAGGCCACCGCGACAGCGTCGGCGACCGCGCCCAAGGCGGCCGCGACGGCCACCTCCCGGCCGGCCTGGACGGTGACGAGCTTCGCGACCGTGCCGAGGACGCCGGGCAGGCCGGCGGCGAGCAGGTGCCCGGAGCCGTCCTTGCGGGCCAGGGACAGCGACAACGCGTCGCGCCGGGCGGCCCAGGTGGTGCGGTCCCGCTCCACCTCGCGCTGGTCGGCCTGCAGGGCGGCCAGCCGGTCCTGCACGTCGGCGAGGGCATGCGCGGCCTGCTCGTGCCGCTCGTCGAGGTCGACCTCTCCCTCGTCCAGCCCACCGGCCTGCGCCTGAAGCGACGCGAGGTCACCGACGGCCCGCACGACACGGGCCCGCGCCTCGGTGAGGCCCGCCGACAGCCGACCGATCTCGGCCTCGGCCGCGGTGGCCCGCGAGCGCAGCGCCCCGACCTGGCCGGTGAGCTTCGCCAGCCCCTCCCGGCGGTCGGCGATGGCACGGCGGGCGACGACGAGCGCCTTCTCCTCCGACGCCAGCGCCGCCTCCGCGTCGGTACGACGGGTCACGGCGTCCGTCAGCAGTTCGGTGTCCTGGCCCATCTGCTCGGCGAGCTCGATCTCCTGCTCGCGCACCGAGGCCGCCTCGCGATCGAGCTCCTCAGGGTCGCGGCCCTGCCGGGCCTCCTCGGGCAGCTCGGAGATCAGGTGTCGCCGGCGCTCGGAAGCGAGCGTTGCCGTACCGCGCAACCGCTCCTCCAGGGCGGACAGCCGGTACCACGTCTCCTGCGCCCGGGCGAGCCGCGGCGCCTGCTCAACGGTCGCGACCTCGAGCTGCTGCTCGCGTTGCTGGGCCTCGGCGAGCTGCCTGTCGACCTCGCTGCGGCGATCGCGCAGAAGGGTCTCGTCGCGTACCTCCGCGTCGAGCGCGGTCCGCAGCTGCAACAGGTCATCGGCCAGCAGGCGCAGCTTCGCGTCGCGAAGTTCGGCCTGCACCTCACTGGCCCTGCGGGCGACCTCGGCCTGCCGGCCGAGCGGCTTGAGCTGGCGCCGCAGCTCGACCGTGAGGTCCTGCAGGCGGGTGAGGTTGGCCTGCATCGCCTCGAGCTTTCGGAGCGCCTTCTCCTTGCGCTTCTTGTGCTTCAGGACCCCGGCGGCTTCCTCGATGAACGCCCGCCGGTCCTCCGGCCGGGCACTCAGGACGGCGTCGAGCTGGCCCTGGCCGACCACGACGTGCAGCTCGCGGCCGATACCGCTGTCGCTCATCAGTTCCTGCACGTCGACCAGGCGGCACTTCGTGCCGTTGATGCTGTACTCCGACGCGCCGTCCCGGAACATCAGCCGGGTGATCGACACCTCGGCGTACTCGATCGGGAGCGCCCCGTCGGTGTTGTCGATCGTGAGGGTGACCTCAGCCCGCCCGAGCGGGGCCTTTCCCGGCGTACCGGCGAAGATGACGTCTTCCATCTTGCCGCCGCGCAGGGCCTTGGCGCCCTGCTCGCCGAGCACCCAGGCGATGGCGTCGACGACGTTGCTCTTGCCCGAGCCGTTGGGGCCGACCACGCAGGTGATGCCCGGCTCGAACCGCAGGGTCGTCGAGGACGCGAAGGACTTGAAGCCCTTCAGCGTAAGGCTCTTAAGGTGCACGCTCCGCCGATCTGGACCGCTTCGAATACCTGGGGAAGGCCAAACGCGACTGTACCGGCGCGTCCCGACTCCAGCGCAGCCCCAACGTCAGGCGTGCGGTTCGCGCGCCGGGCAGCTTGAGCCCTTGGCCACCGCGAGCTGCTCGAGGTGCTCGAGGTGCCGAGCGACGTGCAGTGCACCGGGCGCAAGGACCCCGGTAGGACGAAAGGCGCCTCCCCGTCAGAGGAAGCGCCTTCGGACGCACTGGCGTTCGTGAGCAGCCGACCCGACCGATCAGGTGGGCCGACCGGTCAGGTGAGGATGTGCTCGTCGGTGAGGACGCGGATGTCGTCATCGACGTGCACCGACGCGACGAGCGCGTCGTTGACCGCCTTGGCGTGGGAGAGCTCCGACTCGAGCTCGAGAACCCGGGCGCGAAGGCGTCGGACCTCAGAGGCGAGACGGAGGTCGGTCCCTACACCGACATGACCGAACAGGGCCTTCGCCATCGAACAAGCCTCCACGCTGAGGGGTAGCGCACACCTGGCAGAGAGCACAACTGTGGCTCTTCAAGATTGCCACGTGATCATGGCCGGGTCAAGGTCCAGGTCACGAAAGCGTCACGATCGAAGCGCGACATAAGCCACCTACAGACCTCCCGTCAGTCACCTAGAGACGTCCCGTCAGCTTTCCCGAAACCCGTCCTCCCCGCGCGGCTCGCCCCAACGCTCCGCGACGAAGTCGACCCGCCCCGGGCCGGACGGCAGCAAAGCCAGCAGCGCCCGGCAGGCCCGCGCGGACCCCTCGGCGACGACCTCGACCCGGCCGTCCGCCAGGTTCGTGGCCGACCCGGCCAGTCCCAGCTCGAGCGCCCGGGCCCGCGTCCACCAGCGAAAGCCGACCCCCTGCACGTGGCCCTTGACGAAGGCCTGCAGCCGCACCGCGGGCCCGCCACCCCCCGCGTGCGCGACCCCGTCCACGTGCCCGAGAATAAGGCTGTGCTCACCGTCTCGCCCTGCCGGCAGCTCTGCGACTGGTCGCCGGTGACGCCTGACGCCGGGAAGGCCTACCCCGTGGAGCCGCTGTTCGCGTGCGCGGGCTGCGGGTCGCAGTGGGTCCGCGGTGAGCGGTGGACGCCGCGCCAGGCAGACGGCACGGTCCCCGATGCCGTCCGCGCAGAGCGTCAGCGGACGTAGCCCTGCGTCAGCGCGGGTGGCGGGGCCGTGGCTGGCAGGTCGGGCAGGAGTACGACGAGCGGTTCGTCCAGGCCTCCCGCCGCAGTGGGGTCCCGCAGCGGTCGCACGGCTCACCTTCGCGGCCGTAGGCATGCAGAGATCGCTCGAACAGCCCGCTGATGCCCTCGGTCGAGACGTAGAGCGCGTCGAACGATGTCCCGCCCTGCGCGAGCGACTCGGTCAGGACCTCACGGGCGTGCCCGAGCAATGACAGGGCCTTCGGCCTGGTGAGGCGCTCGGTCGCCCGACCACCGTGCAGTTGGGCGCGCCACAGCGCCTCGTCGGCGTAG
>JANXUE010000209.1 GCA_025352005.1 Frankiales bacterium
GCCAGGCGTATGCGCTCGTGGGCGGACCTGGCCGGGTCGCCGAACGCCTCGCGCTGAGGGCCGCCGCGCTCGACCTCTGCCTGCGCTCGGCGAGCGCCCTGGTCATCGCCACCGGAGGCAGCGCCATGTATCGCGGCCACCCGGCGCAGCGGCTGTTGAGGGAGGCCACCTTCCTCCAGGTGCAGGCCCAGACCACCGCTGGGCGAGCCGCGATGGTGGACCTGCTCCTCGCCGAGCAGTGAGCCGACAAGCTCGTCAGCTCGCCACGACCGGGTAACGCCGGTCGCGCCAGATGTGCGGCGGGTCGAGACCGCTCACGTCGGCCGGCGCAGCTCGCGCACCGCCAGCACCACGAACCACGCATCCACCACGGTCAGCCCGAGCCGTTGGAAGCCCCCGTCGTACCGCCCGGCGAGGGAAGCCAGCAGCGAGGCCGCGCTGACACCTCCCACCGCGTACGACGCGAGGGCAGCCGTCCGGTGGCCGCTCCGGTCGAGGGCACGTCCTCCGAGTAGCGGTGAGCTCGCCATCCCGAGGTAGGACACGCCGGCCGCCAGCGCGTGTGGGGCGTCGCCGAAGGACGACCCCAGGGGAAGGGCCGCCACCCCGAGGGTGCCGACAGCGGCGGCCGCGACGCTGGCACGCAGGGCGGGCTCGTCAAGCGCTTTGGCCAGGACGGGTGCCCAGAAGGGCGCGAGGGCGGCGAAGCCGAGGAACCCGGCCGTCATGAGCGGTCGGGTAGGCGCACCCACCCGCGCCAGCTGGCTGATCGCGTCGGTGAGTGGGTCGTAGGCATCGGCCCGCAGCCCACCTACGACCCAGGCCGTCACGAAGCTGACAGGGGCGCCAATGCCGCAGAGGGCACCGGCCTTGCGGGAAAGGGAGCGCACCGACGTCACGGTAGTCGGAAGGGCACGCATGCCGGGACCGGAGCCTGACAGATTCCACTCCGATGTCTTGACACCGAAGGAGTGGATGACAAAGACTGTGACCATGGTCACCACGAGGGAAGCGCTGCTGGATGCCGCGTACGACGCCGCCCTGGCGGGCGACTGGGACCGGGTCCGGATGGTGGACGTCGCCCGCGCGGGCGGCGTGAGCAGGCAGACCCTCTACTACGAGTTCGGGTCGAAGGAAGCGCTCGCCGAGGCGCTTGCCCTGCGCGAGGCAGTCCGGTGGATGGCCGGAGCCGATACCGCGATCGTCGGGCACGACGGCACACCCTCCGAGGCCGTCGCGGCCGGCACGGTGTGGACCCTCGAGGAGGCGGCCCGCAACCCACTGCTCAAGGCCGTGCTCACCGAGGACGAGGGCGGCCTGCTGCCCTATCTCACGACCCGTGGCAGCTCCCTGCAGACCGCTGCGCGCGAGCATCTCGCGGAGCATCTTGCGGCACGCTGGCCACAGATCCCCGCGGAGCGGGTAGCGCTGGTCGCGGACACCGTGACCCGGTTGACGTTCAGCCACCTCGTCCTGCCGGGCGGTCGCCCGGAGCAGGTCGCCCACGACATCGCCGTACTTGTTGATTCCCTGGTTGAAGGAGCCCTGGCATGAGCACCCACGAGCTGTACGTCACGCCCGCCGAGATGGCGACGTGGGACGTGGAGGCGCAAGGCGCCGCCCGCTTCACCTGGGAGTACGACGACGGCCGCGACCAGCTGCTGAGCCTTTATCAAAAGGGCAAGGACAAGCAGTGGGACCAGGTGCACCGGATCGACTGGTCCGAGGAGGTCGACCCCTACGACCTGCTCGGCATGCCGGACGAGGCCATCTCCATCCACGGCACCCCCATGTGGGACAAGCACTTCGCTCACGACGAGAAGGCCCGCAAGGAGCTCGGCCTGCACCTCGGTGCCTGGCAGTTCAGCCAGTTCCTGCACGGCGAGCAGGGCGCGATGATCTGCTCCGCCCGCATCGTGGAGTCCGTCCCTGACCTCGACTCCAAGTTCTACGCCGCGACGCAGACCATGGACGAAGCGCGGCACGCCGAGACCTACGCACGGTTCCTGCAGGAGAAGGTCGGGATGCTCTATCCGATCAACACCCACCTCAAGGCGCTGCTCGACGACACCCTTTCCGACAGCCGCTGGGACATGCCCTACCTGGGGATGCAGGTCCTCATCGAGGGCCTTGCGCTCGCGGCGTTCGGCCTGCTGCGTGACATGACGACCAAGCCGCTGCCCAAGCAGATTCTCGCCTACGTCATGCAGGACGAGGCCCGCCACGTCGCCTTCGGCCGGATCGCCCTGCGCGACTACTACTCCCAGCTCACGTCCGCCGAGCTCGCCGAGCGCGAGGAGTTCGTCGTCGAGGGCTGCTACCTGATGCGCGACCGGTTCCGGCAGCAGGAGGTGTGGGAGAACATGGGCCTCGACGTCGAGGCCTGCCTCGAGGCGGTCGCGAACGCGCCGTACTTCCAGGCCTACCAGTCGCTGCTGTTCCAGCGGATCGTCCCGTGTGTGAAGGACATCGGTCTGTTCGGTGACAAGGTCCAGAAGGCGTACGCCGACATGGGCGTCCTCGACATGGCCGGCATCGACCTCGACGCGTTGATGAAGAACGACGAGAACCAGGCCGAGCTCATCGACGCCGAGAAGCGCGACATCGCTGCCCGCAAGGGTCAGGTTGACGCGGTGATCGCGATGGCGGACTGAGGCTGGTCGCTCGCCTTTGTCGTGGGGCCCCCGAAGGTCTTGCGGGTCAGCGCCCCGAGGAGTCGACGACGACGCTCATGGTCCATTCCTGCGCGGCAGCTACGGCTCCTGCCTTGTTGGGACGCAACAACATCGGGTAGCCGGTTTAGCCTGCCAGGAAAGCGGCTGCCATTTGTGGATTGTCCATGACGTGAATGCTCACCGACCATTGATGACCCGAGCGCCGGACGGTGGCATCAGTCACCCGCAGCTGCTCCTGGGTGCGGTCCCGATGGGGTCACTGCGTGCCCCGTCGGGAGTGGGCAACAACCGCGTGGTGTGGACCGACGCGGCGCTCAGCGGCACCGGGAGGCGGACGTACACCGGGACGGCTGCCAACGGCGTTCCCTTGACCTGAGCCGCTGAAGGATCCTCGGTGGCCTGGCCGCTGGCTTGTCAGCCCACACCGGTGAGACCGAACGCCATGACCATCGCGACATCCAGGAAGCGAACAGATCGTCGGTGCCTGGTCACGACCGTCCATCGGCATCGCACCGGGGCCACGTGAAAGTGGGTGCGATTTCGCGGGCCGTCGGCGAGGCGAGGATGCAGGCATCGTCCACCCTGGACGTGCGACGCCCATCGGAGCGCCGCGGGCCGTGGAGAAGCCGCTTTGGGACTCTTGCTGTGGCCGCCTTGCCCCGATTTGACGGTTACCAGCCTCTGAGGAGGGGGCGTGGTTCGCGGGTGGTGGTGTGGCCGTTTTTGGTGGTCCAGTGCACGCTGCTGCTGGTCTTGGTGACGGTGAAGTATTTCTGGGTTTTGCTTTGGTGGTGGTGGATGCATTCGCTGGCGATGTTGTCCAG
>JANXUE010000235.1 GCA_025352005.1 Frankiales bacterium
CCCTCAAGCGCGCCAACGGCGGAATCGTGCAGCTCGTTGGGCGCAAACCCGGCGTGGCCTGACCGCTGACCAGCTTCCACCGGGCACCGGCCAAGGTCGGTACCGCAGCATGGAAAGGCATCCGGTCAGGCGCCATCGTTACAGGTCAACGCAACGCGCCTTCCGCGGTCCGGGCTTGAACGGGCGGGATGTAGCCACAACATGTCGCCCGCGGCCGTACTCAGCTGCGCCCGAGGGGCGACGCAGGCCGCCTTCTCTGCTGTGCCGCGCTAGCCCTTGGGTCCAGGGCTGCTCAGCCAGAGCGTGCCCAGCGGGGGCACCCGGAGAACCGCCGACGCGGGCTGACCGTGCCAGCCCTCGGCGGCCGCCGTGACTGCCCCGCTGTTGCCGACTCCGCTGCCGTAGAAGACCTCCGCGTCGCTGTTGAGTACCTCGCGCCACTGTCCGGCCCAGGGCAGTCCGACCCGGTAGCCCTCATGGGGCATCCCGGCGAAGTTGGAGATGCAGGCCAGGGCAGAGCCGTCCGAGCCGAAGCGCAGGAAGGAGAAGACGTTGCCGGTGGCGTCGTTGGCGTCGATCCAGGCGAAACCGGCCGCGTCGTGGTCCTGCGACCACATGGCGGGCAGGGCGCGGTAGACCGTGTTGAGCTCCTTGACGAGCAGGGCCACACCACGGTGGTCAGGCAGGTCGAGCAGCCACCAGTCGAGCGAGCGGCCCTCGCTCCACTCCGACTCCTGTGCGAACTCCGATCCCATGAACAGCAGCTGCTTGCCAGGGTGAGCCCACATGAACGCGAGGTAGGCACGCACGTTGGCCAGCTGCTGCCAGCGGTCACCGGGCATCTTGCGCAGCAGCGATCCCTTGCCATGGACCACCTCGTCGTGACTGATCGGCAGGACGAAGTTCTCGGAGTAGGCGTACACCATCGAGAACGTCATCTGGTGGTGGTGGTAGCCGCGGTAGATCGGCTCGTGGGCGACGTAGTCGAGCGAGTCGTGCATCCAGCCCATGTTCCACTTGAACCCGAAGCCGAGGCCGCCTAGGTGCGTGGGACGGGTGACGCCGGGCCACGAGGTCGACTCCTCGGCGATCGTCATCGCCCCCGGCACCCGCCGGTAGACCACGGAGTTCATCTCCTGCAGAAACGCGACGGCGTCGAGGTTCTCCCGACCGCCGTACTGGTTGGGCAGCCACTGACCCTCCTCGCGGGAGTAGTCCAGGTAGAGCATGGAGGCCACGGCGTCGACGCGCAGGCCGTCGATGTGGAACTCCTCGAGCCAGTAGACGGCGTTGGCGACCAGGAAGTTGCGCACCTCGTTGCGTCCGAAGTCGAAGACGTAGGTGCCCCAGTCCAGCTGCTCGCCGCGCCGCGGGTCAGCGTGCTCGTAGAGGGGCGTCCCGTCGAAGCGGGCCAGGGCGAACTCGTCCTTGGGGAAGTGCGCAGGAACCCAGTCGACGATGACCCCGATGCCGGCCTGGTGCAGCCGGTCGACCAGGAAGCGGAACTCGTCCGGCGTACCGAAGCGGGAGGTCGGCGCGTAGTAGGAGGTGACCTGGTAGCCCCACGAGCCGCCGAAGGGGTGCTCGGCCACCGGCAACAACTCGACGTGGGTGTAGCCGAGCCAGCAGACGTACTCCACGAGCTGGTCGGCCAGTTCGACGTAGGAAAGGTTCTGCCGCCATGAGCCCAGGTGCACCTCATAGCAACTGACGGGTGCCGCATGCTGCTGCGTACGGTCGCGGGTCGCGATCCAGTCGCCGTCCTGCCACTGATAGGACGACTCCGCCACGACAGAGGCGGTCATCGGCGGGACCTCCGCCTGGCGGGCCATCGGGTCGGCCTTGTCGCGCCAGACCGAGTCGGCGCCGAGCACGGCGAACTTGTAGTGGGTGCCGGCTCCGAGGTCGGGGACGAACAACTCCCAGACGCCGCTGGAGCCGAGCGAACGCATCGGGTGCGAGGACCCGTCCCAGCCGTTGAAGTCACCGACGACCCGGACGCCACGCGCGCCCGGTGCCCACACCGCGAACGACACCCCCGTCGCCGTGGGGTACCGCCGCACGTGGGCCCCGAGGACCTCCCACAGGTGCTCGTGGCGGCCCTCGCCGATCAGGTGCAGGTCCACCTCACCGAGAGTTGGCAGATAGCGGTACGGGTCGTCCGCGGGATAGGTGGTGCCGTGATAGGTGACGTCGAGTCGGTAGTCCACGACCGGGCCGGGAACGGCTGCCTCCCACACGCCGGACCCGCGGTGCGCAAGGTCCACCCGATCGCCCGCGATGAGGGCGACGACCTTCTCGGCGCCGGGACGCAAGGCGCGGATGACGGAGCCGTCGTCGGGACCCGTGGAGTGCATACCGAGCAAGGAGTGCGGGTTGTGGTGCGCACCGCCGGCCAGCAGCTCCAGCTCGCTGTCGTTCGGTCCGATGGCGAGCACCGTGAGCTCACCAGGCACGCGCGGCGTGGGCTCGCGGGGTGGCTTGGTCATGCGACCGCCCCGACCAGGCGTCCGATGGCTGCCAGGGGGACCGGCAGCCAGGTCGGTCGGTTGCGCGCTTCGTAGACCACCTCGTACACCGCCTTGTCGAGCTCGAACGCCCGCAGCAGCACCACCTCCTCGCGGGGGTCGGCGCCGACCGCTCGGGCGTAGCCGTCGCAGAATGCCTCTCGGTTGCGGTCTGCCCACTCCGAGGCGCGATAGGCCAGGTGACGCTGGTCGGCTCGCTCGGCCAGCAGGTGTCGCGCGGCGTAGTCGAAGGACCGGAGCATGCCGGCGACGTCCCGCAGCGGACTCATCAGGGCACGACGCTCCGCCAGGGGTCGGGCCGGCTCGCCCTCGAAGTCGAGCAGGACCCAGCCATCCTGGGTCCGCAACACCTGCCCCAGGTGGTAGTCGCCGTGGACCCGCTGCACCGGCACCGGGTCGGTACGGGCGGCAATCTCGTCGTATGCCGTGCGCAGCCCGTCGGCATAGGGCGCGAGCTCCGACACGATGGTCAGCGCAGCGTCCAGCCGCTCGTGCATCTGATGCGCTGTACGACGTGACTCCTCGGCCGACACCACCGCGGAGTGGAGGACCTCCGCCATGAGCAGGTGCACCTCACCCGTCGCGACGCCGAGCCGCTCCGACTCGCCGGCAAAGTCGCCGCCGACCTCGTCGGCGTGCAAGTCACCTTCGGCGAACAGGTCCCGGACACTGGCGGTCGCCATCGCCCAGCCCTCGGCGCTGTTCTTTAAGAACGGCTGCAGCAGGCCGAGGGTGGTCGTCTGGCCCTCGACGACGCCGTCGAACCACGCCAGGGGTCGGGCCACGACCAGGCAGCCCGCATCCGACAGCGCCTTGGTCACCTCGATGTCGGGGTTGGCTCCGGGCTGCAGCCGGCGGAACAGCTTCAGGATGAGGTCGTCGCCGTAGACGATCGAGGTGTTGGACTGTTCGGCGGTCATCAGTCGCCCGGGCAGCGCGGCGTCGACGTCGTCGGCGTTGACGAAGGACAAGCTCTCCACCTCGTCGCCCGCGGCCAGGTGCCCCAGCAGCAGGGAGGTCGCGAGTGGGTCGTGGACGGCGTCGTAGACCACGCTTCCGTCGACGTCACCCAGGACGGAGTACTCCATGCGTTGCGCGACAGCCTCGGTCGTGAACCCCAGCAGCAACTGGTAGTCCTCGGTGCCGCCGTCTTCATAGCCGACCTGGACGAGCACGTGCCGCACCTGGGGGTCGGACTCGCGCAGGAGCACGGTTGACGTCTGCGTCACGGCAGCGATCGCGCGTCCCTTGCCACCGAACCAGCGCTGGTGGGGCAGCCACTGCTTGATCAGCTCGGTCGGATCCGTCATGTCGCCTCACCGCCCTGAAGGGCGAACCATAGGAAGCCGTGTCCAGGAAGTGAGAGCAGATAGGGAAGCTCGCCCACCTTGGGAAACGGGACACCACCGGTCAGCTCGACCGGCCGATAGCCCTGGAAGCGGGCCAGGTCGAGCTCGACCGGCTGCGGAAAGCGCGAGAGATTGTTGACACACAGGACGCGGTCGTCGCCGAACTCACGCAGGAAAGCAAGGACCGACGGGTTGTCGGCGCCGAGTTCCTCGTAGCTACCCATGCCGAACACCGGGTGCTGGCGACGCACGCCCAGCATGGTGCGGGTCCAGTTCAGCAGCGATGAGGACGAGCGCATCTCCGCGTCGACGTTGAGGGCCTGGTACCCGTAGACCGGGTCCAGGAGCAGCGGTAGGTAGAGCGCCTGCGGGTCGGCGACCGAGAAGCCGGCGTTGCGGTCGGCGTTCCACTGCATCGGGGTGCGGACCCCGTCGCGGTCGCCGAGGTAGATGTTGTCCCCCATGCCGATCTCGTCGCCGTAGTAGAGGACCGGCGACCCAGGCAGTGACAGCAGCAGCCCGGTGAAGAGCTCGATCTGGTCGCGGCTGTTCTCCAGTAGCGGCGCGAGCCGCCGGGCGATGCCGATGTTGGACTTCATCCGCGGGTCCTTGGCGTACTCCGCGTACATGTAGTCACGCTCGTCGGCGGAAACCATCTCGAGGGTGAGCTCGTCATGGTTGCGCAGGAAGATGCCCCACTGGCAGTTGTTCGGAATCGCCGGGGTGTTGGCCAAGATCTCAGAGATCGGATAGCGCGATTCACGCCGTACGGCCATGAACAGTCTTGGCATCAGGGGAAAGTGGAACGCCATCTGGCACTCGTCGCCGCTCTCGGCGTCACCGAAGTACTCCACCACGTCCTGGGGCCACTGGTTGGCCTCGCACAGCAGCACCCGGTCCGGGTAGAGACCGTCGACCTCCTTGCGCAGGCGCTTGAGGAAGTCATGCGTCTCCGGGAGGTTCTCGCCGTTCGTGCCCTCGCGCACGAACAGGTAGGGCACCGCGTCGAGCCGGAAACCGTCGATGCCGAGGTCGAGCCAGAACTTGCAGACCTCGATCATCTCGCTCTGCACAGCCGGGTTGTCGTAGTTGAGGTCGGGCTGGTGGCTGAAGAACCGGTGCCAGAAGTACTGCTGCCGCACGGGGTCCCACGTCCAGTTCGACTTCTCGGTGTCGACGAAGATGATCCGGGCGTCGGGGTAGAGCTCGTCGGTGTCGGACCACACGGAGTAGTCGCCGTAGGGGCCGGTCGGGTCGTTGCGCGAGGCCTGGAACCAGGGGTGCTGGTCGCTGGAGTGGTTCATGACGAGGTCGGCGATCACGCGCATGCCCCGCTTGTGGGCCTCGTCCACGAGCTGGACGAAGTCACCCAGGTCCCCGAACTCGGGGAGCACCTTCAGGAAGTCGCTGATGTCGTATCCGCCGTCCCGCAGCGGTGACTCGTAGATCGGCAACAGCCAGATGCAGTCGATCCCCAGCCAGTGCAGGTAGTCCAACTTGGAGATCAGGCCCCGGATGTCACCGGTGCCGTCGCCGTTGCTGTCGGCGAAGCCACGGATGAGCACCTCGTAGAAGACGGCGCGCTTGTACCAGAGCGGGTCCCGCGACTGTGACGAGGTGTCGTCGGGGAACTCGGCGATCGTCACTGGTCATCCTCTACAGCGGTGGGCCTACGGGTCACGATCAGGATGTGCGCGGGCTGGGTGTACGGGTCGAG
>JANXUE010000255.1 GCA_025352005.1 Frankiales bacterium
TCACGATGCCACCGACGAGCGGGACAAGCCCGATCAGGACGAACCACCCGGACTTGCCAGTGTCATGCAGGCGTCGTACCGCCACCGCCAGCGAGGGGACGAGCACCGCCAGGTAGGCGATGATGAGCAGGACGAAGAACGGCTTGGCGATGGCGGTCAGGATGAGGCCCACGATGTAGACGAGGATCAGCGCCAAGGACCAGAACCAGTATTCCGAGCGACGGGCGCGGCCGCTGAAGTCGGCGTACTTGCCCGTGACCGTCTTGATCGCCGTCATGAAGTCCACGCGAGGATCCCCCATTCTCCGGCCGCCCTGCTGGCGGCACGCGCACAGCATGGGGCATCCGGGCGAGAAATGGTGGTACCCCACGTCCTGCGCCCTCCACGTCGGCCCGGCCGGGCGACCAATGCGTCCCACGAACACCCAATGGCGAAGCCGCTTGCTCGGGACTGACGAGGCCTCGCCGGCCCCCTTGAGCTGAGGATCAGATCAACTCCGCACCCCTCTCGATCGGACGTCACTATCCTCGGTGTACCACCTGACGCTTCAGAGGTACACTACTGTCATGCCGACCACCCGACCTCGCTACCAGGTCACAGAAACGCCTGCGGTCGCCCGCGCGATCGACAACGCCGCAAAACGTTGGCCACACGAACCTCGGTCAAAGTTGCTGCTGCGACTGGTGGCTGCCGGCGGAGCTGCCCTGGAACAGGTCGATGACCTCGCGAGGAGCAAGCGACAACAAGCCATCGAAGCCAGCAGCGGAAAGTACGCCGATGCGTTCAGCAGCGACTACCTCGCCGTACTCCGTCGCGACTGGCCGCAGTGATCGTCCTGGACGCGAGTGTGCTCGTCGCTCATCTCTCGCCCCTTGATGTCCACCACACCGCCGCGACCGAGCTTCTCCACAACACGGCTGGACAGTTGTGGTTGGTCCACCCGATGACGCTGGCCGAAGTGCTCGTGGGTGGCGCGAAAGTAGGCAAGGGCACCGAGATGCTGGCCGACCTGAGGTCGTCCGGAATCGCGCTGGCACCCCGCGATGATGAGGAAGCTCTCAGACTGGCCGACCTGAGGGTGACGACGGGGCTCAAGCTTCCGGACTGCTGCGTTCTCGACGCAGCACAGACGAACGCCGCTCAACTGGCGACGTTCGACAACGCCCTGTCTACCGCTGCGAGCGGGCTCGGCGTCGCACTGATCTCCTAACCAGCATCAGGAGCTGGATCAGTGTCAGGGTGTTCGTGGAGCTCGGGGCCATCTTGGACAGGCTGGGCGCGCTCGCGCTCCTCGCCCGATAGGACACCCCACCCGCCGGTCCCACCGAGCGGTTTAGCTCGTGACTCTGTACGCGTCGTACACGCCCTCGACACCGCGGACCTGGTTGAGCAGGTGCCCCATGTGCTTGGGGTCGGCCATCTCGAAGGAGAACCGCGACACCGCCACCCGGTCGCGGGTCGTCGTCACCGTCGCCGACAAGATGTTGACGTGCGCGTCGGACAGCACGCGGGTGACGTCCGACAACAACCGGGTGCGGTCCAGGGCCTCGACCTGGATGTTGACCAGGAACAGCGACCCCGAGGTCGGCGCCCACTCGACCTCGACCAGCCGGGCCGGGTCGGCCAGGATGTCGCCGGCGTTCGTGCAGTCGCGGCGGTGCACCGACACCCCCCGTCCGCGGGTTACGAAGCCGACGACGTCGTCGCCGGGCACCGGGGTGCAGCACTTGGCGAGCTTGACCCACACGTCGTCGACACCCTTGACGACGACACCGGGGTCACCGGCGGGCCGGGACCGGGCAGGTCGGGTCGGTACTGCGGTCTCGGCCAGGTCCTCGACGGCGCCCTCGGCGCCACCCATCCGGGCCATGATCTTCTGGACGACCGTCTGGGTCGACAGCCGGCCCTCGCCGACCTCCACGTACAGGGCTGTGACGTCCGCGAGGCGCTGCTCCTTGGCCAGGCTGAGCAGGGCGTCGCCGCCCAGAACCCGCTGCAGCGGCAGGCCAGCCTTGCGCATCGCTTTCGCGATCGCGTCCTTGCCGTTCTCGACGGCGTCCTCGCGGCGTTCCTTGGCGAACCACTGCCGAATCTTGTTGCGGGCGCGGGGGCTCTTGACGAACTGCAGCCAGTCCCGTGAAGGGTGCGCGGTCTCGGTCTTGGAGGTGAAGATCTCCACGACGTCGCCATTGTCGAGGGTCGACTCGAGCGGAACGAGGCGGCCGTTGACGCGGGCGCCGATGCAGCGGTGACCGACCTCGGTGTGCACCCCGTAGGCGAAGTCGACCGGCGTCGACCCGGCCGGCAGCGACACGACCTCGCCCTTGGGGGTGAAGACGAACACCTCGGCGCTGTGCAGGTCGAAGCGCAGCGAGTCGAGGAAGTCACCTGGGTCGGCCGACTCCTTCTGCCAGTCGAGCAGCTGCCGGAGCCAGGCCATGTCGTCACCCTGCTTGGGCGCGCCGGTGCCGGGCGCGGCCCCGCCTTCCTTGTACTTCCAGTGCGCGGCGATGCCGTACTCCGCGCGCTTGTGCATCTCGACGGTGCGGATCTGCAGCTCGACCGGCTTTCCCTCTGGCCCGATCACCGAGGTGTGCAGCGATTGGTACATGTTGAACTTGGGCATCGCGATGTAGTCCTTGAAGCGCCCAGGGACAGGGCTCCAGAGGGCGTGGATCGTGCCCAGCGCGGCGTAGCAGTCGCGGACGTTGTCGACCAGGACGCGAATCCCGACCAGGTCGTAGATGTCGGTGAAGTCGCAGCCGCGGACGATCATCTTCTGGTAGATCGAGTAGTAGTGCTTGGGTCGGCCGGTGACGCGGGCGTTGATCTTCGCGGCCTTCAGGTCGCTGTTGACCCTGGCTACGATGTCGGCGAGCTGGGTGTCACGCGAGGGTGCCCGGTCGGCGACCAGGCGCACGATCTCGTCGTACCGCTTGGGGTAGAGGGTCGCGAAGGCGAGGTCCTCGAGCTCCCACTTGATGGTGTTCATGCCGAGCCGGTGCGCGAGCGGGGCGAAGATCTCCAGTGTCGTGGTGGCGATCCGCTCCTGCTTCTCCTGCTTGAGCCAGCGCAGCGTGCGCATGTTGTGCAGCCGGTCGGCGAGCTTGATGACCAGGACTCGGGGGTCCCGCGCCATGGCGACGACCATCTTGCGGATCGTCTCGGCCTCGGCGGCTTCGCCGTACTTGATCTTGTCGAGCTTGGTGACGCCGTCGACGAGGTGCACGACGTCCGGGCCGAACTCCTCCTGGACGTCGGCAAGGGTGTACGGCGTGTCCTCCACCGTGTCGTGCAACAGGGCAGCGACCAGGGTCGTGGTGTCCATCCCGAGCTCGGCCAGGATGGTTGTCACCGCGAGCGGGTGCGTGATGTAGAGGTCACCGCTGCGCCGACGCTGGTCGCCGTGCATCTGCTCGGCGACCTCATAGGCCCGCACGACCAGACGGGTGTCGGCCTTGGGGTGGCTGGTGCGGATGGTCCGGATCAGCGGCTCGAGCACCGGCGGGGTGCCACCGGGCTTGGACGGGGCGGTCAGCCTGGCGAGGCGGGCCCGGACCCGACGACCACTGGGGGTGCCGGTGCCGACATCCGGGCTGCGGTCGTGGTCGTCGAGATCGACCTGGCGCGGCACGCCTTGAGCCAAGGGCGCAGGAGCGGGTGTGTCAGTGGCCATGCACCCTCCTTTCGTCCGAGAGTCCCAGTCTACGGAACTCCCGACCGCTTCTTCACCTTCAGACCCCTCAGACTCTGAGCACAGCCTGTACGTCGACTCCCGGCAACGCGGCGCGACCGTCGAGGAACCCCAGCTCCAGCAGGAACGCCGTGCCCACGACCTCGGCGCCGCACCGCTCGACCAGGTGCACGGCAGCAGCCGCCGTCCCGCCGGTGGCCAGGACGTCGTCGACGACCAGGACCCGATCTCCGGGGACGAAGGCGTCCTGCAGCACCTGGAGGGTGTTGCTTCCGTACTCGAGGTCGTAAGAGCGCTCGTGGACCGGGCCGGGCAGCTTGCCGGGCTTGCGGACCGGCACCACGCCCGCTCCCAACAGGTAGGCGACGGGAGCAGCGAGCAGGAAGCCGCGGGCCTCGACGCCGACGACCTTCGTCACGTCCACCCGCCCGTGGGCGATGAGGTCGACCGCCCGCTTGAAGGCCGATGGGTCGGCAAACAAGGGCGTCAGGTCCTTGAAGACGACTCCCGGCTGGGGGTGGTCCGGG
>JANXUE010000052.1 GCA_025352005.1 Frankiales bacterium
ACACGGACGCAACCATCAACAAATCGTTAAGCCGAGGAATCGGTCAGGAACCCCCGCCCACACAGGCCAAGCCGCGAACCCTCGGCTTAACGAGAACCTCGGCGCAATCGCTGTTAAACCGATGTCGGTTTAACTCCGACCGAGGCAGCCAGTACACCTCCGCGGCCTTCCGCGACACCCTCACCGACTTGGACCTGAGGGCCTCAATGGGACGGGTCGGGTCGTGCTACGACAATGCCGTCGCAGAGAGCTGGTTCGCGACCCTGAAGACCGAGATCGGCACCACGGTCTGGCCGACCAGAGAGCAAGCCCGCACTGACGTCTTCCGCTTCATCGCGCACTACAACCACCACCGCAGGCACTCCACCATGGACTACCTCACCCCCGAACAAGCCGACCAGCGCTACCGTCACCTCGAGCTTCCGCTCGCCGCGTGAAAACCCGGTGTCCGTCGAAGCGGGGGAACTTCAGTCGCCCACATGCTTGAGGCCGCGCAGCTCATGGGTGCGGTACTAGGCTGCTTGCTGTATCTGGTGTCAACGACCGAGCATGTAGACGAGGTGGCCATCACCGAGCTCTGGACCGACGAAGCCGCGCACGAAGCGTCCCTGCAGGCGCCGGGCGTCGGCGAACTGATCGGAAGGGCACGTCCGGTCATCGCGGGCATGTCGGGCCGAAGCGTCCTGACGGTCCTCGGCGGCAAGGGGCTGCCCACCGCGTGACGCCTGGCTACCGTCCCTGGGCCGGCCTGAGCAAAGAAGGATGCTCCTCATTGTGTCAACGCTGCTTCTGGTCGGGGTAGGAGCTGGAACAGTTCGCGGGTGACGTACCTCTTTAGGCACCGCACGATGAACGGGTCTTGACCCTTGATCGTGAACAAGCAGTTTCATGGTTACGCGGCAGGTTGCAGCGTAGTGGTGTGGGGACTTTCAGTGACCACCCGTGCGGAAATTTACTGGCCACCACCTAGGTGAGCGGTGTGAATCGGCCGTTTTTGCGGCATCTTGTTGCGTCTGGGGTCGCTGAGTCGCCGCTGAACGGGGGGCTGGGGTTCGCCGGTCACGGCGTGGTGGTGGTTTGCTCGGCGTCTGCAAGGCGCTCGGGGGCGGGTCAGGGGTGCTCTGCCAGCTGCTGCCCGGCCGGTGCGGGCTGCTCAGGCGGTGCCTGCTGCCCATCCGGTGGTTGTTGAGCGGACACCGAGCACGGCGAGACGAGCCAGGTTGTGCGCGGCAGCGAGGAGGTTGAAGTCGGCGGCGACTTTGGGTCGTCCGCGCATCCGGGCCCGTCGGCCGCCGTGCTTGCGGCGCATCAGGTGACCGAGTTTGCGTTCAATCTTGGGCCGGGTGGCCCGGTAGTCCTGGACCCAGTCGGGGTCTTGCTGCTGCGCACGGGCCTCAGCGAGGCGATGCTCATACCGCCCGACCTTGATGCTGCGCCCCGCTGCCGCGGTCGTGCAGCTGGCTCGCAACGGGCAGTCGTGGCAGGCGATGCCGAACGTGGCGGTGCCGTCCCCGTGCCGGTCCCGGACGATGTCTGCGACCTCCCCTGCCGGGCAGGTCACGGTGTCCTCATCCAGGTCGACAGTGAACAGGTCCTTGCCGAACCGGCCTTCTGGCGCGGCCGGTGGCTGGGTCTTGCACCGCGACGTGATGTCGTGGCGGGCCAGCAGGTCCTGGAACTGTCCGCCGCCGTAGGCCGCATCACCGTAGACCCGCGGGCCGTCCTGGTCGCCGGTGTCGGCGGCATCGGTGTCGGCGGCATCGGTGGGGTTGGTGGTGTTGGTGGGGAGCAGGTCGTCGATCAGGTCAGCCGCGACCGCACCGTCGCCGACATTGCCGGCGGACACTTCGGTGTCGGTGATGATCTCCGAATCGGGGTCGGCGGCGACATGGCCCTTGTAGCCGTCGAAGCCGCGGGCGGCGGTCTTGTGGCCGTGCCGGGCGTCTGGGTCGACGGTGGAGATGATCCGGTCCTTCGCGACCCGCCGGGCGATCCGGAAGCTGCCGTCCTCGGTGGTGTCCAGGTCCTGGCCCAGAACGGTCGCCAGCAGCGCCGCGGCCTCGGCGACCGGCTCGCTCAGCTTGCGCTCATCGAGCAGCACCAAGCAGGCGTAGCCGTCGCGGGCCCGACTGTCGATCAGCTGCTCCCGCGCGCTCGGGTCGTCCCAGTCGATCAGCGGCTTGCTCAGCGACAGGTAGTCATCGCCGCTTGTGAGCACCTCCCGCAGCTCCGCTTCCAAGCCCGTGTCGGCGGTCTTCAGCAAGGCCCGGATCGCTGAGCGGATCAGCGTGATCGTGTCCATCGTGGCGACCGCGTCATAGAGCGGCGTGGAGTCCAGAACCCGCTTCGCCCCCACCAGCCCTGCCTTCGAGGCCGCCTCCAGGACCACCCGGAACAGCCGCTTCGGATCGGTAGAGGCAGCCAGCCGAGCCCGCATGTCGACCAGCACCGTGTGGGCGAAGCTGACCCACCCGTCGCCGTCATAGCCACCGACGCCGCAGGCATACCGCCAACGGTTGTCGAAGCAGTACCGCTCGACCGCCTCACGGTCGCTCAAGCCGTCCAACCGCTGCAGGACCATCACCGTCGCAACCACCGACGGCGGGACGCTGCGTCGGCCGCGGTCACTGAACAAGTCCGTAAACATCTCGTCCGGGAACAACCGGTCACGCTCACGGGCCAGGACCGAATACACCGACGACTCCGGGAGCAACTCCTCACAGATCCGGCTCACCTCATCGAGCAGATCACCCTGACGTTCCGCCTTGCCCAACGTCATGAACATCCCCCGAGCCCGAAACCCTTACCGACAGGGACATTCTCCCAAAACCAGGCTCAAGACAGGGGACCGCCACGCGACGAAAGACACCAGCCACCTAGGGGCTCGAGAACAACGCGAACGCGGCGAAGCGTCACAGGCTGAGGGGAAGGCACGGCCGCAGGTTAGGGGGGAAAGCCCCTTACCAGCGCGGCTTTGT
>JANXUE010000285.1 GCA_025352005.1 Frankiales bacterium
TCGGCCGTGTCGAAGAACGTGACACCGGCCTCGACAGCGCCCTCGAGCACCTCGTGGGCCTGCTGTTCGCTCACCTCGCCCCAGTCGGCGCCGAGCTGCCAACAGCCCAAGCCGATGACCGAGACGGGAAGCTGGGTCCGACCCAGGACGCGTGTCTGCATGCAGCCCACGTTAGGTGCAGTCCCGGCGGCAGGAGGTCGCCAACTGCTGACGTCTCGGCGTCGGGAAGCGAAGCGATCGTTACCGCAACCCGGCGGCGCGTTCCCTGGCCCGGCAGGTCGGGTCGAGCTCCGGCAAGGCAGGAAGCGGTCGTGCACGGGACGGCGCCTTGGCAGTCCTGGGCACCGGCACGGGCCTGGCTCCCTCAGCAACCGCAGCCAGGCCGAGGTCGCGCAGGGCGGTGACCGTGGCGGTTGCCGTCAGCATGGACACCGCCACACCGGGCGCGATGCGGGTCAGACCCAGGGCCTTCGCTCCCTTCTTGGCCAGGGCATCCTGGAGCATCGCGTCGTCGGCCACGACCACGTAGGACGTGGCCGTCCCGACGCGGACCTGGCCGTGCCGACGATGGGCGTCGCCCACCAGGTAGGCCATCGACTGCGGTACCTCACCTGCATACCGCTCCAGCATGGCCAGGACCGCTGCCGGGATGTCACCTTCGTCGTAAGCGGTCGCGAGGGACTGCTCGGAGACCCTCCAGATGGTTGCCTGACCTGACTGCTCGAGGGCCGCGACCCGGTCCAGGGCGCGCTTCATGCTCCTCGCCGGACGCCCCGTGCAGACAAGCGTCATGTCGGCCTGGGCACGGACCGCCTGCTGCCCCTGGTCACCGAGGGACTCGAGGACCGCGGCAACGTCCTCCCCCCCATAGACGGCCCTGGCCAGCGGAGAGGCGGCCCCGTCGGCGACCAGCCCGAGCAGCTGCGCCTCGTGAAGGACGTCGGCGCGCAGGTCCCTGTCCGGAACGTGTCCTCGACTATCGGTCGCACTGAGCCGGTCTTCCGGCCACCGTCGGGCCCACAGCTCGAGCCACCCGACCTCGTCGTAGGCGAGCTCCTGGGAGGTTCCCAGCAACCGGACCACCTGCCGTCGCAGCAGGGCGGATCGCTGGTCGTCGTCCCAGCTCAGGGCAGGCTTGAGCGGACGGGCTCCGCCCGCACGCGCCGGCGGGAGGGAGCTCGACGCCAGCCAGACCCGGACCACCTCGAGCCACCGGGTCGCGGCCGGCTGACCAACCCAGCTCTTCGCCGCCGCCAACAGGCGGAGCTCCTTACGGGTCGAGGTGAGCAGCTGGAGATCGTTGAGAATCCGCAGCGCGTACGCCGCGGCAGCAGCGTCGCCCCGGCCGGCGGCCAGGGCCCGGAGCTCTTTCACACCCACCGTGCCGCTCGACAGCAAGGGGAGCGGCCGGATGGTCAGGGCACCGACGACGGCATCGAGTAGGCCGAGCAGGTCATCGACCTGCTGCGCGCACGCCGGGGCGACCTGGTGCGCCTGAGTGCCGGGAACGGGCGCAGGTGCGAGGCCCCAGCAGGTCACGGCTGGCCAGCGCAGGGCCAGGCCCACCTCGAGCGGCAGCTCGACGCGCCCGACCCCCACTGCCGCGATCAGCCCGATCAGCAGCGCCCCACGCACGCCAGGGTCGTCGGGCAGCTGCCCGGTGAAGGGGTCCACCCCGGGGACTTTGAGCACCGGTCCTTCCACGTCGGCACGGCGCAGCACGGCGAGGACGTCCTCGGGTAGGTCGGACAGGGATTCGGAGAGGGCTGCCGGATCGCACAAGGCGTCCCGCAAGGCCTGCTTGGCGGCCAAGCCGCTGCGCGGACGGGCACCGCCGTACGCCTGGACCAGGTTGACGAGGTCGTAGTAGCCGGTGTGTTCCAGGCACGCCACGATGCCGCGACCAAGTCCGAGCGGGTGTGGGAGGTACTGCCGCACCGGTCCCACCACCGTCCATCCGCCAACGTGGGGCAGCAGCAGGAGCCGGTCGCACAAGTCCTCGACCACGCGTGCGAGCAGGCCGGCGTCGCTGTCAAGGTCTAGGGCCGCGAGGTCAGCCACCGTGAAGGGCCCAGAGAGAAGCGACGCCGCCTCCAGGACCTGTCGTGGTCCTGCGGGAAGGTCACGAAGCGCCGCGTAGAGACTGCCGACTCTGCCTGCCGTCAAGGCGATCTGCTCGAGGCTGCGCTCCTCGATGAGGTCTGGTCGCAGGGTGAGCAACCGCTCCAGTCGCGCGGTGTCCCACTGGAGGAGCTGGTCATGCAGGGTCGGCACCGGCGGACCCTAACCTGTCCACAGCCTGGTCGGGAGCGCCGGGGCCAGGTTTGCCCGGCGTCGGACTGCGGCTGTCGGCAAGGGCTGTCGTGAAGGTGACAATTACCTGAAAAAGCTTCGGTGCGGCCCGCACGCGGAGCGACGCGGACAAGGGGGCCACCGCCAAGAAGACCGCAAGAGGCACCGGCGAGCCGCTGTCGGGTCTGCAATGGGACATCAAGCAGATCGGCGCCACGACGGCCGGCTCCTAAAAGGTGGACCGTGGCAGCAAGCGCGTCATGGTGGGGGACATCGACACCGGCATCGACGGCACGCACCCCGAGCAACCCGGCCGACTCCCCGGCCGAGCAGCAGGAGCAGAAGACGATCCGGGAAGCCAGCCAGCGGGCCCTGGACTATGCCCGCAACAAGGGCGTCCTGCGGCGAGGGCACCGTCAACGCCCTGACAGCCGTCAGCTAGTCCTGCTCGCGGCCGGTGACCTGCTGGGTGATGTCGTCCCAGTTCGGGACCTCGGCACGCATCCGGCGCGGTCCTCGCGGCAGGTCGGCCCCCGCCTCCTGACCGGTCCGGCCTGAGGACAGCGGCCGCAGCACGGCCGTCAGGAGGTCGTCGCTGACGTTGGCCACCCGAAGGGCCCGTTGGGCGGTCTCGTCCAGTCCCTGGACGCGGCGACCCACCGGGTCCCAGGTCAGCCGTACCGCCTGACCACCGGCACGTGCCTGCACCTCCCAGCGACCACCCTCGACCAACCAGGAATCCCACTCGACGGCCTCTGCCGGCTGCCGTAGGTGGCCGGCGACGAGCTGCTCGACGACCCAGCCGTCGAGCTCGCTGAGGCGCGCGAGGCGCGCGTGGTGCTCGCGCTCGGCCAACACCGGGCCCTCGTAACGCCGTACGACCTCGACCGCCCAGCCGCCACCTTGCGCGACCGCTTCCGCCGACTCTCCCGCCCGGATCCGCTGCTGGATCACCTTGGGGCTGAGCGGCTCGTCCGGCTGCGGTGCGCGGGCAGCCTGCCGCTCGGCTCGGCGGATGTCCTCCAACGGCACCTCGACCGTCAGCTCCCCGACGCGCAGCACGACGCGCGCCCCGTCAGGGCTCAGACCGATGACCGTGGGTGTGCTCACGCCTGCACCCTCTCACCAGTCGCCCGGGGTGAAGGAACGGGGAGCCAGTCGGTCAGCCGCCAGCCATGGCCCCGATGACCAGGAACGGCTCGCGCCCCTCGAGGACCGCGGCCGGCAGGGGATCGTCGAAGCAGGTGTGGGAGAGGTCTTCCTGGCAGGCAAAGAAGCGGACGAAGGCCCGTCGCTTGCCGGCCTCGTCACGCAGCGTGCCTCGCAGGACGGGGTGTGCGGCTTCGAGGTCGGCCAGGACGGCAGCAATGGACTCCCCCGACACCACGACCTCACCCTCGACCTTGGCCAGGTCACGCAGGTGGTACGGCAGGACGACACGGGTCATGGCAGCGTCTGTACCTCGACCGACAGCACAGCCGGAAGGTCCCGGACGATCGCGTCCCAGGTCTCGCCGCCGTCGGGGGAGCAGTACACCTGGCCGCCGGTGGTGCCGACGTAGACGCCGCAGTCGTCGAGTCGGTCGACGCCCATCGCGTCCCGGAGCACGTTGACGTAACAGTTCTCCTGCGGGAGGCCCTTGCTCAGGGGCTCCCAGGCGCCGTCGCGGTTGCGATAGACGCGGAGCCGTCCGTCGGGCGGGTAGTGCTGCGAGTCCGACAGGATCGGGACGACGTAGACCGTGTCGGGCTCGTGTGCGTGCACGTCGATGGGGAAGCCGAAGTCGCTCGGCAAGCCCTCGCCGATGTCATACCAGTTGTCCCCCGCGTCGTCGCTGCGCATGACGTCCCAGTGCTTCTGCATGAACAAGGTGTCCGGCTTCGACGGGTGCATCGCGAGGTTGTGGACGCAGTGACCCACCTCGGCCTCCTGCTGCGGGATCTCCCCCGACAGCAGCCCCTTGTTTATCGGCAGCCAGGACGCTCCCCCGTCATCGGTGCGGAAGGCTCCCGCAGCGCTGATGGCGGTGAAGATCCGCTGCTCGTCGGTGGGGTGCAGGACAATCGTGTGCAGACACATGCCTCCCGCCCCCGGCTGCCACTGCGGCCCGGAGCTGTGCTCCCGCAAGCCGGCGAGCTCGTTCCACGACTGCCCGCCGTCAGTCGTCTTGAACAGGGCGGCGTCCTCGACGCCGGCGTAGACGACGTCGCGATCGGTCAGTGACGGCTCGAGGTGCCAGACGCGGGCGAACTCCCACGGGTGCGGGGTCCCGTCATACCACTGGTGGGTGCCGGGCATCCCCCCACCGGTGACGGCGTAGACGAAGTCCTTGCCAACCGGCGCCCAGGTCCGGCCACCGTCGTCGGAGCGCTGGATGAGCTGTCCGAACCATCCCGTCGACTGGCTGGCCCAGATCCGGTCCGGGTCTACCGGGGAGCCCTTCAGGTGATACATCTCCCACCCGCCGAAGTGCGGCCCGTCGACCTTCCAGTCCCGCCGGCCCTCGTCACTCGTCAGGACGAATGCGCCCTTGCGCGTTCCCACCAGCACCCGCACACCCGCCATGGCCGTACCTCCTTCTCGGACAGTACGACGACACAGTGACAGAGAACTCATCGGAGGTCAGGCCTCGACGACCGCCTTGATGCGCTCGAGGGTGGTCTGCATGCCGTTGTGGTTGGTGCGGCCACGCGCCCAGCCGGCGAGCTTCCAGTAGAGCCACGTCGCCGGGTTGACCGCGAGCGCGTCGGACTCGGTGACGTCGGTGCCGCCCGCGGCGGCAGTCAGGGCGTACCGCCAGGTGTTGACCACCAGCTTGCCGCCGAGCACCTCGACACCGAAGCTCGTGCCCGGCTCACACGCCACGACGCGACAAGTGGTCCAGTACTTCACATCCTTGTTGTGGCTGGCCTTCATGTAGACGGTGACGGAGTCGCGCCTCGCCTGATCCTGCCAGGTCTCGCGTCAGCGCGGCGCCGTCGCAGGGTTGAGCCGCTCGATCTTGCCGGAGATCTGGGACAGGTTCGCGATCGGGCTGTCGCCGTTTCGTCCCCAAAATCCGCCGTCGACGAGCATCCGTCCCTGGGTCGTGCCAGGCGACTCGAGCAACCCGAAGTCACGGTTGTCGTAGACGTCGCTGTTCGTGATCTTCTGCGTCTTCGTGGGGTTCGAGCCGTACGCCATGAACCCGTAGGCGTTGTTGTGGATCGACAGCCCACTCAGGGCGAGCTGGTCGACCCCGATCAGGTGGAAGGCGCAGTGAGTGCCCTTGACCTGGGTGTTGCTGACGGTCAGCTCGCCGGCGTCGTCGGTGTTGACCATGTCGCCGCTGAAGCTGCCGTCACCGAACAACACGCTGTTGGTGAGCCGGAACACCGACTGCTTGCCGCTGATGACGATGCCCGTGTTCCCACCCTTGTCGTAGCTGAGGTGGTCGGCCTCCAGCGTCCCCTTGACCAGCCCGACACCGCTGAGGCCACTGACCTTCACGTCCTTGAGCACCAGTGTGCTGTCCAACGCCACGTCGAACGGCGCGTCGGCCTGGCTGATGCTCCCGCCGGTGAGGCTGCTCTTCAGCGCACCGGCCTCGGTGACGAGCCCGCCATGGAGGGCCAGCCCGGTGAGGTTCGCCTGCCCGCCCCTCACGACGCGGACGCCCTTCCAGCCCTCGCTTCCGAGGGTCCCGCCGGCCGGCGCGATCAAGGTGCCCGCGACGACCAGCTCGGCGTCCTTGGCCGCCGTGACCGTGGCGCCCTTCGCCAGGCTGACGGTGCTACCGACCGGGATGGTCACCGTCCCCTTCAGCACCGTCCCGTCCGTCCAGGTCGTTGTCTTCCCCACCACAGGAGCGGGTACGACGGCAGCGACCACGCTGCTCGAGCTGGCCCCGCACCCGCTGGCGAGCAGCAGTGCAGCGACGAGGGCGGTGGATAGGTGCGGGGGCAGGCGCATGCCACAACGATGGCATGTCAAGCACGTTGGCGCCGAGTCAACTGGCGTTCAGCCCACCCCCTCGACGTGGTCCGCATCCGCCGTGAGGCAACCTTCGCCCAGCCCGGTGATGTCCTGCTCGGGCGTCGCGACACGTGGTGCCTAGACCTGAGCGGGACACGGTCGAGGGCTCAGAACGGCGGTTGGTCTTGGATGGTCGGCTCGGTGGTCCAGCCCTTCTCGTTGAGCCACCGACCATCACGCAGCTGCACGGTTCGCCGGCCGGTGTGCAGGTCGGCGTGCAGCCGGTCGCAGAGCAGGATCGACTCCTCGAGGCTGGTGATCTGGTCCTCGGCGAACCCGAGCACGTGATGCGGACGCAGCGGCCGGAGCGGATCAGGCTGCGCCGGACAGCACCCGTCCCCGACGCACCGGCCACCGCTCTCGATCATCAGGGCTCTTCGTTCGTCTGCGGTGAGCGTCCGTTGACCATGAACGACGCGCAGCCCCTTCCCCCCGACACCCAGAACGTAGGCGCTGACGCGACTGTCCTCCCACCATCGCCGGACCACCGCTGTCGGGATCAACCGGCCGCTGTCTGCCCTGGCTGGTGGCGCTCCGGGACGAGCCCTCACGGTGCTCTCGGAGAGGGTGACGGAGATCTGCACAGGTGCCTTGGCCACCAGCCCGCCCAGCCTCGCCTCCAGGAAGCGTTCCAGCAACAGGGCGAAGGCGTCGTGCAGGCGGGCGCTCTTGGCGCGAGGAAGCAGCTGTCCCTGCGCAGCCAGCTGGCGACCGAGCGGGCCGAAGACGTCATCGGCGTCGACGGCGCCCGCTGCCCGCGCAGCTGCCCAGGCCTTCGTGTCCTGGGGATTCACCGGATCGCCGCTGGCCAAGGCTCGCAGAGCGACCCACAGCCGCTCGCCGCACTCCAGGGTCAGGTCACCGCAGACATGCCACCCGAGCCCGTCCGGGTTGAGGGTCAAGGTGAGCCCACGTCGACTCTGGCCGCGCTGCTCGCGCTCTTCGAGCTCACTCGGCAGCACGCACATCACGAGCTCGTCGAGCAGCCCCGTCAGCGCTCGAGCGTTGACCTGCTCCGCGCACCAGGTGAAGGCCCCCTCGAGAACGGCGGACTGCGACGCGCCGCTTCGTCGCAGTTCTTGCAGCTTTCGCCCTCGGCCGAGGATCGCACGCAGGCGGGGATCGTCGTTGTGCAGGCCGCGGAGCTCGCGACACAGGATGGTCGCGACGTGCCCGATGACCGCGTCAAGGACCAGATCGCCTGGCTGACCGTCGATCTGGCCATCGCTGGCGTCGAGGTGAGGTCCACAGTGCCGCAGCACGGCCGCGACCTTGCGGGCGGCGCCGAGCGAGCAGGAGCGAGCCTGCACTGCGGTCGTCAGCTCGGGAAGGTGCCGAAGCCTGGCCGACAGTGCGACGTCCCCATGGTCGCCGTCCGGCCGGTACCGCCGAAGCCAGGTGCCCGTCGACGTGAACCCTGCCTGCTCCGCAAGACCGCGTGCCTTCACCTCCCCGATGCGCCTGAGGTCAAGGACCCGCAAACGCTGCTCGACGTCGAGCAGGGCCTGTGCGTCGACAAGGGCCTGCGCACTCTCAACGGGGGTCGGGTCGAGAAGCTCGAGGCGCTCGAGCCGCTCGAGCCGCTCGACGGCATCCACAACCGCCTGCACCGCTGAGCTCAGCGGCGAGGCCGCGTCCGGCGCTCCCAGCAGGCCTCCCGGGACGCCAGGGATCGCCCACCGAACCTCCAGCCCCACGCTGTCGTCTGGGTCCAGAGCGTGGGGCCACCCGCAGCAGGTGCTCGTCAGCTCAGGCAGCAGGTCAGACGTCAGGAAGGGATCGGCCAGCACCCAGTCCGGGATGACGTCCGGCAACTCGACATCCACGGCAAAATCCTCGGCACACGCCAGCGGTCTGTCGTAGTTGTTGTACACGTTTGCCATCACCACGCCCCCTATCAAGAGCATATCTAGATACGAACAGATGCGCAATACATAGCACACACTATTTTCGACTTTATCCCCGCAGAAGCGTCTGACAACGTGACACCGACGCGTCACGGACGGGGTCTCACATGCCAGGGGGCTGACCCCAGGGCCGACCCGAGGCCCGTCTCCGGCCGACCCACCCCCAGTCCGGTCACCGTCGAGCGGTGTCCTGTGGACAGCTGCAGGGGGTGGGGGTGATTTCGCCGTACCGTCCGGGTGATGTTGCTGCGCGAGGTGCGTCCGGAGGAGTTCCTCCGGGCGGGGGTGGTGCTGGGGCAGGTCGCGGAGCAAGTCGGCTCATGTGTGCCGCAGGCGCGAGCATCGGCGACGGTGCGGTGGGAGGGTCGAACGCATGAGCAGTACCAGAAGCAGCTCGCGTCGGTAGTCCAAGACCTGGTGCTGGTGCAGCGGGCGTACGACGCGGCGTGCTCGGCTCTGATCGCCTACAGCCGGGCGATGGAGCCGGTCCCGGAGCTGGCGATACAGGCGGACCTGCTCGAGGGTCAGGCCGGTGACCTACGGTCCGCACGCAATCTGGCGCAGCTGTCGGCGGCGGAGCGGGAAGACCCGTCCTACAGGGCGATCGGCCCGGCGGAGGTTCAGCTGCGAGAGCGGGCCCGGCTGTTGCGGGCGGAGGCGGAACGGATCAGTGACGTGGCCTCCTGCCGGGTGGCTGCTGAGCTGCGTGCGCTGACCGCTGACGCGCCGCACGTCAGTAGCTGGACGTCGGCCGGGCGAGGGCTCGCGAAATTCGACCGCGGGTTCGCTGAACCAGCCCAGGGCATGGCGGCGCTGGCTGGTGATGCCGTCGCCAGCCTGCCGTTGGCAGGGTCCGACGCGGACCGGACGGCGGCCCGTCGTCAGCTGTGGACAGGTGCGCAGGCGATGGCTCAGCCATGGCTGGCGATCGAGGACATCCTGGCGAAGTTCCAGCAGGGCGAGTGGCAGTCCGCAAGCGGCTCGATCATGGGCACGCTGGTCCTCAGGGGCCACGGCGGCAAAAGGGTCGCGCTGTTCGGGTCGCACGACGCCCTGCCTCTGCCCGTGCTGACGGCGTTACGCCTACCCGGCCGCCCGGTCGAGCTGGCCGCCGTCGACGCATGGGTCGAGGCCAATGCGCAGCGGCTGTTCTGGCAGGACCTGCAACGGTTCAAGACCCTGCCCGCCCCCAGCGTCGATGAGCTCCTCCGCGACGGCGTGAACCTCATCCAGCAAGAAGCCCTCGGCGGGCACACCCTGTTCAAGCACGTCGGCCGCGACGAGGACTTCCTCAGACGAAGGCAACTCGCCGAGACCAAGCCGGGCGAATATCCGAACCCCGCCAGCAGCTTTTTCGACCAGTCCGAGGCCGAGACCGTGGTCAACGCCGTGATAGGTGGGCGGCCAACGCAGGACACGCTGCGCCGACTGGCTGCCGGAGAGGGCGGATCTACAATCAGCATCCACTTCCTCGCGGAGGATATCGGGACACTCATCAACGCGGACGGGCGTGCTGTGGCGGTGAGGGCAGGGATGCTCGAGTTCAAGCGAGGTTCGGCTGGCGTCTTCATCAACAGGGTTTTGCTTAAGGACGAGGTGCTCAACCGATGAACGCGTGGGTAGGCAGATTTCACTACCTCGACCAACTGATCATGGCGCAGTTGAGCGAAGATTGGGTTCACGACTTCGACGACGGATGGGAGGCCGCCGAGGCATTCATCGTGGAGGCTGATGACGAGTACTTGCTGAACATCAAGACCAATATCGCCACGTTACGCCAGGCCTACCCCTCCCCTGAAGCGCGTTTCGACCTCTACCACCTCCGAGGCGTGTTCCGGAACAGTGCTGGATTTCAGATGTGGCTGACCGACCTCGATCGACGGATCACACAGGCGATCGCGGGCATCCACAACGAGCCGATGGTCGACCCCCGTCCTCCCTTGCAACCTGACGGCGGAAACGACACCGCAGCCTGGACGCCGTGAACAAACGCCAAGCCGGGCTAAGGCTGCCACGTAGCGCCCCGGTTTAATTCGGCCGGCCGGCCGAATTCGGCTGCCTTTTCAAGATCGCCCATGCGCTCCGCTTCCATTTGCCAGCCGACGAGCCCCGCCAACAATTCCTGCGTCTCCGGATCCGTGCTGTAGACGACCGACCCGACCATCCCCCGCGTCAGCAGGACCTTGTAGGTGTTGCGCACCGCCCGGTCGAAGTCCGCGATCTCGGACCGCTTCACCTGGGTGTCGAAGCTTCGAGCTGGCTGGGCAACCCAACGGTCAGTTCGCCACACCAGGTCAGGCCCCATAACTACGCCGGACCAGTCGTACTCGAAGCCCTGTGCCGTGTAGACGCAGCCCACCTGCCCGAAACCCGCCGGGTCGCTCGACCAGAACGGCCGACCCGGGGCACCGCCGACCGAGGTGTCCTTTTTGTTGTTCCAGGGGCGCTTCCACTCCCCGATGACGACGTCCTCAGGAAGCGATCCGTCAGCGAACGCGTCACCCCATGGCCAGCAGTACCCAGCACTGATGCGGGCGCTGTAGCCGGCTTCCTGCGGCCCCCGAAGCATCGACTCCAACCGCTCGGCGCTGTCCGCGACCATCAGCGTGAAGTGCTCGTCGCCCTCCCATGCTGTTGGCCCACCGAGCTCGAACCCCAATAGCCGGAGCACCCAGCTCTCATACGCCCGGCTTCCGCCGCAGCGGTACTGCCCATCGAGCTCGACGCACTCCACATTGATCCCGAGCCGCGCGGCGGCAGTCTTGATCTCGACCAGGGATCCCAGCTCACCGGGTCGCACGACCTGGTGCTCATCGAGCAGGAACACCGGGACGCGTGCCACCTGAAGCAGCTCGTCGACCTGGCGGACTCCCGACCGGGCGCTTGCTTTGGTGTACCGGTTGGCAGAGGTCTCCCGGATGCGATGGGCTTCGTCGCAGATGAGCACATCGAGCTCGTTCGGCTCGAGCTCACCGAACTGGTTGAAATATCGGAACATGGCCTTGACCCTCGGTGCTCGCGAACCCGCGACCCTCCGCAGCGTCTGCGTGAACGCCGACGAGCCTGTTGCGTGGAGCACGGTCCGCCCCTGCCGCGACAACTCCCCCAGCAGCGACAGCGCGATGACGCTCTTGCCCGACCCCGGGCCTCCCACCACGACGATGGCCTGCTTCGTCGCGACCCGCCGAGAGCGGTCGAGGGCTCGTTGCACCAGCCGGAAGGCCACCTGCTGCTCGTCGTGCAGCCGGAACATCTCCCGCTCCTGCACCTCCCGAGCAGCCAGCGCGAGCAGCTGCCTGCTGGGCCGGACAGCGCTGGAGAGCAGCTGATCGGCCACGGTCGCCCCGGGCAAGGGGGCCAGCCTGCTTTGGAGGTAGGTCAGGAAATCGGCGCGTCGCTGCCCCGTGAAGAGCCGTCCGCGCTCGTCCTCAGGCAGGTCGAACAGCTCGACCACGCCGGCGTCCGTCGCGTTGTGCAGGTAGGCAACCCCGGCCAGCGGGTCGTCGAGGTCCGCCAAGGAGGCGAGGAAGTCCTCGAGGTGCCCGCAGTACCGGCGTACCTGCTCGCAGGGGTGAAGGTGAGTCCCGCCGTACGACGGAACGACGCACAGGTCGGGGGCGTCCTCAACGATGGTGGCCTCGCCCCACTGCTTGAGCTCGACGACGACGTACGACGGCTGCCCCGTCCGCGGATGCACACCACACAGGACCGCGTCGGCGCGCTTGCTGGTCAGCGGGAGCTGGTACTCCAGGAGCACCTCCACCTGGTCCAGGCCTGCCTGGACCAGGTCAGCGCTCAGCGTGTGCAGGCTGCGTTCCCAAGACCGGATCTCGGCCGGTGCTGGGCTGCGGGCAAGCCGATGCCGGTACTGCTCGACGAGCGTGGGCACCAGCGAGCCATCGAGCACCTGTGCACGAAACTGCGCCACAGCAGCACGGTAGAGCGGCACGACGAGACCCCGGTCGAAGGCAGGAAGGACCTACCTGCGGGTGGGGGCTCGTCGGGTAGTGCCAACTCGCTCGTCGGGCCGCAGTGCATGTACCGGGCCAACGTACGCGACGGAGATCCATGCCAAGCTGCCGGCGTGCCTGACACCCCCGCCACCGGCGTGTACGACGCCCTCCTCACGAGCCGCCTGCTCGCGAGCGTGGAAGGCCTCCGCAACATCATCGAAAACGTCGACCCAGCTGAGCGCGCCGTCGTCCTGGGCGAGTACGTGGGCCGGCAACTGGCCCTGGCCCTCAGACAGGTCGACCCGGACGAGCAGGTCGGCAGGGCTAATGCGCTCCTCCAAGCCATCGCCGCCGACCTTCTCGAGCCCGGTCCACAGCAGCTCAAGGCCGTAGCCCACCAGGAAGCCCCCGGCGTCTGGCGCCTGCTGCAGACGCGCCCCACGGTCCCCCTGTCGAGGCCCGCCCTGCTGACCAACGCGGCGACGGACCCCAAGCTGGGAGCCGAACTCAGAGCGGAGCTCGCCACCGCCGACCGCGTCGACCTGCTCTGTGCCTTCGTGAAGTGGTACGGCCTGCGCGTCCTGGAGACCGAGCTCACCGACCTCAAGGCCCGCGGCATCCCGATGCGGGTGCTGACCACCACCTACATGGGCGCGACCGACCGAAAGGCCCTCGACCGCCTCGTCCACGACTTCGGCGCCGAGGTACGCGTCAACTACGAAACTCAAAGCACCCGGCTGCACGCGAAGGCCTGGCTGTTCAGGCGGAACTCCGGCTTCGACACGGCGTATGTCGGCTCGTCCAACCTCAGCCGGGCCGCCCTGCTCGACGGCCTCGAGTGGAACGTCAAGCTCGCCGGCTCCCACACCCCTGAGCTGCTCGCCAAGTTCGCGGCGACGTTCG
>JANXUE010000288.1 GCA_025352005.1 Frankiales bacterium
GGTCGTCGACCTCGGCGCCGACCATCGGCTCACCGACCCGGAGGCCTGGGAGCGGTGGTACGGCGGGACCCACAGCGGCAGCTGGACGTATGGCCTGCCCGAGCTGCCGGGCCAGCGCCAACTGATCGCTGCCAGCACCAGGGTGGCAAGCACCGGTTGCTACGCCGCTGCCACGATCCTCGCTCTCGCACCCCTGATCGCTGCCCGCGTCGTCGACCCGCACGACGTGGTGGTCGTTGCCGGCAGCGGGACGAGCGGCGCTGGACGCAGCGCGAAGACCAGCCTGCTCGGTACCGAGGTGATGGGCGACCTCTCGCCGTACAGGGTGGGGAGCCACCAGCACGTTCCGGAGATCAAGCAGGCCAGTGGGGCGCTGTCGCTGAGCTTCACGCCGGTACTCGCGCCGATGCCGCGGGGCATCCTGGCGACCGTCACCGCCCGCCCGCTCACCGACGCCGACCCTCGCCTGGTGCTGCAGCAGGCCTATGCCGACGAGCCCTTCGTGCACGTCCTCCCTGAGGACCGCTGGCCGCACACCGCCGCGACCCTAGGTTCCAACAGCTGCCACCTGCAGGCGACCGTGGATGTCGACTCGGGTCGGGTCATCGTCGTCAGTGCCCTCGACAACCTCGGCAAGGGCGCCGCCGCCCAGGCTGTCCAGAACGCCAACCTCCTGCTCGGGTTCTCCGAGACCGCAGGCTTGAGCGTCAGCGGCATGGCCCCGTGACCACGACCTACCCGAAGGGCTTCCGTGCCTCAGGAGTCACGGCGGGGCTCAAGGCGAGCGGTCGGTCGGACGTCGCGCTGGTGGTCAACGACGGGCCACTCGATGCCGTCGCCGGGGTCTTCACCAACAACCGCGTCAAGGCGGCGCCCGTCCTGTGGAGCGAGCAGGTCCTGCGCGGCGGACGCCTGCGGGCGGTCGTGCTGAACTCCGGCGGTGCCAACGCGTGCACGGGCGCCCCCGGTTTTCAGGACACCCACGCGACCGCGGAGGCCACCGCGAAGGCCTTGGGGACGGGCGCCGCTGTTGTCGCTGTCTGCTCGACCGGCCTGATCGGGGTCCGGCTCCCCATGGAGCTGCTGCTGTCCGGCGTGAGGCAGGCTGCCGCTGAGCTGTCATCGGACGGGGGATCGCCCGCTGCAGAGGCGATCTGCACCACCGACACCATCCGCAAGACAGCCGAGTACGACGGGCCCGGGTTCGCCGTCGGAGGGATGGCCAAGGGCGCCGCCATGCTCGCGCCGTCGCTCGCAACGATGCTCGTCGTCCTGACCACCGACGCCGTGGCCGACAGCGCGACTCTGGACGCGGTGCTGCGCCAGGCGACCCGCACCACATTTGACCGGGTCGACTCCGATGGCTGCATGTCGACCAACGACACGGTGCTGCTGCTGGCCAGCGGGGCCTCGGGCACGACCCCCGCGACGGAGGACCTACAGGTCGCTGTGACCGCGATCTGCGCCGACCTGGCCCGGCAGCTCGTGGCGGACGCCGAAGGCGCCTCGAAGGAGGTCGCCGTCGAGGTGGTCAACGCCGCGTCGGAGGTGGACGGCCTCGAGGTCGCCCGCGCTGTCGCCCGCAACAACCTGCTCAAGTGCGCGCTGCACGGCAACGACCCCAACTGGGGCCGGGTGCTCGCGGCCGTCGGCACCACCGCCGCAGCCTTCGAGCCCGAGACGATCGACGTCACCATCAACGGCGTGATGGTCTGCCGGAAAGGGGCAGTGGGCGACGACCGCGACCTGGTCGACCTCAGCGGTCGGGAGTGCCGGATCGTCATCGACCTGCATGCGGGGGCAGACACGGTCACCGTCTGGACGACCGACCTCACGGCTGCCTACGTGCACGAGAACTCGGCGTACAGCACATGACGCGGGCCGGCACATGACCAAGGCCAGACGGCAGGCGATGCTCGCCAAGGCGGCCACGCTCGTCGAAGCGCTGCCCTGGCTGGAGAGCTTCAGCGGCAAGACGGTCGTCGTGAAGTACGGCGGCAACGCCATGACCCGGCCGGAGCTCCAGGCCGCCTTCGCCGAGGACGTCGTCTTCCTGCGCTACTGCGGGGTCAGGGTCATCGTCGTGCACGGTGGTGGCCCCCAGATCACCGCGCACCTGGACCGGCTGGGCGTGGTGAGCGAGTTCCGCGGCGGCTTCCGGGTCACCACCGAAGAGACGATGCAGGTCGTCCGGATGGTCCTGGTGGGTCAGGTCAACAGCGACGTCGTCAGCCTGGTCAACGCCCACGGCCCCTTTGCCGTCGGGCTCTCCGGTGAGGACGCGCAGCTGTTCACCGCCGAACGACGCGACGCGCTCGTCGATGGCCAGCTGACCGACATCGGCTTCGTGGGCGATGTCGTCAAGGTGCAGCCCGGGATCGTGACGTCCCTGCTCGACGAGGGCAAGGTGCCCGTGATCGCCACTGTCGCCCGCGGCTTGGACGGGGCGCTCTACAACGTCAACGCCGACACCGCCGCGTCCGCGCTGGCCGTCGCCGTCGGGGCCGAGAAGCTCGTCGTGCTCACCGACGTCGAGGGCCTCTTCGCCGACTGGCCCGACAGCGACGACGTCATCAGCGAGATCAAGGCCGACGAGCTGCAGACGCTGCTTCCGTCGCTGGCGAGCGGGATGATCCCGAAGATGGAGGCGTGCCTGCGGGCCGTGCAGGGCGGGGTCCCTCGGGCCCACGTCCTTGACGGCCGGGTGCCTCACACGCTCCTGCTCGAGCTGTTCACCGACGAAGGGGTAGGCACGATGGTGGTCCCGTCATGACCCGGACACGGGACTGGCAGGACCGTTGGGACGCAGCCCTGATGGCCAACTACGGCACTCCCGCCGTCGTCCTCGCGCGCGGCGAGGGCGCCAGCGTCTGGGACGTCGACGGCAAGCGCTACACCGACCTGTTCGCGGGCCTTGCCGTCAACGTGCTGGGCCATGCCCACCCGGCCGTGCAGGAGGCGGTCCACCGTCAGCTCGGCACCCTGGGCCACGTCAGCAACCTGGCCGTCAGCGAGCCGGTGGTCCTGCTCGCGGAGCGGCTCAAAGCCCTCACCGGCATGGACCGCGTCCTGTTTACCAACTCCGGGGCCGAGGCCAACGAGGCTGCCCTCAAGGTGGCCCGCCGGCGTCGGCAGGGCGGCGGCTGGGTGGCCTGCGAGGGTGCCTTCCACGGCCGC
>JANXUE010000026.1 GCA_025352005.1 Frankiales bacterium
AACAATCCACGGTTCCCGTGGGAGCCCTCCACCACCATGCTGACCTACAGGCTCACAGGCACTACAGAGGCTTCGGTGTCCGACCGGGACGGACCAACCCATCGTCCTCAGCCAAGACCGCTACCGCCAGAGGCACAACGACACCGCAGCCCGACCGAATCTTCGCGAGCCACGGCGAGCTCGAAGAGCTCTACGGTGCTGACCTGCGATTTTAGATGAACCTCTAGTGACCCCAGGTGTCCGTTTTAGTCCGTATTTCTGCGGACTGAGTGCGGACTGAGCAAGATCATGCGGACTAAAAGCGGACTGAGCAGCCTCGCTGACAGCCGCCACGAAGGCCCCTTCCTGAGCTTCGGGAAGGGGCCCTCGTCGCACTGGGGGCGCCTGCCCTCGCCGTGTCGAAAAGGAACAGGCCGCGGTGGACCGGAATCTCCACAGAGCCTTCACACGTCCTGCGACTCTCGACCACAGCGGGCCTCTACTGTCGCCAGCATGAGTCAACGCCGAGTGCTCGTGGTCGACGATGACCCGACCATCGCCGAGGCGGTGGCCGTCCGGTTGCGCGCCGAGGGCTTCATCGTCCGGATCGCGACGGACGGTCCGGCGGCCGTTGCAGCCTGCCGCGCCGATGACCCGCACCTTGTCGTCCTGGACCTGATGCTGCCGGGCTTCGACGGCCTCGAGGTTTGCCGGCGTATCCAGGCCGATCGTCCCGTTCCCGTCTTGATGCTGACGGCACGCGCTGACGAGACAGACATGCTCGTGGGGCTCGGTGTCGGCGCGGACGACTACCTGATCAAGCCGTTCAGCATGCGCGAGCTGGTCGCCCGGGTGCACGCCCTACTCCGTCGTACTGATCGTGTGTCCCAGCAGCCCGCGTCGGCGCCGGTAGTGGTCCTCGGCGACGTCCAGCTCGACCTCGCCGAGCGGCGAGTCCGTCGTCACGCCGTAGAAGTGCACCTGACCCGCACGGAGTTCGACCTGCTGGCTTACTTGGCCGCCCGTCCACGGGCTGCCGTCGCCCGGGAAGTCCTGCTCGCCGAGCTCTGGGGTTGGGGTGACGTCGCAAGCAGCCGCACCGTTGACAGTCACATCAAGGCACTGCGACGCAAGCTGGGCAGCGAGCTGATCCGCACGGTCCAGGGAGTCGGCTACGCCCTCGAGTGAAGCGGGGGAACTTCAGGTTGCCTCGCCGGAGACCTGGTGTTGTGCGAATCGCTCGACGCCACCTGGTGCGCCGAATTCGTCACCCACCCGGCCGATCGCAGCCAAGGCGTGGGCACGGCCGTGTTGCAGGCGGCGGTGACCCATGTCGGCACCCACGGCGGCGGCACGCTGCGCACGTGGGCGAACAACAGCGGCGCACCGGACGCGCTCGCGAGTCGGCTCGGTATGTGGCAATGCCGTGCCGTCAGCTACCAAACCAGGGAGCTGACGCAGCTGCCCCCTGTCAACCCGCCAGCGGCTACCAGGTTCGCCATCTGCGCGTGGATGAACGCACGCAGTGGCTGGAGCTCAGCAACTGGTCCTTCGCCGGGCACCCGAAAACGGGAACTGGTCGCACGACGACCTGTCCTGGCGGATCGCCGCCCCCTGGACCGATCTAGACCGGTTCGTCGTGCTTGCCGAGCAGCCCAGCGATGCCCTGCTCGGCGGCGTGTGGACCAAGCTCGAACCAGGGTCCTCAGACGGCGAGCTCTACGTCGTCGCCGTCCGCCCCTATCGAGCAGGCCAGGGGATCGGGCGCGTCTTTATCGCCCAATCGCTGCGGGTACTGGCGCGCGCCGGAATGACCACGGCGTCGCTCTACGTCGACACCACCAACACCCCCGCGCTGGCCCTGTACCGAGCCGCTAGCTTCAGCAGCCAACACACCGACCGCTGCTTCGAGATGAACGTCACCGGATAGCGACCGGCGCTCGAGCTCGCCAGGCGCATCTGACCAGGCCGATCGCGGCGGCCTTGATGGAGAACGCTGAGGCGCTGCTCGCGGTGGCGCCCGAGATCATGCCGGCGGAGGTCCTCGCGGAGAAGGTCACCGCCTGACAGCAGCGGTGACGCGGCAGGCTCATCCCGGCGGCTTGGCCGTGTCAGACGTGCCTGGGCTCAGGTTCACGTGGAGCTGTCACGCCTGGTCAACTTGGGGGCGGCGCAGTGCGAACACGGTGACGGACAGCAGGATCAGGACGCCAACCGCGAGCAGCAGCAGCCGGGTTGTAGACAGCCCGCCGGCTGACAGCGGTTTGCTCCCCGGCCGGCGTACGACGACGTAGTCACCCAGGGCGCGGAAGGGGACGCTCAGCACATCGCGTCCCGGGCGCGAGGTGGGCAGAGCAGTCCACGGCGAGGTTGGGGTGTCGCGGTGCGCAATCACCGGGTCAGGCTTGGTCATCACTGCAGCCCGCAGGAACACGAAGCCCTGGGCCGTAGCGGAAATCGTGACACCACCGGTGGCCTCGACCCGGTAGACGACCCCATCCAGCGTTCCTTGAGTCGGAGCCACCCCGGTCGCCACCGGCGTGACCGTCACGGTCGTAAAGCCGGCCCTGACCGCCTTCAGCGCACCGGCTCCGGCATCGAGCAGGAACTGCGGGCCGGTCTCGCCGGTGCGCACTGACAGAGCAGCGGAGGAGTCGTGCCCGACCTGCAGGGCTTGCTGGGCCTCGGACGCTGCGGGGGTCGTATCGAGGTAGCGGTAGGGGTCATCGGGTATGCCGACCCCGTCATACACCGGGACAGCTCCGGGGCTGGCCGCCCAGCCGAGGGTGACGACGGCCAGTGCCGCCAGCCAGCGCCTCATCGGGCCGGCACCGCCGGGGCAGCCGCTGCCGCGGGGGCCCTGTCGGTCGTTGCCGTCCCCTTCTCCTGGGTCAGGGGCTGGGCGATGAGCAGCAAGCTGGCGGCGGTGTAGGTGACCATCGCGACCAGCCACGGGTACTCGCTGCGCCGGGCGCGGGTCTCGTCACCGGCCCGCCGCAGCAGCGCCCGGTGGGCCAGCATGACCGCGACGACGTGGACGGCGATGATGACGACGACCGACAGGTACCAGTAGAAGCTGTTGGGCAAGAGCTTGCTGTTGACCTCGAAGTTGTCGTTGAACGGACCGGGCAGGTGGATCGGCCAGTTCGCGTAACCGGGGTTGCCGATCAGCGGGGCTATCAGCTGGCCGTTCGTTAGCAGGTACTGCAGGTAATGCGCGACCAGGTAGCCGAAGGCAATCGGAACCAGGCTGGGCAGCAGCCCGGCCAAGGCCCCGAACGGGCTGCTGCCCCATCGGCCGGCCCGGGCTGACCCGACGGCGAACGCCAGAAAGACCGCAAGCACAAGGACGATCAGTGCGACCAGAGACCCGGTCCGCAGGGCATCGATGCCGGAGCTGTCTGTGCCCAGCGTGCGCCGTTCGTAGGACGCCCACTGCGGGGTGGCGAGCAGTCCGTCGAAGTTGATACTCACGAGCAGCAGCAGCACGAAGACGACCCGCGAAGGGTTGGTGTCGAAGGCGACGTCAAGGCCGCCGGTGAGGTGGCGCGTCCGCCCTGGCGCGCCGAACCTCCAGAAGCCCAAGCGGCCCCACGCGTTGAACAGCCCGGAGAAGACCTCGCCGCGGGCCAGGAACCCCTCACCGAATACCAGGCCCAAGAACAGGCACAGGACCGCGTAGACGAGCAGCGACCCGCCCACGAACACCGGCGCCGTGGCGCGCAGGTTGAAGACCAGCTCGCCGAGCACCAGCAGAACAAAAAGGCCGACGGCGGGCCACCATCCGGCCCGCCAGGCCAGCGGCTCGGCGCGGGCCAGCACGCCCTTGCGCAGGCGGGCGCTGTCGGCGAGCCGGGCAAGGTTGGCGAACGGGTTCATCGACCCGGTCCAGTCACCCAGGATGCCGCAGGACAGGGGGACCCCAATCCAGGTGAGCACCCAGAAGGTCTCGGGCGCGATGTTCTCCGACACCACCTGGCTGCCGGTCAAGCCGACTACTGCAACAAGCAGCATCAGCAGGATCGACAACGGCCCCAGTGCGGGGTGCAGGCGCCGGAGCGGCACGGCATCGGTGCCGGTGACCTCGGGAGCGGTGCCCCCCGGGGTGCGCAGGACCAAGGCGAAGGACAGCAACACCACGAGGGCGCCACCCAGGGCGAACAGGTAAAGGGGGATCGGCAGTTCGTAGCGCTCGCCGAAGGCGTGCGCGAGGACAATGGGACGGGTGTGCACGACGTCTCCTTGCAGGAAGGGAAAGGGGGTCAGGGCGCAAGCAGCGCTGGTGGTCCCCGCCGCGACGGGCGCGGCCCTTCCCATTTGTCCTTCGCCAAGAGCGCGACCGGGCAGGCCCGCAGCACGCGCTGTCTGGGCACCACGACGAGCATCAGCGGTACGACAGGCAGCACTGCCCGGCGTAGAGCGTCTACCGCCCACAGGCCCGCGTCGGCCCGAACTAGCAGTACTGCGGAGACACCAACGGCAAGCCCGTGGGCGCACAGCACCCACCCTGACGGGGGCACAGCCAGGTGCGATAGCAGCGCTTCTCGACCCGAAACCACCTCCTCGCAGCGGCTCGCCATCAGCACGTGCAACCCGACCTGGGTCGCGACGAGCCAAACCAGCAGGCCCGGAAGCCGACGTCGGCGGCCCAGCACGGCCACCGCTGCAGGCCAGCACAGCCCGACGGCCAGCAGCACCACGACCAGCGAGGAGCATCCATCGCTACCCGCGTGCGCTGCCTCGGCCAAAGCGACAGCGGTGACGGCCAACACCGCACCACGCACTGCCCGCGCACTGCCCCCCGCCGGCCCCGGCATGTCCCCCACCCCACCATGGTGCCCCATCGGGCCCCGGAGATGACGACCATCCACCTGACCACCTGGGGGCTTCGCGAGCTCAGCGTGGATTCCCAAGTTCAAGGCGGCCGAAGCTCACGCGCGATCGCGGTGATTAGTCCCGCCTCCGCATGCTCGGATACGGCTCCCAGGAGAGCTGGCCCAGTATGTCAGCGAGTTCCACCACGGTGTATGCCGGTCGGCCTAGCGCTGGCTCGGGCATCGTCGGCCTCGACTTCTCGGCCGCGCGCAAGGTGGGCCGGCGGCTGGCCGCGGAGGCCTGTGGTGGACTGGTGTGGTGAGCTCCGTTTCCCGCCGCTGGGCTGCTGCTGCCGCGCTGGTTGTCGTCGGTTGGCTCGCCACACCCGACCCCATCGCCGTGTACGACGGGGTCGGAGTCCCCGACGAGCCGTACCGCTACGTCATGCCGCCGACTGGGGCGAAGAAGACCCCACCGCCCACAGCAGCAACCGCGCAGAGCCCGGTGGAAAGGGACCTCAACATCAACGGCATGAGCGTCCAGACCGCGGAGCAGGGCGCCCAAGCCTCGCTGTTTGTCCCGCCGGGCGGGCTGAGGTCCGCGGGCACGACCATCGAGGTGAAGGTGGCCCCGCTGGCGCCGAGGGACGAGCCGTCAGGCGGCCGGATCGACGGCAACGTCTACGCTTTCACGCTGGTCAGCCCAGGCAAGCAGGTCACGCTCACCGCCCAGGCCGCGCTCGCGACGGTCTACCTGCGGGCGACGACTGCCGCCCAACCGGGGCCGGTAATGCTCTACCGGGCAGCTTCGGCAAGGCCGTGGAAGCCGCTGAAGACCTCGAGGGGGGCCAGGACGTCTACGTCTCGATTTTCCCGGGTCCCGGACAGTACGCCCTCGGGTTCGTGACGGCGTCGACCGTGAGCGGGCCGACGTCAGAAGGCTTTTCGGCGGCGCCCTACGTGTTCGGCGGCGGCTTCGTGCTGCTGGTCGTCGTGGTCGTCGTGATCCGTGTGCGCGCCAGTACGCAGTGAGGCTCCGAGTCGCGGCGCTGCTCGCGGCGTTCGCCCTGTCTGTGTGGCTCCGAGTGGTCGTGGGAGGCGATGTCGTCGCCCAGTCGCTGACGGCCGGCCTGGTCTTCGGAGCCTGTCTGCTGGTCTTGACGGTCGCGTCCGGGACGCGTGTCCCGGTAAGTCGCAACGCAGTGCTGGCCGGACTCGTCGGGGCTGCTGTGGTGTGCACCCCGGTCGGGCTGCAGCAGCTGCTGACCTTCCGGCCGGTACACGGCACAGAGGGCTTCGCGCGCTGGGCTGCGGTGGTCGTGGTCGTCGCCACTGCAGAGGAGGTCTTCTTGAGGGGAGCGCTCTACGACGCTGTGGAGGACCTCGCCGGTGCGCCTGCCGCGGTTGGCGTCGGGGCGGTGTGCTTCGCGCTGCTCCACGTCCCCCTGTACGGCTGGCACGTCCTCCCGCTGGACCTCGCCGTCGGCGTCGTGCTGGGCGGTCTGCGCCAGGGGACGGGCACGCCGGCAGCGCCAGCCGTCACCCATGTGGGAGCTGACCTCGTCGGTTGGTTCCTGCGCTGACTCGCTGGACGATTCACCCCGTATTACAGCTCGCTGAACGCGCCGGTCTGCGGCACCGGGCTGCGCCTCCCCACAGGCCTGGAGTACGCCGCGGGCCGTGCATTCCCGGGCTGGCCACCGGGAGCCGGACAAGATCGTCGTCCAGCCGTTGGCTGGGGCGACAGAGCGGGTCTAAGGTCGCGGTGGAGCTGGGGCAATGGCACGGAAAGGTTCAACTCGGCGTTGCAACGGCTTCGTAGTTGTCCGGTCGGTTCTGCTGCTACCCGTGGAGTCTCTCGTGCGCCGTCCTCTGCTGCTGATTGCGGCTTGTGCCTTCACTGTCACAGGGGGGCTGGTGGCCCCGACCGCAAGCTCAGCCTCGGGCGTCGGCGTGCGGGTAGTGAACGTGTCGCAGTCGACTCCGTCAGGTGATGTGCAGTCGCAAAATGAGACGCCGATCGCGGTGAACCCCGTCAACCCGAAGAACATGATCACGGGCGCCAACGACTGGAACTACAACGACGGCTGCGCTGTCAATGCCAGCTTCGATGGCGGCCGCACCTGGACCGCGACGCTGCCGAACGGGTTCCTGCCCGGGGTCACTAAGTACACCAACGACCCGAACGTCGCCGGCACCGGCGTCTACGACGCGGGCGGCGACCCGGCGATCGCGTTTAGCCCGGACGGGAAGACCGCCTACTACGTCTGTCAGGGTTTCAACTTCACCTCACCGTTCCAGATGGCGCTACTGCTCAACCGCTCGACTGACGGTGGGAAGAGTTGGCAGCACAGCGGTCTGACGCAGGTCGGCACCGGCACCGGCAACGGCCCGTCCAAGGGCTCCAACGGCCAGTTCGCTGACCACGAAGCCATCACGGTCGACCCTACGAACGGCAGGATCTACATCACCTGGGCCCAGTTCAACGGCAACGGCACGCACTCACCGGTCAACGTCGCGGTCAGCACCGACGGCGGCGATACCTTCACCGTCTCCCAGGTCACCAGTGGCACGCTGCGCAACGATCAAGACCAGCGCATCGTCACCGACCCAGCCGGGAACGCCTACCTGACGTTCGACAATGGACTCCAGGGCGGCAAGGGCACAGCGCTGTTCGTGAGCAAACTCCTGACCGGCACGACCACCTGGTCCACGCCACATCAGTTCGCCACCTTCGCCAACCCGGTGTGCTTGTTCCCGCCGTCGTGCTTCAACATCTCTGGCGGCCAGTTCCGAGCCGGTGGCAGCTACCCAGTGCCGACCTTCGATGCCGCGAACAACCGGCTCTACGTCGCCTACGCCGACCTCAAGGGTCCGCTCGCACAGGTCTACATCCAGTCGGCGCCTGCTGACCTCAGGAGTTGGAGCCCGCCGACAGTCGTCTCCGCATCGCCCGGGGACCAGTTCCGGGCCGAACTCTCCAGCTCGGCGTCGGGTCGACTAGATCTGTCGTTCTACGACCGCGGCTACAGCCGCAACACCCTGGTCGACCTCACCTACGCTTCCAGCAGCGATGGCGGCTCGACATGGAAGAGCGCGAGAGTCAGCGCCAGCGGCTTCGACCCGTCGGCGTGGGGCGTGCCGAGCGGATCGAGCTTTCGGCCCTTCATCGGTGACTACAACGGCATCGCCTCCCTCACCGCCACCGCGCAGTTGACCTGGACCGGGGTCTCGGCTCCATCGCCGTACAACCTCGACATCTTCAGCGCCACGGTGACGCCCTAGCCCCGGCCTTGCAGTAGGCGTCTGATCTTGGGTCTCCGACACGGGCCCTGAAAGCGCGAAAGTGCCTGTCGTTGCTGGGAAACTTGTCTTACTGAGGGACAAGAAAACCAGACGAACGAGAGGCACTTCGCAGGTG
>JANXUE010000035.1 GCA_025352005.1 Frankiales bacterium
CGCGCTGGCCGGCCTGGTCGTGGTCCCTATCAACTCACGACTGACCGGCCACGAGGCGTCGTTCCTGGTCAGCGACTCCGGAGCGAGACTTCTGGTGGCGTCGCCCGCCCTCGAGGAGGCAGCCAGCTCGCTTTCCACTGCTCTCGGGATCACCTTCCTCGGCAACGGCCCGACGTCGGCGTCCCCCACGATCGCGGATCTGGTGCGCGACGGCTCCTCGACCGCGCACCCCATGCCGGCGACCAACGACCTCTACATGATCGGTTACACGAGCGGTACGACGGGCATCCCTAAGGGCGCCATGCTCACCCAAGGCTCGGTGGCCACTCTCGCCCACATGAACGCCGGCTCGTACCGGTTGCCCATCGGCAGCGTGTGCGCACTCACCGGGTCCATGTCTTTCGTCGCGGTCGTACCCGCGCACGTGATCACGCACTTCTTCGTGGGGGGAACGGTCATCTTGTTGGGCGCCTGGGACGTGCCCTCCCTCCTCGACCTGATCGAACGTGAGCGCGTGACCTTCACCTACCTGCCTTCGCCGCTCCTGCTCGAGTTCGCCCAGGCCGCCGCGGCACGCCCCGAAACGCTGGAGTCGCTGTCATGCGTGCTGCACTCGGGCTCCAAGGCCGAGCTCGGCAAGCTGCGCCGCGTCGCGGACGTCATCGGCAACCGGCTGGTCGAGGGCTGGGGAATGACGGAGAACTCTGGCGGCCTGGTGACGGCAACCGTGCCGGAGGACGTGAAGGTGCACGGGGGGGGCACGGACCGGCTTGGCACTGTGGGTCGGGCCGTTCCCGACGTGGTCGTACGGCTGGTCGACGCCACCGGAGCGCCCGCGCCCCATGACGGGCACACGATCGGCGAGTTGCTCGTGGCTTCCCCCGCACTCATGAAGGGCTACTGGAACCGCCCCGAGGCTACGCTCGCAGCCTTCGACGGGGAGTGGTTCCGCACCGGCGACCTCGGGACCATCGACAAGCTCGGCTACGTCACGGTGAGCGAGCGTAGGGACGACCTCATCGTCTCGGGGGGGATGAACGTGTATCCCGCCGAGGTCGAGCAGGTGATCTTGTCAGTACCTGGCATCGTCGGGTGCGCGGTCGTCGGCGTCCCGCATGAACGGTGGGGCCAGTCCGTCGCCGCTGCTGTCGTCAGAGCAGAGGGAGCCGAGGTCACAGAGGCGGATGTGCTGGCAGCCTGCCGGGAGCGCTTGGCGTCCTTCAAGAAGCCGACGCTGGTCCGCTTCGTGGATGCGCTGCCGATGACGGCCTCGCAGAAGATCTCGCGCGCAGCCGTCCGCAAATCGCTCGGCTCCTCCGCGTAACCCGCGCGCTAGGAGCTTGAGCCGGAGACGGGCACGTCTCCTTCGGGCGGAAGCGGAAGGGAGTGGAAGTCCCGTTTGTAGAAGACGACAGGGTCGGAGCTGCCAAGAAGCGCGTCTTCGACGCGGCCCACGATGATCGTATGGTCCCCGCCGTCGTAGCGGGCGAAGACCGAGCACTCGAGGACGGAGCCCAGCTCGCGCAGCACCGGCAGGCCGCGCGGGGTCAGCTCGAACGGGTGCCCGGTGAACTTGTCCGCGCCGCGAGTGGCAAAAGTCCGGGCAAGGCCCTCGAACTGCTTTTGCACGAAGTGGATGGCGATGCTGTCTGAGCTCATGAACGCCGGATAGCACTCCGCGGATTTCGCGAGGCAGACGAGGACCAGGGGCGGGTCGGCTGACAACGAGCAGAACGCGCTCGCTGTGAACCCCCACCACTGTCCGTCGGAATCGACCGTCGTGTTGACGGTGACTCCGGCTGGGAAGCTGGCCATGACGTCGCGGAACTCCGCGCAGCCCGTGGACTTTGCTTCATGCTGCGTCGCTGACACGTTCGCTCCTCTGAGTCTCGGGGTATCTGACCAACCGATTGTTTGATAGTGTGTCGGGAACCAGAGCGCTTCGCAAGTGGCTCGGCCCTCCGTGGTCCGTCTGTGATCACCTGCGCAGAGGTAGAAAAGCGACTCGGACGGAGTGGATGAGCTTGGCTACGACGTCGTTGTCATGTACGCACCGGGCACGGAGGAGAGCGCCGCATCCGCATCTCGCATGGTGGGAATGGATCCGAAGGCAGGTGTGGAGGGCAGGGCGCCCTGACGCACACGTTCTGATGTTCCAGGGCAGGTGTGACGAATGCCTGGAGATTGCGCTCGCTTGGGTTCAGGTCGAGCGGGGTTTAGGTCGGTCCGCGTGGATGCGGGCCAAGGGGCTTTCCCTCGTGGAACGGTGTCAGCTCGCGGCCGTTCATGGGGCCTTCGCGGGCTTCCACCTTTCCGCGGGCGATGACGTGTTGCGGGGACGACTGGTCGTGGAGGACGAGCAGGTGAGTGCCTCGAGGAAGCGGCTGCGCGCCGAGCAATTCGGGAACCGGCGCGGTGAAGTCAGGGCTTCCCGGGGCCTGCCCTGGCGCCAGACCCAGAGGGACACGCGCCATGGCCACCTGGGCCCATTGGGGCGTGATCCGAGCAGGGACGGCTGACCTGGATCGCTTGGGCAACTTGGCACCAACACGCGATGGGGACATCGCCTGAAACGGGAACGAATGGGAGATCCAGCTCCCGCGTAAGTGAACAGTGAGGTCCGAGCCAACGGCCAGGCGGCTTTGCGAACACGTCGCGAAGACTCGGTCCGGAAGGTGATGGCCGAGCCGGCGGGCCCGGGCGATGTCGGGGACGCCGTCGGATACCTGCTGGACAAGATCGGCAGCGCCGAAGCCGATGTGCCGCAACAGATATTCCTCGGGGCCGTCGTCCAGTCCGTCGTCTTCGTCGCCGCTTCCCTCATCGGCGGAAGGCTCTCAGACCGCACGGGCCGACGGAAGACCTTCGTCCTCACCGCGTCGATCGTGTACGGCCTGGCGCTGTTCGTGATCGCTATCGCCAGCAGCTTCAACGGTTTCCTCGTCGGCATGTCTATCAGCGGACTTGGCTTCGGTTTGTACGTGGCTGTCGACCTCGCCCTCGTTCTCGACGAGCTTCCGGACAAAGATAACGCCGCCAAGGATCTCGGCGTGTTCAACGTCGCCGGCGCCCTTCCCTTTTCCATCGCGCCAGCGATCGCACCGGCCATCCTGGCGATCGGCAGCGGCAGCTACGGCGTGCTATTCGCGATCGCCGGGGTCTGCGCCATCATCGGAGCCTTCGTCATCCTGCCCATCAGGGGTGTCCGATGAGCACCCATATCGACGAAGCAGCCGGACCCCTGGTGGGCCCGCCGCTTTGGCGTAGGTCAGGCCTAGATGTCGCGGTAGGCGGGCGGGGTGCTGGCAGCGCGCCTTGCATCGGTGATCGGGTATGGCTTGAAACCTTTGACGACCAGGTAGATGCCGAGCGACAACTTCCATGACGCGATCGGGAGTGCGGCGACCAGTGCCACAGAGCCGATCCGGTCGATCACGCCGAACATCGTCAGGACTACGGACGTGATGTGCAGCGGGGCTCGGATGAGTCCCAGCACGGGAACGGTCAGAGGCACACGCAACCGCTCCTCACATCCCCTGAGGTCGGTCGCGTTGACCGATCTCTTGCGGACGACCGGAGGTCCCGACCCTCGTCATCTGAACGCACTCATTTGGCGTTGCCGCCTGCGTCATTCCGCGAGGCGGGGGAGGCCTTCAGGCATTTGTTTGCCGGATCTACCGATGACCGCCAGCTCTGTGGGACCGGCAAAGTATGGGGAATCATGGCGTCATGAATTCCCCCAGATTTGGCCGCACCTCAGCATCTCCAGCCAGTCATGGCTGATGGAGCACAACGGGGAGCCTCTCCCCGACGATCTCATCGCCGAAATCCTCAGCGTCACGGGAGGCGGACATAACCCTCATTGGTGGACTGGCTCTCCGTTGAGGGGGAGACCCAGCTCACCGACGAGGTGGTGGACTGGATCGAGATCGTCGCCAACGACGACCAGAGCTGATCCACGCCCTAACCATCCAGCGGTCGCCGCGCGGCGACCGCGGCAAGCGCGCTCATGCCGCGCTCGTTCAAGCGACGGCCGCTGAGGCGCGTCGCCGGCTTTGGTGCGGACGCGAGCGGGCACACCTAACGTCTCGAGATGCGTTCTCGTGGAACCCCGCCCGCAACCTCAGCCGGCTGACTTCGGGTGGGTGACCTCCCAATGGTCGGTGACCGAGCTGCAGGCCGTCGCCATCGGCGAGCTTCGAGTTGGTCAGTGTGACCATCGATCGCGCGCTCGCGGCAGCTTTCTGGTCGTACACTTGCTGCATGCCGCTCAGCGAAGCGGAGTTCTTCGAGGCCGGGATGTCCCTTCCTCCAGAGGTGCGCAAGCACGTAGCTCTGCGACTGCTCGAGTCCGTTGACTCAGACGAGACTTTCGACCACGCGTCGGAGTTCTGGCTACGGACCGAAGCTGCTGCCGCGTTCGACGCCCTGAAGTCCGATCCGTCGCGCGCTGTGCCAAGCGGAGACGTCCGGGAGCGGTTGGAGAGCAAGTGGGCCGCCCGTCCATGACGGGCAGAGTCCACCTCACTCCCGAAGCAGAACTGCAGCTCAACCAGATCGACGACTGGATCACCGCCTCGACATCCGCTGACGTCGCTCGGCGCTTCGTTACTGCCCTCCTCGACCACATCGATGGCATCTGGATCTTCCCGCGGGCCGGTCGAGCCCGGGACGACATCTGACCAGGGATGCGGACGACCACCTTCAAGAAGCGGACCGTCGTCGCCTACACGGTTGATCAGTCGTCCACTGAGACCGTGGTTAACGTCTTGGGTGTCTTCCATGGAGGCCAGGACTGGGAGGACGCGTTCGACGACGACGAGGCCGAGGAGAACTCGGGCGACTGAAGGGCCTGCCGTCACGATCTGTCACTGCCAACGCTTGGCCCCGCGGCGAGGTTCAGCATCGCCACTTGGCCCAATTCTGGGCACAGTTGACGTCCATCCGCCGTCGTCCACCAGAGTCCGCCGGTGAGGGAAACACCCGCTGACCTGCGGTTTCGTACTTCGGTGGACGACCGCGGACCCCCCACATCGGGGCTGGCAGTGTGGGGGTGGAACCCGTCACAGTCTTCGCGCCGAGCCGTCTGACCGGATGACGGAGCCAGGCGGGGATCGTGCCGCGCTCGTTGCCTGCCGCGGGTCCGACCGGACAAGCTGACCTGGCCCTGAGATCACCACCGAGGTGGTGGAGGTCGGCAGCGCGACGGCCGTCTGGGAGCAGCATGTGCTGGCACTCTTCTTGCTCCAACGGACGAGGAGGCCTTCGTACAGGCTGCCGCTGACATCGAGTTGTGGGAGAGCCAGGGACACACGTTCCTGACGATCCTCGACGACGACTACCCCGTCTCGTTGCTCTCGCAGTTCTGGCCAGACGCACCGCCCCAGAAGCACACCTTCCTCATGGGCAATGCGACCTCGACCCGGCTGTGCACCGCAACGCGATCGGAGTGCTTGCGCGCGTTGTCGAACACGTCGTAGACGAGGAGGTCTTGTGGGTCTGGTGCGTAGCGGGACGGGACCGTGTGCTGGGTGGGGGAGAGCGTGGTCGTTACTTCAAGAAGCCGTGGCGGGACACAATCGGGATCCGCTCCCACTTACGGCCCAGACCCAGGGTCTTGCCGGCCGCGGTGAGTGCGAGCAGCACGAGAACCGTGGCGTAGATGAGGTGGTCGTCCATAAACGGGTTGTTCGCCGGCGGCAGAACAGCTGTCCACATCATGACCAGCAGGGTGGCGCCGGCGGCCGCAGCGATGCGCATGGTGATACCGAGGGTCAGGGCGATCCCGATGCCGGCGAGAGCCGCCATGAACAGCCAGTCGGCCCAGGTAGCACCGGCGATGTCCTTATAGAAGCTGGCGAACGGCCCGGTGGAGGCGTGCGAAAGGAAGCCCTTGGTGGGACTGCCGCCGTTAATCCACGCAGCCTTGCTGAGGGTCTCGTGGCCCCAGCCGAAGGTCTTGTCGAGGAAGGCCCACACGAAAACCCAGGCGATCGACAGGCGCGTCAGCGCCAACGTGAAGCGGTAGGCCGTGTGGCGCGGGGTCTCCTCGTGGATGGGTTCGGCGAGGAAGGCGTCATCGCTGCGCAGGACGGGACGGCTTGTCATAGGTGTGCGAGCGGTGGTCATGAGGTCCTCCAGAGGTCGGCGTTGGCGTTTCTGATGCCCTCATCGTCCGCGGATGGGCTCTCACGTCCTAGGGTCCAAAGGCCTACCGGAGACCTCCACAAGACCGCATCTGCCCGGGCCGCCGGCGTGGAACAGATGCGGGTCTGGGGACCTTGTGCCCTAGCGCCGGAGGGCTTGGGCACAAGAGCGTCACGATCGTCCCGGCAGATCCTGAGGAGGCAGACCCATGTCGGATCTGGAGCACGCGGTCGTTCTTGGTGTCGGTGGATCGGTGAACGGCGCTGCGGCGCTGCAGTTCGCCATCCAGGAGGCCGCGGGCCGCGACCGTCCACTGCTTCTGATCCACGCCTGGGAGAGCTCGCCCCTGTTCGATGGGGTCCTGCTACTGACCCGACACGACCTCGAGCAAGCGGGGGCGATCGTCCTACAGAGCGCCCTCGATCGTGTCGAGGAGCTGGCTCCCGAGTTGGACTGCCGGTCCCGGTTGGTGGAACGGCAACCTGAGGACGAGCTGATCGAAGCCAGCGAGCGCGGGGAGTTGCTTGTGCTGGGCAGCCCGGGTCGCAGCGTGCACAGGCTCGGACGTGTGCTCTCGCAGGTCCCGGCGCGCGCTTCGTGCCCGGTGGTTGCTGTGCCTGACGACGTGGCGGGCACTCGCGGCGACGTCGTACTGGGGATCGACGGCGAAGGGGTCAGCCTGGACGCCGTCGGGTACGCCTTCGAGCAGGCCTCCCGCTGGCACGTCGGCCTCGTTGCCGTGATGGCGCTCGCTACCGGCTTCGACGCTTATCTCCCTAGTGAGGGGCTGCTCGAGCAGCTGCACGAGCGCGGTCGTCGGTCCCTCGCCGAGGAGCTCTCGGGATGGTGCGAGCAGTACCCCGACGTCGAGGTCTCCCAGCTCGTGGCACTAGGCCCTCCCGTGTCGACCCTGACGGCGGCTGCTCGGAGCGCGGGCCTGCTGGTCGTCGGCTCACACGGCCGAGGCACGCTGCGTGCCCTGGCCCTCGGATCGGTCAGCAGCAGCCTGCTTCGGGCGGCACCATGCTCGATCGCGGTGGTCCGGAACCACGACAGGGGAGACGAGGTTGCGCGGGGCCCAGGCCGGCTCACCGGCGAACAGCTCGCCGGTGCGTCCTGGTCGAGCCCGTGGCCACTGCTCTGACCCGCTATGCCAGCCTCGTGAAAGGGGGCCAGGTGGCGACCCGCCGACCCGCCTCGGGCAGAAGACCAAAGGGTCGCGTGGCAGGCCACCGCGGTGCCAGCCGACTCGAAGGCATCTCCACGTGACGCCCGAACGCCTCACCGTCCAGCAGCGCGATGAGGAGTTCGGGTCCCTGCTGAGTGCCTCGATCCAGAGCATCTTCAGCGCCGCAACGACCGGTGCCGGGTCGCTGCAGGCAGGGTTCAGCCTCGCCTGACGGGTAGCAGCCCGGAGGGGTTGGTTCTCGGCTGCTCGTTCTCGACGTGCTGCTGGACGGAGCGTTGGGTCTGCACGAGGCTGCCGGCGGTGTCGAGGTTCGACGCTTCGGGCCACGGGTCGGCGCACAGGGCGAGGCTGCGCCTAATGGCAGGTGTCGCGTCCGAGGAGGTGACTCCCCGTTCGAGGATGCGAGTGTCGGCGACGTTCGGTGGAGCCGTGCACTGCAGCTCGATCAGGTCGGCGGACAGTTCTTGCGCGAGGGATCGCGCGGGGTCTCGCGTCCGGCTGTCGACCCAGGACGCATCGAGGACGACGGACTGTCCTTTTCCGAGAAGGGCTCGGGCTTCGCAGAGCATGGCCGTGTAGGTCAGGGCAGTCCTCTCAGGTGAGTAGAGCCCGCTGCGGAAGGGGTCTTCGCGATGATCGTCCGATGTCGGGCCGGTGAGGTCCTTGCGCGTGAGATCAGAAGACACGTGGACCCAGCCGTAGGTCGCCGCGAGGTGCGTGGCGACGGTGGTCTTCCCGGTGCCGGGCAGTCCGCCGACGAGCACGAGCCGTAGGCGGCCACGCTCGAGGTGCGCGAGGGCCAAGTCGGACTGCTCGCGTGCTCGAGCGACCGCATCAGAGCCAAGGTCCTGGCGCGCCCGGAGGCACGAGACCTTGCTGCGGATGTGTGCGCGGTACGCGAGGTAGAAGTCCTCGAGAGATGCGGCCGGGCGGTCGCTCGCGAGGTCCTCATAGGCGGTGAGGAAGGTGCGCGCGGCCGCCGGCCTGCCCAGTTGCTCGAGGTCCATGGCCAGGAAGGCGGCGTCGGCCAGCCCATCGCAGATCCGGAGGCCCTGGTCGAACTCCAGGCAGTCAAGGATCCGCGCTCCGTCCGGTAGTGCGAAGATGTCGTCGGCGAGCAGGTCACCGTGTCCGTCGAAGACGCGCCCCTGACCGACCCGCTCGTCGAGGAGAGGGCCAAGCCCGGCGAGCCACCGCAGGACGAGCTCGCGACTTCGCTCGCGCACCTGCTCGGAGACCAGGTCCGGGAAGTCGACCAGTGAGTCCAGGCCTGACACCCACAGCTGGCGGACGGCGTTGGCGCCAGCAAGGTGACGCAGATGGCTGGGTGCCGGCGATTGTTGGTGCAGCTGCGCGAGCTGGGCGGCGACGTCGTGCAGCACTTCGTCGATGTTTTGGCCCGAGCTGGCCAGAACTGCGAGCCGGCGGTCGTCCGGCATCTGGCGCATGACGACGAAGTGGTCGCACAGCTGGCCGTCGGTGCCCACGAGGTCGGCGACTCCGAGGTAGACATCGGGCGACAGCCGGCGGTTGAGCCGCACCTCCTCCTGGCAGCCCATGAGTCGGGCCTCACGCGTGCGGAAGTCTGAAAAGCCAAGATCAAGGGGCTTCTTGCGCTTGTAGACGCGTCCTTCGACGAAGAAGAGCGTTGAGCTGTGCGTCTCGACAACCGATGCGTTCACAGCAGATCAGCGGGGTCCGTCGGCAGCATGACCTCTGCCGTCACCACACCGGCGGCCGGGGCAGTCGTCTGGAAGTCCAAGCCAGTGTCAGCGAACAGGTCATGGACGTCCAGGTTCGCGTCGAAGAAGTCCGCGCTGAAGCGGAGGACTCCGTTGCGGACTGCTCCCGCGGCCAGCAGGCGGACAAGAGCGGTCGCGAGGCCGATGTGCCGCCACGCGGGGTCGACCGCCACTGCGACCTCGGCGATGTCGGCGCCGCTCTCGGCTTCGTACCGGGCGATGCCGACCCCGCGGCCATCTGGTGAGAGGGCCAGGACCGCCAGTCGCCGGTCGTAGTCCAGGTTGACCAGTCGCGCGAGGTCCTGGTCGCTGGACGGTGGACGTCCGCCGAGGAAGCGACTGCGGACGGTTATGGCGTCGGCGTGTGCGATCGCGCAGCGAAGCTCGTCGAGGTCGGCGGGCAGG
>JANXUE010000039.1 GCA_025352005.1 Frankiales bacterium
GTCCGATCGATCCGGCCTTGGAGACCTCGGCGTACCACGCGGCCTTGACGGACGGGATGCCGTAGGTCTTCGAGCCGGGTCCGGCCGCCAGCCGGTCGGCGACCTCGGCCTGCACCATCACCAGCCCCTTCTGCAGGGACGGCAGCTTCTCCAGCAGCCGCAGCAGCACGGGTACGGCGACGTTGTACGGAAGGTTCGCGACGAACGCGGTAGGCGGCGGGCCAGGCACCCCTTCGAGGATCAGCGCGTCCTGCAGGACGACCTCGAGCCGGCCGGCGCGCTGCGGCGCACGTTCCCGGACGGTGTCGGGGAGCAGGGCGGCAAGCCGAGGGTCGATCTCGACAGCGACCACCCGTTGCGCCTGCTCGAGCAGCCCCAGCGTGAGCGAGCCGAGGCCGGGACCGACCTCCACGACCACGTCGTCGACCCCGACACCGGCCGTGCGCACCAGGCGTCGGACGGTGTTGGGGTCGATGACAAAGTTCTGTCCGAGCGCCTTCGTCGGGCGCAGGTCCAGGTGGGCTGCCAGCCGCCGTATGTCAGGAGCGGTCAGCAGGCCGTCGGTCAGAGGTACCGACCGCACAGGGGCCAGGAGCTGCTTCCGGCGCGGCCGTAGAGGACCTGCGCGCGGTAGGTCTGTTCGCTGGTGGACGCGTCGATCGGGTCACCGCTGCCGCCGACGCCGTACCAGGTAGCGAAGCTGAACTGGTAGAGCCCGCGGTAGTCGCCGCCGGGTGAGACCGCCTGCGGGTTGCCGCCGGACTCGCACCCAGCCAGCGCGCCCCAGTTCAGGCCGCCACTACCGGAGCCACCGGTGTAGTAGATGGCGCGTGGCGCGACGGGGCGGTCCCTGGTGCCGACATCAATGAGCTCAGCGACCGGGCGCTCGGTGATCCGGGCGCTGGTGAGGACCCGCCGGTGCAGCACGCCGTCGACGAACGTCAGCGAGAAGTTGCGGTGGAGAACCCCGACCTGGCCCGCGCGGACCAGGCGGCTGGTGCCCTTGTACATCGTGGCGTTCGCGCGCTGGACGACCATAAACGCCACGGGGAGGTCTTGTCCGGCGTGTCGGCCGTCGACCCGGGTGATCCGGATGACCAAGCCGTTGCGCACGGGGGAGGTCGCGGGCAGGGAGAGCCTGTCCTGCTTGCGGATCACGATGTGGATCTGCTTCAGGAGCTCGCTGACGACGAGCGCGTTGGTCCCGATCTTGCGGACCCGCCCGGCGTCGAGGACCTCGATGGTCTTGCGGGTCCGGATCTCGAGCGAGAAACCCTTGAGGGGGATGGAACGGGAGCGGTCTGCCGACAAGATCGCGCCGGGAGCGCGCAGCCCGATCTGGTCGAGCGCCTCGCTCACCGACATGGCGGTGACCCACACGTTGCGGACCTTGCCGTCGACGGTGAGGTCCATCTCGCGGCCCCGCCGCAAGACGATCGTGCTGCCGTCCGTGACCGTCGAGGCCTTCTGGGGGGCCAACAGGTCGTGCTGCCCTACGGTCAGGTGCGCCGCGGCAAGGACGTCGCCGACGGTGCCGACATGGGCACGGATCTGCTGGGGCCTGCCGTCGACAGAGATGGTGATCGTCTTGGCGGACGCCTCGTACGCGGCGTGGCCACCGGTGACGGCAAGCAGGGTGAGACCAAGGGCCACAGGGCGCATGGCGAGGGAGCTGACGCTCACGGAACTCCGAACCTCGAGCTTCCCGGGCACGGGCGGGCGGCACAGCGCAGGGGGCCGAGTGGCCCCCTGTCCTGCACCGCCGTGGACTTCCCCGACCCCGGCGGATGTCTCAGTAACGTAACGGGCTTGGTTGCGACATGCCAAATGATCGGATGGCAGTCGGTGGACAAACGGGCGTCATGCGGACAGCACCTGTGACCTAAACCTGCAGGTCAGGGGCCTGAGCCGGCCATCTGGTGTGAGCCCGCTCTCATCGCAGCGATCAGCCGGGCGCACAGAGCTGAGGGGGCTCAGAGGGCGAAAGCCCGCTTGGTGTTGGCCGCGAGGGCATGGCACACCTCGTCCACATCCGCCCCCCGCGCCGCCGCGATCGCCCGCACGGTCAACGGCACGAGGTAGGGCGCATTGGGCCGTCCGCGGTAGGGCATGGGCGTCAGGAACGGGGCGTCGGTCTCGACCAGCAGGCGGTCCTGCGGGCACACAGCCGCGGCCGCCCGCAGCTCGTCGTTGGGCTTGAACGTGACCGGTCCGGCGAAGCTCAGGTAGTAGCCGGCGTCGGCGCAGATCCGGGCCATGGCGGCGTCGCCCGAGAAGCAGTGGAACACGACCGACTCGGGGGCGCCCTCCTCCCGCAGCACCCGCAGGACGTCCTCGTGCGCGTCCCGGTCATGGATGACGACCGCCTTGCCCGTGTCCTTGGCGATCTGCAGGTGCGCGCGGAAGGACTCCTCCTGCAGCCGGTGACCATCGGTGCCTTCGGTCCGGAAATGGTCCAGGCCGGTCTCTCCGATGGCCTTGACCTGCGGCAGCCTGGCGAGGGTCGCAATCTGCTCGAGCGCCTCCGCCGTCGCCTGCCCACGGCCGGCCTCGTTGGGATGCAGCGCGACCGCCCCGTGCACGTTCGCGAACTCGAGGGCCAGCTGCGCCGACAACCGGCTGGACTCCACGTCGACCCCGATCTGCACGACGGTGTCGATTCCGACGGCGGCCGCGGCCCGGAGCTGCTCGGCGACGTCACCGCCCATGATGTCGAGGTGGCAGTGGCTGTCGGCCACGGGAACGGCCAGCGGCGCCGGCGCCGGCGGGGCCTCCTGCTGGCTCCGCGACCCCCGCTGCGTCATAGGAACTGCCCCCTTGGGTGAGCGTGGGAGCTAGGACGCACGGGGTGGGTCACGCGGTCTCGCCTGGATCGAGGCGGGCCAGCTCCTGCTCGATCACCGACGGGTCGAGTTTGGTGAACAGCGGCACCGGCGGCCCGATCGGGGCGCCCGGCGTGATCGGCCGCGACTCCCAGACGGCCTGTGCACTCGCGTAGTCCCCCATCAGGACCGGGTACGACGGCCCGCCGTCGAGGTCGTCGACCTCACGCAGCTCCGGCATCCCGCTCCACGCGCCCGTCCCGCCGAGCATCTGGAAGACCTTCTGCGAGCTGTGCGGCAGGAACGGCGTCAGCAGGGTCTTCGCGTCGTCGATCAGCTGGAGGGCGACGTGCAGCACCGAGGCTCGGCGTACCGGGTCGTCCTTGAGCTTCCACGGCTGCTGAACCGACAGGTAGCCGTTTGCCTCGCCGACGATCCGCATCGCTTCCTGGAGCGCGGCCTTCACCTGGTTGCGTCCGAGCAGCTGCCCGACGCCGTCGAAGCCGGCCTTGGAGGCGGCCAGCGCGGCGAGGTCGGCGGCGGTGAGGTCACCGGCCTCGGGGATCGCGCCGAGGTTGTTGTTGACCAGCGACATCACGCGGTTGACGAGGTTGCCCCAGCCCGCGACGAGCTCGGTGTTGTTGCGGGTGACGAACTGCTCCCACGTGAAGTCGGTGTCGGCGCTCTCGGGCCCCGCTACCGCCAGGTAGTAACGGATCGCGTCCGGGCCGTACCGTTCCAGGACGTCCCGGACGTAGATGACCACCGACCGCGAGGAGCTGAACTTCTTGCCCTCCATGGTGAGGAACTCCGCGGACACGACCTCGTCCGGCAGGTCCAGGACCCCATACGCACCAGGGGTTCCGGCCGGTTTTCCGGACGCACCGAGCAGAATCGCCGGCCAGATCACGGAGTGGAAGACGACGTTGTCCTTGCCCATGAAATAGAAAGACTCGGCCGCTCCCCCGTGCCAGAAGTCCTCCCAGGCACCCCCGGTACGACGGCTCCACTCGATCGACGCGCTGAGGTAGCCGATGACTGCGTCGAACCAGACGTAGAGGCGCTTGTCCTCCCGGTCCACCCACCCCGGCAGCGGGATCGGCACGCCCCAGTCGAGGTCGCGGCTGATCGCCCGCGGTCGCAGCTCCCCGATGAGGTTCTCGCTGAACTTCAAGACGTTCGGCCGCCAGTCCGTTCGCGCCCCCAGCCAGCTCTTCAGGGCCTCGGCGAAGGCCGGCAGCTCGAGGAAGAACTGGGCGCTCTCCACGAACGTCGGCGTCGCCCCGTCGATCTTGCTCCGCGGGTCGATCAGGTCCTGCGGGTCCAGCTGGTTGCCGCAGTTGTCGCACTGGTCGCCCCGCGCACCGTCGTACCCGCAGATCGGGCAGGTGCCTTCGACGTAGCGGTCCGGCAGGCCGCGGCCGGTCTTGGCGTCGATCGCCGACAGCTGGGAGCGCTCCACGATGTAGCCGTTGTCGTGCAGCGCCGTGAACAGCTGCTGGACGACCGCGTAGTGGTTGCGGGTCGTCGTACGCGTGAACAGGTCGTAGGACAGGCCGAGTCCCTGCAGGTCCTCGGCGATCACCCGGTTGTAACGGTCGGCGAGCTCGCGCGCGGTCACGCCCTCCCGATCGGCCTGCACCTGGATGGGGGTGCCGTGCTCGTCCGTCCCGCTGACCATCAGGACCCGGTTGCCCGCCATCCGCTGGTAGCGGCTGAAGATGTCGGACGGCACGCCGAAGCCGGCGACGTGGCCGATGTGGCGAGGGCCGTTGGCGTAAGGCCAGGCGACCGCGGTCAGGATGCTGCGGGACATGCCCGTGAGCCTAGTGAGGCGCCTCCACCGGGCCCCCTGAGTTTTGCCGCCGTCGACCGTCAGAATGTCCAGACACAACGCAGAGGAGTACGACGTGACGCTGGCGATCGAGGCCGTGGGTCTGGTCAAGACGTTCCCGAGCAAGGGCGGTGACGTCGAGGCTGTGCGCGGCGTTGACCTTGCGGTCGAGCAGGGTGAGGTGTTCGGCTTCCTCGGTCCCAACGGGGCGGGCAAGACCACCACCGTCCGGATGCTCACGACGCTGCTGTCGATCACCTCCGGAGTAGCCCGGGTCGCCGGGGTCGACGTCGCGTCCGACCCCGACGCCGTCCGCCGCAAGATCGGGGTCGCCCTGCAGGAGGCAGGTCTGGACCCACGGCAGACCGGCCGCGAGCTGGTGACGCTGCAGGCCCAGCTGTTCGGTCTGGCGCCGGCGGCGGCCCGCGACCGAGCCCAGTCCCTGCTCGAGCTCGTCGACCTCGTGGACGCCGGCGACCGTCGGATCAAGGGCTACTCCGGTGGCATGAAGCGCCGCCTCGACCTGGCGTCCGCCCTGGTGCACCAGCCCGACGTGCTGTTCCTCGACGAGCCGACCACCGGGCTGGACCCGGCAAGTCGGCTGACCGTCTGGGACGAGGTCCGCCGCATCAACGCCGAGGGCACCTCGGTGTTCCTGACGACGCAGTACCTCGAAGAGGCAGACCAGCTCTGTGACCGCCTGGCCATCATCGACGGAGGACGCATCGTGCTCGAAGGAACCCCCGCCTCGCTCAAGGCCTCGCTCCGGCGCCGACGCGGGCTCGACCACGACCCCACACTCGACGAGGTCTTCCTCGAAGCCACCGGTAGGACCCGCATCCGCGCAGCCGGCGACGTCGAGCAGGTGCAGGCGTGAACCAGGCCCTGCTGCTCGGTCGACGGGCGCTCCGGGAGACGCTGCGTACGCCGGAGTCCCTGGCTCCCACGTTGCTCATCCCGCTGTTTTTCCTGATCGTCAACGTCGGCCAGGCCGGCAAGATCTTCCCTGCCTCCTCCACGGGCTTCCTGAAGGGGCAGAGCTACGCCGCCTTCCAGCTGCCGAGCTCACTGCTGCTCGCCGCCTCCTTCGGTACGGCCGCGCTCTATCTCGTCGAGGACATCGAGGGCGGCTACTTCGACAAGCTCCGGGCAGCCCCGATCGGCCGGACCGCCCTCGTGGTCGGCCGGCTGTTCGCCGAGGCCGTCAAGAGCGTCATCCTGACCGCCGTCCTGATTTTGATCTCCTTGCCCTTCGGTATCCGGGTCGCCTCCGGCATCTTCGGCTTCCTGCTGCTGCTGGTCCTTGCCTCAGCTTGGGCGGTGACCTACGCCGGGTTCATGCAGCTGATCGCGCTGAAGACCCGCAGCGCCGCTGCCACCAACTCCGGCAGCCTGCTGTTCTTCCCGCTGCTGTTCCTCACGCCCAACTTCGTCCCCCGCTCGCTGCTCACGCGGCCGATGGAGATCGCCGCGACCTTCAATCCGGTGACCTACATCATGGAAGGGCTGCGGTCCCTGATCCTGGGCGCGGACGCCACCGTCGTCGCGCGCGGCTTCGCTGTCGTCCTCGGCCTGGGCGCGGTGATGGTCATCCTCAACGTCCGCGCCGTCCGCTCCTACGACTGATCCCCGGCCCAGGTGGGCAAGCCGCGTCGCCCCAACCCACCAGCGCGAGTACGCCCCTCCCCGACAGGGACGTCCGATGGGACCGAGCCGTTGTCCCAGGCCAGGCGCGTCCCGAGGTGTTCGGCCCTAGGCCTGCGGGCGTGGGCGTGCCCTCGAACACCCCGGCTGGCTGGCCCAGTTGGCGGGGGTCAGCCCTGGCGGACGGGGGTGACGTGCGGGTGCAGAACATGCAGACTGAGCCGTCGACCGGGATGAAGCTCCGGCTGGACGGTTACGGCCCCACCACGGTCTTCGCGGCAAGCACCGCGGAATAGACCTCGCGTCGCGGTACGCCGAGCTCCTGGGCGACGCCCGCGATCGCCTCCTTGCGCGGTTCGCCGGTGCCCTCGCGGACAGCGACGAGCCGGGCCAGCTCGACCGGCGACACGTCCACGACCGGAGCCGGGGCACCCTCGACGACCACCGTGACCTCCCCGCGGACCTCCCCGGAGAAGCGTTCGGCGAGCTCGACCAGCGATCCCCGGCGTACCTCTTCGTGGGTCTTGGTCAGCTCCCGGCAGACGACCGCGCGCCGGGCCCCGCCGAAGACGGCGGCCATGTCCGCGAGGCACTCGCCCAGGCGGTGCGGGGCTTCGAAGTAGACAGCGGTACGTCGTTCAGCGGCCAGCTCCACCAGGCGGGCGCGTCGCTCGCCACCTTTGCGGGGCAGGAAGCCCTCGAAGCAGAACCGGTCCGACGGCAGGCCGCTGACGGCCAGGGCGGTGGTGACGGCTGAGGGCCCAGGCAGGCAGGAGACCGGCAGGTCCTCGAGGGCGGCAGCGGCGACGAGCCGGTAGCCGGGGTCGGAGACCGAGGGCATCCCCGCGTCGGTGACCAGCAGGACCGTGTCGCCGGCGCGCAGCGCGGCAAGCAGCAGCGGGGTGCGCTCGGACTCGTTGCCGTCGAAGTAGCTGACGAGCCGTCCGGTGTAGGTCACGCCCACGTCGTGGCACAGCCTGGTGAGCCGGCGGGTGTCCTCGGCGGCGATGACGGCGGCGGAGGCGAGGGCCTCGCGCAGGCGGATGCTGGCGTCGCCGGGCTGACCGATCGGGACACCAGCGAGGAGGAGGGGCACGAGGGCATCCTTCCGCAGACACCGTTCCGTAGGCTCGCAGCCATGACGGCGACCCTCGTGGCCCCCAGCACCGCCGCCCCCCCGGCGCCGTGGCGGGAGCGGCTGCTCCCCCTCGTCAGCCCGGGCGGCTGGGGGGTCACCCTGCTGGTCACGCTGGTCGCGGGGCTGCTGCGCTTCGTCCGACTCGACCAGCCCACGTCGACGCTCAGTGACAAGGGCGTGATCCAAGGTCCCGGCGACATCTTCGACGAGGTCTACTACGCCTGCGACGCCAAGAACCTGCTCCGGTACGGCGTGGAGCACGCCTCCGCGGCGGGAAAGGCCTTCTGCACCCCCGAGAGCACCGGCGCCTTCGTGGTGCACCCGCCGCTCGGCAAGTGGCTGATCGGCGTCGGTGAGGAGCTGTTCGGCTTCAACACGTTGGGCTGGCGCTTCGCCGCGGCGGTGTTCGGGACGCTGACGGTGCTGCTGGTCGTCCGGATCGGTCGGCGGATGACCGGCTCGGACCTGCTCGGCGGGCTGGCCGGGCTGCTGCTGGCCCTGGACGGCCTGTCGTTCGTGCAGAGCCGCGTCGCGATGGTCGACATCTTCTTGTGCTTCTGGATCGTGGCGGCCTTCGGAGCGCTGGTCGTCGACCGTGACCGGGTCCGCGAGCGGCTCGCGTGGGCCGAGGACGAGCAGCTCAGCCGGGGCGGGCGCCTGGGCTGGCGTCCCTGGCAGCTCACGGCCGGACTGTGTTTCGGAGCGGCGCTCGGGACGAAGTGGAGCGCGGTGTTCCCGGTCGGGGTGATGCTGGTCCTGGCGGTCGCGTGGGAGGTCGGCGCACGGCGGGCGGCCGGGATCAGGGCCCCCTGGCGGGTGACCCTGCGCCGCACGACGGTGTCGATGCTGGCTGCCCTGGTCGTGCTGCCGGTGGCGGTCTACGTCGCCTCGTGGACCGGCTGGTTCCTGTCGACCGAGGGCTACGACCGGGTATGGGCGCACGGCCGGAGCACCAGCTGGTTCTTCATGCCGGAGGCGATGCGTTCGTGGTGGCACTACCACTGGGAAATCTACAACTTCCACAACCATCTGGCGGCCAAGCACCCCTACCAGTCGCATCCGTTGTCGTGGCCGTTCCTGGGCCGCCCGGTGAACTACTACTACCCGCCAGGGCTCACGTCGGGGACCTACGGCTGTACGACGAAGTCGTGCTCGCGCGAGGTCCTCGCGATCGGCACGCCAGCGCTGTGGTGGACGATGATCCCGGTGACGATCGGGCTCGCGGCCCGTTGGGTCAGCAAGCGCGACTGGCGCGGAGCATCCCTGCTGCTGATGATGGCCGTGTCGATCCTGGCCTGGGTCCCGAGCGACCTCAAGGGCCGCACGATGTTCTTGTTCTACGCGCTGCCGTCGGTCCCGTTCCTGTGCCTGGGACTGGCGCTGCTGGCTGGCTGGCTGCTCGGCCAGACCGGCACGGTACGCCGCAGCGTCGCGGCGGCAGGAGTCGGCGTCTACACCTCCGTCGTGGTGCTGAACTTCGCCTACCTCTACCCGGTGCTCGCAGCGGTCACGATCTCCTACGCCGACTGGTATTCCAAGATGTGGTTCGCGAGCTGGATCTAGAGCTCGGCCAACGGGGGCAGCACCTGCTCGCAGACCTGCGTCACCCAGCCGGCCGGGTCCTCGGTCATCGGCGTCAGCGCGACCTGCTCGACCCCCAACGCCGAGTACGCCTGCATCGCCGGCAGGAACCCCGGGTCGAACGGGTCCCACTGCCCGATGATCGTCTTCTCCACCGTCGCCGGGTCGCGCCCCACATCAGCGCAGTGCCGAGCGAGTACGTCGAGCTTGTGGGCGACCGTCTCGGGATCGGGCGCGGGTGAGCAGATCGTCTCGGCGAGCTGGTAGTGCTTGCCGTCGTACGGACCCTCGTCACTGCTCCACATCTGCTTGCAGACCTGAAGCGCCTCCTCGAGTCGCTCGAAGCGCTCCGCCACCGACGGGAAAGGCACGCCAAGGCCGAGGTGCTCCCGCTCGCACCACGCCGCGCCGATCCCGAGCAGCGCCCGGCCACCGGACAGCACGTCCAAGGTCGTGACCGTTTTCGCGAGCAGACCCGGGTAGCGGTAGGTCACGCCAGAGACGAGCAGCCCGAGCTGGACCCGCTGGGTCTGCGCCGCGACGAAGCCGAGTGAGGTGTAGCCCTCGAGCATCGGGTCCTGCGAGGTGGCGAACGCCTCCATCTGGAACCAGTGGTCCATCAGCGACAGCGTCGTGACGCCGCCCTCGTCGGCCGCGCGAGCCGTCGCCGCCAACATCGGGCCGAGGGCCTCAGGCCCGCCAAGGAGGGTGACGTTGGCGACGTGGATCCCGAGCCTGGTAAGGCTCACCCTAGGAGCGCCGGCCGCTGAGGTCGATCCGAGTGAACTGGTGGACTTCCTGCGACGGTACTCAAAGCCACTCAGTGTGACGCCGCCTCTGTCGCGAGCGTTGACCCATGCACGCAGGGTGTTGGATCGAAGCGAATCGGGGGCTCTGGGGCTGGTTCGAAAGCGTCATAAGCTCAGCCAGCGGCTGAGCGAAGCCCAACAGCAGGCAGTGATTGTGGCCTATGAAAGCGGTCTCAGCGCTACTCAAACCG
>JANXUE010000053.1 GCA_025352005.1 Frankiales bacterium
GGTGACAACGCTCCGATGGCCATCATCGAGCTGGTCGAGGCCCTCACAGTCGCGCAGCGGGCCGTCGGCGAGGCCGAGCGCGCCCGTGGAACGCAGTTCGCCAAGAGCAAGGCCCCGACGGGCGCAACCCGTGAGGCTGCGCAGGAGCTGGCCGCTGAATCCCCGACCGCGGCCGCCGTCGCTGCCGACGCCGAGGCTGCCGACGCCGAGGCTGCCGGCGCCGAGGCCGCTGAAGCTACCGACGCCGAGGCTGTCGACGCTGCCGACGCCGACGCTGCGACTGCTGGCGCCTCGGCTGAGACCGCCGCGGCCGACGTTGTCGCTGAGGAGCCAGCGGCCGAGACCCCGGCTGACGTCGCCGAGGCCCCTGCGGCGAAGGCTCCCGAGGCCCCCGCCGACGCCCCCGCCGAGGACGACAAGTAGCTACCGCGCTCCCCGAGCCCGCTCTCCCGACGAGGGAGGGCGGGCTCGCGCCGTTGCAGGAGCAAGGACCAGACGACGGGGTGGCAGGCGATGACCCCGTCGTCCGGATCCGGATCGACCTGTCCTACGACGGCACCGACTTCGCGGGCTGGGCGGCGCAGAACGACCAGCGAACCGTGCAGGGGGAGCTCGAGAGTGCCTTCGCGACGGTCGCCCGGCGGGGCGACCTGCCTCGACTGACGGTCGCGGGCCGCACCGACGCCGGCGTGCACGCTCGCGGCCAGGTCGCGCACCTCGACGTACCGCAGGGCCTGGCCGACGACCGGCTGTTGCTGCGCCGCCTCAACGGCCGCCTGCCCCGTGACATCCAGGTACGCCGCGTGGCGCGTGCCGCCGACGGCTTTGACGCCCGGTTCTGCGGGCTGTCGCGGACCTACACCTACCGGGTTGCCGACCGCCCGGCCCACGTCGACCCGCTGCGGCGCCGGGACACCCTCGAGTGGTCGCGGCCGCTGGCGCTCGATGTGCTGTGCGAGGCCTCCACGGGCCTGGTCGGGCTGCACGACTTCGCGGCGTACTGCAAGCGGCGCGAGGGCGCGACGACGGTCCGGACCCTGCTGGTCCTGGACTGGGAGCGCCAGTTGGACGGGGTGCTGGTGGCGACGGTGCAGGCTGATGCCTTCTGCCACTCGATGGTGCGCTCCCTGGTGGGGGCGCTGCTGGCGGCGGCGGACGGGCGGCGCAGGGCCGACTGGCCGGCATCGCTGCTGGCGCAGACCCAGCGGGCGTCGGGGGTGATCGTCGCACCTGCTCACGGGCTGACGCTGGAGTCGGTGGACTATCCGCCCGACGACCAGCTGTTCGCGCGGCAGACCGTCACCCGAAACCTGAGAGCCTGACAGCCGGGGGAGGTGGCGGCTACGTGGCGGTGGGTCGCCTGCGGGTCCGTCGCCGGGCAGGATCGTCCTCGTGCTGACCGTCACCCATGGCCTGGACTCCCGCGCGCTGACTGCGATCGCAGCCCTCGAGCGCGAGGTCGTCGCTGCCGACGGAGGCCGGCTCAAGCTGGAGTGGGGCGTGCTCGAGCGCCGGACCACCTTCGACGTCGACCTGCTCTGGTGGGACGGTGACCGGCTGCTCGGCTTTCTCGGCGTGTACGCCTTCGGGCCACCGGATGTGGAGCTGGCCGGGATGGTGGCTCCGGCAGCACGCCGGCGGGGGGTCGGCACGGCCCTGCTGGAGTCGGCCAGGCCGCTGGTTCGCGCCCGGGGCTACGAGCGACTCCTGCTGGTGACACCGACAGTCGCGGCACCTTCGTCGGCCGGTCGCGCCTTCGCCCAGCGACAGGGAGCCGAGCTCGACCACAGCGAGCACTTCCTCGTCCTGGGAGCGACCCCCGGGGGGGTGGACCGTAACCCAGATGTCGTCCTGCGGGTCGCTCGAGAGCAGGACCGCGGGGACGTACGGCGGCTGCTCAAGGGGGCCTTCGGCGGTGACCCGCAGGTCGACGTCCTGCACCGGCACGGCGACACCACCTATGTGGCCGAGCTCGCGGGGGTCGCGGTTGGCACGGTGCGGCTCAGCCTGCACGGGACGTCGGAGGGCCATCCTGCGACCGGCGCGGTCTACGGATTCGGCGTCGACCCGGCGTACCAGGGCCGTGGGATCGGGCGTGACGTGCTGGAGCGTTGCTGCCGCTTGCTGCGCGCCCAGGGGTGCGACCGGGTGACCCTCGAGGTCGAGACGGCCAACGACACCGCGCTCGGGCTCTACCTCTCGGCCGGATTCGTCAAGGAGGCCGGCGAGGACTACTGGGCGCTCGTTCCATAAGCCCTCGCGGTGAGTGGCAGCCATCGTCGATCATGGGGGCATGGGGTACGTCGACTGCCAGTCCTTGAGCTACGTCCTTCCTGACGGGCGGGCGCTCTTCGAGGACGCCAGTTTCCGGGTGGGGGACGGGACCAAGACCGCCCTCGTCGGCGCGAACGGCACGGGGAAGACGACGCTGCTGCGGATCATCGCCGGCGACCTCGTACCCAGCTCGGGGGCGGTCGCGCGGGACGGGGGCCTGGGGGTGATGCGGCAGTTCATCGGCTCGATCCGGGACGACACCGAGGTGCGCGACCTGTTGCTCGACCTTGCCGCCCCAGGGGTGCGGGACGCCGGCCGGGCGTTGGAGGCGGCCGAGCTGGCGATGATGGAGCACGACACCGAGAAGACCCAGATGCGCTACGCGACGGCCCTGTCGGACTGGGGCGACGTGCACGGCTACGACGCTGAGGTGCAGTGGGACGTCTGCACGATGGCGGCGCTCGGGATGACCTATGACGCATGCATGTACCGCAAGCTCCACACCTTGTCCGGTGGCGAGCAGAAGCGGCTCGCCCTCGAGGCGCTGCTGCGCGGGCCGGCCCAGGTGCTGCTGCTCGACGAGCCGGACAACTTCCTCGACGTGCCCGGCAAGCGCTGGCTGGAGGCGGCCCTCGCCGAGTCTGCCAAGACGGTCCTGTTCGTCAGCCACGACCGCGAGCTGCTGCACAACGCAGCGACCAGGGTCGTCACCGTCGAAGCGCACGGGACCTGGGTGCACGGTGCCGGGTTCGGGACCTACGCCGAGGCCCGGCAGGCCCGGCGGGAGCGACTCGAGGAGCTCCACAAGCGATGGGACGAGGAGCGTGAGCGCCTGCGCAAGCTGGTGATCACGCTGCGCGAGCAGGCCAAGATCAGCCCGGACATGGCTTCGCGGTACAACGCGATGAAGACCCGGTTCGAAAAGTTCGAGGCGGCCGGCCCGCCGCCGGAGCAGGTCGTCGACCAGAAGGTCACGATGAAGCTCCGTGGCGGTCGCACCGGCGTACGCGCCGTGACCACCGAGAGGCTCGAGCTGACCGGCCTGATGAAGCCCTTCGACCTCGAGGTGTTCTACGGCGAGCGGGTCGTCGTGCTCGGGTCGAACGGCTCGGGCAAGTCGCACTTCCTGCGCCTGCTTGCCGGCCAGGACGTGCGGCACACCGGGGCGCACCGGCTCGGCGCCCGCGTCGTCGCCGGGTGGTTCGCGCAGACCCACGACCAGCCCGAGCTGCACGGCAAGACCCTCACCGAGGTGCTCCACCGGGGGGATGCCGCGCGGCGCGGTCTCGAGCGGGGGCAGGCCATCGGGGCCCTGCGACGCTACGAGCTGCAGGAACAGGCCGACCAGGGCTTCGACTCCCTGTCCGGCGGCCAGCAGGCCCGCTTCCAGGTGCTGCTGCTCGAGCTCGGGGGCGCGACCCTGCTGCTGCTCGATGAGCCCACCGACAACCTCGACCTAGCCTCGGCGGAGGCGCTCGAGGAGGGCCTGGAGGCCTTCGACGGGACCGTCATGGCGGTGACCCACGACCGGTGGTTCGCGCGCGGCTTCGACCGGTTCCTGGTGTTCGGGTCGTCCGGGGACGTCTACGAGGCAGCTGAGCCGGTCTGGGACGAGGGGCGGGTGGTCCGTGAACGAGAAGGACTCAGGTGAGCTGAAGCCCGACGCCCGTCCGTGGGAGGGGTTCGCTGACACCGGCGAGCGCACCCCGGGCGGCGGTATCGACGGCCGGGACCCTGCTCCGGATGCGCACTCGTTGAGGTCCGGACGGCTCTCGGGTATCGTTGCCTGTTGTTGTCCGGCGCGCCTTATTGACGCGCGCCCTGACACGATCCCAAGCAGCCGTAGAGAAGAGCAAAACCGTGCGCACGTACCAGCCCAAGCCGTCTGACGTGACCCGCCAATGGCATGTCATCGACGCGAGCGACATCGTGCTGGGCCGCCTGGCCAGCCAGTCCGCGATCTTGCTGCGTGGCAAGCACAAGCCGTATTACGCGCCGCACCTGGACACCGGCGACTTCGTCATCGTCGTCAACGCTGCCAAGATCGTCCTGACCGGCAACAAGGCCGCGCAGTCGCGCGTCCACCGCCACTCCGGCTTTCCGGGTGGCCTCACCAGCACGCCGTACGCCGATGTCCTCGCGACCCGTCCCGAGCGGATCATCGAGAAGGCCATCAAGGGCATGCTCCCGCACAACACGCTGGGCCGGCAGATGCTCTCCAAGCTGAAGGTCTACGCAGGTCCGACCCACCCCCACCTGGCCCAGAGCCCGGTTCCCTACGAGCTTCGCCAGGTGTCCCAGTGACCACGACCCATCCAGAACTCATTCAGACTGTTGGCCGCCGCAAGGAGGCCATCGTCCGCGTGCGCCTCATCCCCGGCACCGGCCAGTACAAGCTGAACGGCCGCACCCTCGAGAACTACTTCCCGAACAAGGTGCACCAGCAGGCCATCAACGAGCCGTTCGTCACGCTCGAGAAGGCTGAGCAGTACGACGTCATCGCGCTGCTGCACGGTGGTGGCATCAGCGGCCAGGCCGGCGCGCTGCGGCTCGGCATTGCTCGCGCGCTGATCATGATCGAGCCCGATGACCGCCCCGCCCTGAAGAAGGAGGGGTTCTTGACCCGCGACTCGCGGATCAAGGAGCGCAAGAAGTACGGCCTGAAGAAGGCCCGCAAGGCGCCGCAGTACTCCAAGCGCTAACCAGCGCGCCGACGGGTGCGCTTGTGGTCAGCGCGGCCGCGCTCGTGGTCAGCAGAGCCCGTTCGAGGCGGCTTCCCGGTCGGGGGGCCGCCTCGCGGCAGGTCGGGACCTGTACGGGAGGAAACACATGGCACGGCTGTTTGGAACCGACGGCATCAGAGGGCTCGCTAACGGCACTTCGCTGACCCCTGAGCTGGCCATGCAGCTCGCTGAGGTGGCCGGTGCGCAGGCTCGGGCGGACCACACCGGACCCGGACGGCCGATGGTCGTGGTGGGTCGGGACTCGCGCCCGTCGGGGGAGATGCTGGAGGCGGCTGCGGTGGCGGGCTTCACCAGCGTCGGTTGTGACGTGTCCCGCTTGGGCGTGGTCCCGACCCCCCTGGTGGCTCACGCGACCGACCGCTGGCACGCCGTCCTCGGTCTGGCCATCACCGCCTCGCACAACCCAATGCCCGACAATGGCCTCAAGCTGTTCGCTACCGGCGGTCGTAAGCTGTCCGACGCCCAGGAGGACGCGCTCGAACGGGGCCTGGGGCAGCCGTTCCTGCGAGTGACGGGCAGCGACATCGGTCGGTCCCACGCCGACGGCCGAACGGCCAGGGTCGAGGCCTACCTGGGGGACCTGCTGGCCACCGTCGGCAGCCTCGAGGGGCTGCACGTCGTCGTCGACGGCGCGCAAGGAGCGGCCTGCGAGCTGGCCCCGGAGGCGTACCGCCGGGCTGGTGCCACGGTCACCGCGATGCACTGCGACGCCGACGGCTACGCGATCAACGACGGCTGCGGGGCGACCCACCCGGAGTCCCTGGCGAAGGCCGTGGTCGAGGTCGGCGCCGACCTGGGGATCGCGCACGACGGTGACGCGGACCGTTGCATCGTGGTCGACGGCTCCGGCCGGGTCCTCAACGGCGACCAGGTACTGGGCCTGCTGGCGCTTGCCCGCAAGCAGGCCGGCCTGCCCGGCAGCGACGTGCTCGTTGCGACCGTGATGAGCAACCTCGGGCTGGTCCAGGCCATGACCCTGGCCGGCGTCGAGGTTGTGCGGACCGCGGTCGGTGACCGCTACGTGCTCGAGGCGATGCTGGGCGGTGGCCACCCGCTGGGGGGTGAGCAGAGCGGCCACGTCGTGATGCTGGACCACGCGACCACCGGCGACGGGCTGCTCACAGCACTGCAGGTGATGGACCGGGTGGCGCGCAGCGGACGGTCGGTCGCGGAGCTCGCCGATGTCGTGACGCTGCTGCCGCAGGTGCTGGTCAACGTGACCGCGCCGCGCACGCGGGCCACGGACGAGGACGTGCTGGCGGCCGTGGTGCGCGAGCAGGCGCAGTTGGCCGGCACGGGCCGGGTTCTGCTGCGACCCTCGGGCACCGAGCCGTTGGTGCGCGTGATGGTCGAGGCGCCCACGCAGCGGGAGGCCACTGCCGTCGCGGCTCGGCTGGCGTCGGTCGTCGCACCCGACTGATCGAACCGGGCGGGTGCCGCGAGCGGGTAGGGATGTCCGGACCCGCGCGACGGGCACACCAACGCCTAGGGTCAGGCGGCATGAGGAACCTCACCGCGGGCGAGGCCCGCGCCCGGGCGGCGGTGCTTGACGTCACGTCGTACGACATCGAGCTCGACCTGACGCACGGGGACACCTGGTTCTGGTCGACGACGGTGGTGCGGTTCCGGGCCACCGAGGGGGCGGAGACGTTCCTGGAGCTGGACTGCCTGACGACCGTCGTCGCGACCCTCGATGGTCGACCGATCACCTTGAGTGCCAACCGCTTCGCGCTCGACGGGCTCGGTGGTGAGCACGAGGTCAAGGTCGTCGCGCGCTGCGCCTACACCCGCACCGGTGAGGGCCTGCACCGCTTCCAGGACCCGGCGGACGACGAGGTCTACGTCTACGGGCAGGCGTTCCTGGACGATGCGCAGCGGTTCTTCGCCTGCTTCGACCAGCCCGACCTGAAAGCGGTCTACCGGCTGACGGTGACCGCCCCCGACGGGCACGTCGTCCGGTCCAACACCCGGAGCACCCACCGCACCCTCAGCAGCAGCGGCAGCACCATGCACGTGTTCGCCGAGACGGTCCCGCTCTCGACGTACCACCTGACGTTGGCCGCCGGACCGTGGCACGGGGAGACGGTGTGGCACGACGGCATCGAGCTGGGCGTGTGGTGCCGGGCCTCGCTTGCCGAGCACCTCGAGGCCGACGAGCTGTTCGACATCACCCGGCAGTGCTTTGACCTGCAGCAGCAGGCCTTCGGTGTGCGCTACCCGTTCGGCGACAGCTACGACCAGGTCTTCGTGCCTGAGTTCAACGTCGGCGCCATGGAGAACCCGGGGATGGTGACGTTCACCGACGAGGGCTTGATCTACCGGTCGAGGACCACTGAGGGCAACCGCCGGCTGCGGGCGCAGGTGATCGCGCACGAGATGGCCCACATGTGGTTCGGCAACCTCGTGACGATGCGCTGGTGGGACGGGATCTGGCTCAATGAGTCCTTCGCTGAGTTCATGGGCCTGCACACCGTCGAGCAGGGGACCCGGTTCGACGGCGTCTGGAGCGATTTCTGCCTGGGGCGTAAGGCCTGGGGGTACCGCGCGGACCAGCTGCCCACGACGCACCCGGTTGCAGGCGAGGTCGGTGACAACCGCGAGGCACTGCTCAACTTCGACGGGATCTCCTATGCAAAGGGCGCATCGGTCCTGCGGCAGCTGGTCGCTTTCGTCGGCGAGGAGAGCTTCTTCAGCGGCCTACGGGCCTACCTCGACACGTACGCCTTCGGCAACACCGACCTGAGCGACCTGCTCGCCGAGCTGGAGCGCGCCAGCGGTCGTGACCTCACCGAGTGGGCGCGCACCTGGCTGCAGACGAGCGGCGTCGCGACCCTGCGACCGCGCTGGTCAGGCCCGGACCTGGTCGTGGTTCAGGACGCGGAGGTGCTGCGCGACCACGTGATGGAGATCGGCTGCTACGACCTGCACGACGGGGTGCTGCAGCTGCGCGAGCGCCGGCAGGTCGAGGTGGCGGGACCGGAGACCGTCGTACCCGGGTTGGACCGGTCCGACCTGGTCCTGCTCAACGACCGTGACCTGACGTTCGCCAAGATCCGCTTCGACGACCGCTCGCTGGCCACCGTCCTGGCCGACCTTCGGCTGCTCGTCGACCCGTTGGCCCGGGCGCTGTGCTGGGGCGCGCTGTGGGATGCGGTCCGTGACGGTGAGCTGCCTGCTCGCCAGCATGTCGCGGCGGTGCTGCGGGGCGTCGTTGCCGAGAGCGACCCGTCCCTGGTCCAGACCCTGCTCGGCCAGGCGCTTCGCTCGGCAACCAGCTTCGCGCCGGTGGAGGAGCAGGAGGCGCTGGTCGCCGACGTCGTCCGGGCGTGCTGGGACGCTGAGGTCGAGGCGGGCAGTGACCTGCAGCTGGTGCGCGTGCGCGCTGCCGTTCAGGCAATGACCGACACCCACCGGCTGCGGGACCTGCTGACCGGAACGTCCGTCCCCGAGGGCCTGGTCGTCGACAACGAGCTGCGCTGGCACGTCGTGCGCCGGGCCGCAGCGCTCGGGGAACTCGACGCCGCCGGCATCGACCGTGAGCTGGCGGCCGACCGTACGGCGAGCGGGCAGCTGCAGGCTGAGGCGGCCCTCGCGGCCCTGCCCGACGCCGACGCGAAGCGGCGCAGCTGGGAGACCGCCGTCAGCGGCCAGGCCACCAACGCCCAGGTGCGGGCCATCGGAAGCGGCTTCTGGCAACGCCACCAGCTCGAGCTGCTGCACCCGTACGCCGAGCGCTACCTCGCGGACCTCCAGGGGCTCTCGGACCGGGTGTCGCCGCAGCTCGCGACCTCCCTCACCACCGAGCTGTTCCCGTCGGTGCTCATCACCCCGGAGGTATTCGCCAGCGTTCGTCGCGAGGTGACCCGCAAGCGACTGCCCGTCGGCATGTGGCGCGCCCTGCTCGAGCAGCACGATGACCTGCGCCGCGCCTTGCATGCCCAGCAAAGTGGCCGACAGCTAGCCTGAACGCATGTGCGGCATCGTGGGCTACGTCGGCGGGCAGGACGCCCTGGAGGTGGTCCTGGGCGGTCTGAGGCGGCTGGAGTACCGCGGCTACGACAGCGCCGGGGTCGCGGTTCTCAGCGCCGATGGGGTCCTCACGGTCGAGCGCAAGGCCGGCAAGCTGGCCAACCTGGAGAAGCAGATCGCCGGCCTCCCGCTGCCCGGGACGCTCGGGATCGGCCACACCCGTTGGGCGACGCACGGCCCACCCACCGACCACAACGCCCACCCCCACCTTGACTGCTCCGGTGCTGTGGCCGTGGTGCACAACGGCACCATCGAGAACTTCGAGGTGCTCGTCGCCGGCCTCGAGCTGCGCGGCCACGAGCGCCGTTCCGACACCGACACCGAGGTCGTCGCCCACCTCGTCGAGGAGCGTTACGCCGGGGACCTCGCGGCCACGGTCCGCTCGATCTGCCGCGACCTGGAGGGCTCGTTCGTACTGGTCGTCGCGCACCGCGACGAGCCGGACCTGGTCGTCGCGGCGCGCCGCAACCTGCCGCTGGTCATCGGCCTCGGCGAGGGCGAGAACTTCGTCGGCTCCGATGTGACGGCCTTCATCGCCCACACCCGGGAGGCGCGTGCCGTCGAGCAGGACCAGGTCGTGGAGGTACGCCGGTCGGGGGTCACCGTCACGGACCTGGCGGGGACTGTGGTCGAGGGCGAGAGCTACCACGTCGACTGGGACACCGCAGCTGCCGAGAAGGGCGGCCACGAGTTCTTCATGCTCAAGGAGATCGAGGAGCAGCCGGCTGCGATCCGCGAGACCCTCGGCGGCCGGCTGCAGGAGGACGGCCTGCTGCACCTGGACGAGCTGTCGATGAGCGACCAGGACATCCGTGACATCGAGCAGGTGGTCATCATCGCCTGCGGTTCGTCCTACCATTCCGGGCTCGTCGGCAAGTACGCCCTCGAACGCTGGGCCCGGCTGCCCGTGCAGGTCGAGATGGCCTCGGAGTTCCGCTACCGCGACCCGGTCATCGGGCGGTCGACCCTGGTCATCGCGGTGTCGCAGTCCGGCGAGACCGCCGACACTCTCGAAGCCGTGCGCCATGCGCGCTCGCTGCGCGCCAAGGTGCTGGCCGTGACCAACACCATCGGGTCGACGATCAGCAGGGAGAGCGACGCGGCGCTTTACACCCGCGGTGGACCCGAGGTCGCGGTGGCCTCGACGAAGGCCGTCATGACGCAGATGATCGCCATGTACCTCGTGGGGCTCTACCTCGCCCAGGTCCGCGGGACGCGGGACCCGGACGAGGTCCGTGCGCACCTGGCAGACCTGCGCGAGGTCCCCGACCTGGTTCAGGAAGTGCTCGACCGGATGGGTTCGGTCCGCACGTTGGCGCAGTCGCTCGCGACCGAGGATCGGGTGCTGTTCCTCGGGCGGCACGTCGGCTACCCGATGGCGCTGGAGGGCGCCCTCAAGCTCAAGGAGCTCGCCTACATCAGCGCCGAGGGCTTCCCCGCAGGGGAAATCAAGCATGGCCCCATCGCGCTGATCGAGCAGGGCACGCCGGTCATCGTGATCGCCCCCCGGCATGCCCTGCAGGCCAAGCTCATCAACAACGTTCAGGAGGTGCGCGCCCGCGGCGCCCGCACCATCGTGATCGCCACCGACGGGGACGAGAGCGTGACGCCCTACGCCGACACCGTGATCCGGATCCCCGACACCAAGTCGCTGCTCACGCCGCTGCTCACGATCGTCCCCCTGCAGGTGCTGTCGGCTGCCGTCGCGATGGCCCGTGGGCTCGATGTCGACCAGCCGAGGAACCTCGCGAAGTCCGTCACCGTCGAGTGACGCCCGGATGATCGTCGGGGTGGGGGTGGACGTGGTCGAGGTGGCGCGGCTCGCGCGTGCCCTGGAGCGCACGCCCGCGCTGCGGTCCCGGCTGTTCACCCCCGCCGAGCAGCAGGTCACCCGGATCGAGTCGTTAGCGGCCCGCTTCGCCACCAAGGAGGCTGTCGCCAAGGTCCTCGGCGCTCCCGGCCTGCCCTGGGTCGGTGTGGAGGTCGTGTCCGCCGAGTCGGGGCGGCCGTCGCTGGTCGTGCACGGCGCCGTGGCATCGGCGGCGGCGGAGCTGGGCATCACCGACTGGCACCTTTCGCTGTCGCACGACGGTGGCTTCGCGACCGCCTTCGTGATCGGGGAGAGCCGGATCCTGGAGAGCCCATGAGGTACGCCCACACGGTCGCCCAGGTCCGCGCCGCGGAGGAGCCGCTGCTGGCCGCCGGCGTACCCCTCATGGCTCGCGCCTCCACCGGCCTGGCCGTGGCGGTGGCCCGCCGGCTGCCGTACGTCTACGGCGCCCGCGTCGTGCTTCTCGTCGGCTCCGGCAACAACGGCGCCGACGCTCTGTGGGCCGGGGCCTGGCTGGCCCGCCGCGGTTGCGCGGTCGTGGCCGTCCTCGCCGGTGACGCCGTCCCCGATGCCCTGGCAGCGCTGCTTGCGGCCGGTGGTCGGACGGGGACACCGCGGGCCCTCGTCGGCGCCGATGTCGTGGTGGACGGCCTCGTCGGCATCGGCGGGCGCGGTCCGCTGCGCCCGGCTGCGGCCGCACTGGTCGGGGCCGTCGGCGGCTGTCCTGTCGTTGCCGTGGATGTGCCGTCCGGGGTCGACGCCGACACCGGAGCCGTGGGCGCGGTCGCGGTCCGTGCGGACGTCACCGTCACTTTTGGAACCCTCAAGCCCGGGCTGTTGCTGGCCCGCGACCATGTCGGTGAGCTCGAGCTGGTCGACGTCGGCCTCGAGCTTCCGGCGCCTCCTGTGGAAGCGCTCACCGACCTCGACGTCCAGTCGCTGCTCCCCCGCCCGAGCCGGGTCTCCGACAAGTACTCCCGCGGCGTGCTGGGGGTGGCTGCGGGCTCCGAGAGCTACACCGGGGCTGCCGTGCTGGCGGTGGGTGCTGCGCTGCGGGCAGGGGCGGGGATGGTGCGGTTCGTCGGTACGTCGCACGCTGCTGACCAGGTGCGGCTGCGCTGGCCCGAGGCGGTTGTCACCGACGCCTGCGGCTCTTCGGTGGCCGACGTCGGCCGAGTGCAGGCCTGGGTCGTCGGCCCCGGACTGGGGACCCACGCGGACGAGACCGTCGAGGCCGTCCTCGCGCAGGACGTCCCGGTGCTCGTCGACGCCGACGCCCTCACGATCTGCGCGCAACGGCCGTCCTGGCTCCGTGACCGCACCGCTGCGACGCTGCTCACGCCGCACGACCGCGAGTTCGCCCGGTTCGGTCACGAGGTCGGCGACGACCGCGTCGCGGCTGCCCGCCGGCTGGCCGCGACGCTCGGGCTGCACGTCCTTCTCAAGGGTGACGCGACGGTCGTCGTGGGTCCCGACGGCCCGGCCCGGATCAACCTCACCGGCTCGCCCGTGCTGGCCACGGCCGGCTCTGGCGACGTGCTGTCGGGTGGGATCGGCGCGCTGCTCGCCCAGGGCCTCGATGTGCTCGACGCGGCCAGTGTCGGGGCCTACCTGCATGGGCTCGCCGGGGTCCTGTCAGCGGACGGCGCCGCCACCAGCGCCGGGTTGCTGCTGGAGGCGTGGCCCGCTGCCGTGCGCGCTGTCGGTGCGCGACACTGACCGTGTGAGATCTGCCGCCGTCGTCGACCTCGATGCCATCCGCGACAACGTCGCGGTACTGCGTGAATGCGCGCACGGTGCCGGGGTGATGGCGGTGGTCAAGGCCGACGGCTACGGCCACGGGTTGGTGCCCAGCGCGAGGGCGGCCGTCGCGGGTGGCGCCGCATGGCTCGGGGTGGCGTTCTTGGAGGAGGCGCTCGCCCTGCGGACGGCAGGACTCGACGTCCCCGTGCTGGCCTGGCTGTTCGCGCCGGGGGAGGACCTTGCACCTGCTGTCGCCGCGGGGGTCGACCTGGGGGTCTACGACCTTGCCGAGCTGGCCCGTGCCCAACAGGCTGCCGTGATGACCGGTTGCCCGGCCCGGGTGCACCTGAAGGCCGACACCGGGCTGTCCCGCGGTGGCGCGACCCCCGACGCGTGGCCGGCGCTGTGCGAGGCCGCAGCCAGGGCCGAGGCCGACGGGACCCTTTCGGTGACCGGGCTGTGGAGTCACTTCGCCTTCGCCGACGGCGGCCCGGACCACCCCGTGAACAGCCGCCAGAACGCCCTCTTCGCGCAGGCTCTCGACGTCGCCGCAGGCAGGGGTCTGCGGCCGGAGGTGCGACACCTGGCCAACTCCGCTGCGACGCTGACCGCGCCGTCGACGCACTACGACCTGGTACGCCCGGGGGTGTCGGTCTACGGGCTGTCACCGGTGCCGGAGCTCGGGTCACCTCGCGACTTCGGGCTGCGGCCGGCGATGTCGCTGCGCTCCCACGTTGCGCTCACCAAACGGGTGCCTGCCGGGTCGGGCGTGAGCTACCTGCACCGCCACACGACCGCGGCCGAGACCACCCTGGCCCTGGTGCCACTGGGTTATGCCGACGGCGTGCCCCGGGCTGCGACCAACACCGCCGAGGTCCTGCTCGGTGGCCGCCGGCAACGCATTGCAGGGACCGTCTGCATGGACCAGTTCATCCTCGACCTCGGCGACGACGAGGTGGCTGCCGGCGACGAGGTCGTGCTGTTCGGGGCGGGCGACGACGGCGAGCCGACGGCGCAGGAGTGGGCCGAGCGTCTCGGCACGATCGACTACGAGATCATCACGCGAGTCGGGGCACGCGTGCCACGCGTCTACGTCGGAGGTGACCAGTGAGCCGTCGTCGCCAGGTCGGTCTGCTGGGGGGCCTCGCCGGAGCGGTCGCTGTCGGAGCCGCTGCGGGGCTGGCCGCAGAGCGCTACGCGGTCGGGCGCAGCCGGCTGGCCCCGGATCCTGCTGCAGGGGAGGACTTCTTTGCCGCCGCCTCGGACCGGATCCGCCGGGTCGTCGCCGACGACGGCGTCCCCCTGCACGTCGAGGAGGTCGGACCGGTCGACGCCGGCGTGAGCGTGGTCTTCTGTCACGGCTACACCCAGGAGCTCGCGGTCTGGCACTACCAGCGTGAGGTGTTCAGCGAGAACAACCCCGGCAAGCTGGTCTTCTGGGACCAGCGCTCGCACGGCCGCAGCGGCCGCAGCAGCGCCAGGAACGCCACCATCGACCAGGTCGGTCGCGACCTCTACGCCGTCGTCCAGTCCTGCGCCCCGCGTGGGAAAGTCGTCCTTGTCGGTCACTCGATGGGTGGCATGACGATCATGGCGCTCGCCGACCAGCATCCTGAGCTGTTCGGCCCTCGGGTCGTCGGTGTGGCCCTGATCGGCACATCGACGGGCAAGCTCGCCTCGGTCACCTTCGGGCTGCCCCACGTTTTCGAAAGAGTCAACCGGCGGGTGCTTCCCTTCGTCACCCGAGGGATGCGGGACCGGCCTGCGGTCTTTGAACGGGGCCGACGGCTGGGCACTGACCTGGCTTTCGTCGCGGCCCGCCGTACCGCGTTCGGGAGTGGTCACGCGAGCCCCACTCACGTCGAGTTCGTCGAGCAGATGCTGGCACGGACTCCGGTCGAGGTGATCGCGGAGTTCTACGACACGTTCATGGACCACGACAAACTCGACCGGCTCGGCGTCCTCGACGGCGTCGAGACGCTCGTTCTCGTCGGGTCGCAGGACCGGCTCACCCCCGTCGAACACTCCCGCGAGATCGCCGCGGCCGTCCCGACTGCCCAGCTCGTCGTTGTCGAGGGCGCGGGGCACATGGTGCAGCTCGAGCGGCACGAGCTCGTCAACCTGCACCTGCGGGCGCTGCTGCGGCGGGCGACCAGGGCGCACAGCCGCACGGCATGACCCTGACCGACGACATCAGGTCGTGTACGGCGTGCCCGTCCCTTGTCGCCACCCGCACGACCGTGGTGGTCGGATCGACGCCTGCCGGGGCGCGGCTGCTGGTGGTCGGCGAGGCGCCCGGGGCTCAGGAGGACCAGACGGGAGTGCCGTTCGTCGGCCGCAGCGGCCAGTTGCTCGACCGCCTGCTGGAAGAGGCCAGCCTGCCCCGGTCACGGGTCGCGGTGCTTAACACCGTCAAATGCCGCCCACCGGACAACCGGGTTCCGACCCGGGTCGAGACGGCTGCTTGCCGGCCGTGGCTAACTGCCCAGCTCGCCGTGCTGGAGCCCGCCCTGACGGTCACGCTGGGGTTGTCGGCGACCACGTGGTTCCTCGGGAAGGTGACGCTGTCCTCGGTACGCGGCCGTGTCGTCGAGGTCGACGGGCGACGGGTCCTGCCGACGTACCATCCGGCGGCTGCCCTGCGGGGTGGACCTCGCGGGGAGCCGCTGCGGCTGCTGCGGGAGGACCTCGCCCTGGCCGTCAGGATGGTCGGGTGAGCGAGGTTCGGGTGGCTACCGTTCTGCGAACCGTCGAGGACACCCGCGCTTTCGGACGGCAGCTCGCTGGACGGCTGCGGGCCGGCGACCTGGTGGTGCTCAGCGGACCCCTCGGTGCTGGCAAGACCGCCCTCGCGCAAGGGATCGGCGAAGGGCTGGGGGTCACTGGTCGGGTCACGTCCCCGACCTTCGTGATCGCCCGGGTCCATCGCGGGCCGCTCCCTCTGGTGCACGTCGACGCCTACCGGCTGCGGGACGGCCGCCTCGACCTGGACGACCTCGAGCTGGACGAGGAGCTCGACCGGGCCGTGGTCGTCGTCGAATGGGGTGAGGGCGTCGTGGAGGCGCTGTCCGACAGCCACCTCGAGGTCGTGCTCGAGCGCCACGACGACGACAGCCGCACCGCCACGGTCACGGGCGTCGGGCCGCGCTGGTCATGACAGGATCACCGCGCAGCCCGATACGAACCCAGGAGTCCTCGACCATGTCCTTGACGATCGCCAGCATGCTCGCCGAGTCTGCGATTCGCTACGCCGACAACACCGCCGTCGTCCTCGGTGACCTGAAGCTGACCTACGCCCAGCTCTGGACCCACGCGAAGCAGTACGCCGCGGTCCTGCGCGAGAAGGGAGTCGGCCCCGGTGACCGGGTCGCCCTGCTGCTGCCCAACACTCCGCACTTCCCGCTGGCCTACTTCGGCACGATCGCCCTCGGAGCTGTCGCCGTACCTGTCCATGCGCTGTTGAAGGCCGAGGAGATCGAGTACGTCCTGAGCGACTCCGGTGCCAAACTGCTGGTCTGCGCGGCGCCGCTGCTCGGCGAGGGCGCCAAGGGCGCGGAGCTTGCCGGGGTGCCGGTGCTGGCTGTCATGGACGGTGGCGACGCGACCATCGAGCGCATCGACACCCTCGCCCTGTCGGCCACCCCGGTCGACGGCTTCGAGCCCCGCGAGCCCTCCGACACGGCGGTGATCCTCTACACCTCGGGCACGACCGGCAAGCCCAAGGGCGCCGAGATCACCCACCTCAACATCACGATGAACGTCGTCGTCAGTGCCCAGCACTCGTTCGACATCGACGAGCACGACATCGTGCTCGGCTGCCTGCCGCTGTTCCACACCTTCGGCCAGACCTGCTGCATGAACACTGCCTTCTACGTCGGCGCGACCGTGGTCCTGCTGCCCCGCTTCGACGGCGCCGCCGCACTGGACCTGCTCGTGGCGCAGAAGTGCACGATCTTCATGGGGGTCCCCACGATGTACGTCGGGCTGCTGGAGGCTGCCAAGAGCTCCGATGCGCGCCCCAACCTGAGGTCGGCACTGTCGGGTGGGGCGGCACTTCCCCTGGCAGTGCTGGAGAAGTTCACCGAGGTGTTCGGGACGCAGATCCTCGAGGGCTACGGCCTGACAGAGACCTCACCAGTTGCGACGTTTAACCAGAAGAGCTTCGAGCCGGTTGCCGGGACCGTCGGCAAGACCATCTGGGGAGTCGAGGTTGAGATCGCCCGCGCGGAGCTCGACGAGCGGATCGAGCTGCTCGCCACGGGTGAGCTCGGCGAGATCGTGGTCCGCGGCCACAACGTCTTCAAGGGCTACCTGAACAATCCGGAGGCGACAGCCGCCGCGATCGTCGACGGGTGGTTCCGCACCGGTGACCTCGGCACAAAGGACGCCGAGGGCTACATCCGGATCCTCGACCGTAAGAAGGACATGGTCATCCGGGGTGGCTACAACGTCTACCCGCGCGATGTCGAGGAGGTCCTGCTCCGGCACCCCGGCGTCGGACAGGTCGCCGTCATCGGGTTGCCCGACGCGCAGTACGGCGAGGAGATCTGCGCCGTTGTCGTGAAGGACGGCGAGGTCGCCGAGGACGAGTTGATCGCCTGGAGCAAGGGCCACCTCGCGGCGTACAAGTACCCCCGGCGGGTGATCTTCGCGGACGCGCTGCCGCTCGGGCCGTCCGGCAAGGTCCTCAAGCGTGAGCTCGTCACCCAGTACAAGGTCTGACCGGCTCCGTCGCCGCGGGCTGACTAGCCTGCACCTGTGCTCGCCCTCGTCCTGGACACCTCGACCCCTGCGGTGTCGGCTGGGCTGGTCTGCGGCGGCGAGCTGCTTGCGGAGCATGTGGTGGTGGATGGCCGTAGGCACGGCGAGCTGCTGGCGGTCGGAATCCGCGAGGTCCTCAAGGCAGGGACTCCGGACACCGTCGTTGTCGGCGTCGGCCCCGGCCCGTTCACCGGGCTTCGGGTCGGCATCGTGAGCGCGGCAGCCTTCGGGTCCGCCCGGGGCCTGCCGGTTCTCGGGGTGTGCAGCCTCGACGGGCTCGCGGGTCCGTCCACGGCCGTCGTGACCGACGCCCGTCGCAAGGAGGTCTACTGGGCCGTGTACGACGAGACGGGTGCCCGTGTCGATGGGCCGCACGTCACCTCTGTCTCTGAGGCGCAGCAGGCGATCTCGGGGCGGCGGATCGTCGGTGACGGAGCGCAGCTGTACGGCTTTTCGACGGCGGACGAGCCCCGGTACCCCTCGGTTCTTGCCCTTGCCCTGGCCGCTCAGCGGTACGCACCGCTGCCACTGACGCCGCTCTACCTGCGACGGCCCGACGCGGTCGAGCCGGGAGCGACGAAGAAGGTCACCGCGTGAGTGAGGGTCCGCTGCTGCTGTCGCTGCGGCCCGGCCGGACCGGGACCGAACCCGCGTCGTGGTGACGCTGGAGCGGTTCCGCTGGTGGCACGTGGAGCAGGCCCTGGTCCTGGAGCGGCAGCTGTTCGCGCCCGAACCGTGGACGGCGCACCACTTCTGGTCCGAGCTCGGGCAGACCTCCTCTCGGCACTACGTCGTGGCCGTAGAAGGGGTCAGCGATGGTGTCAGCGACGACGACGGCGAAGTCGACCCGGAGGTCGTCGGCTACGCCGGGCTGTGCGACTACCCGGACGAGGCGTTCGTGCAGACGATGGCGGTCGGTCCGAGCCACCAAGGGCAAGGGCTCGGGGCGCGCTTGCTGACCGAGCTGCTGGAGGAGGCCGCCAGACGGGGGCAGCGGCGCACGCTGCTGGAGGTCCGTGCCGACAACGAGGTGGCCCAGCGGCTCTACACCCGGCACGGCTTCCGCCGGATCGGTGTGCGGCGCGGCTACTACCCGGGCGGCCCGGCCGGCCCGGGTGGACCGGGTGGAGTCGACGCCTGGGTGATGGAGCGCACCTAGAGTCGTCGCGTGCCGTTGGTTCTGGGGATCGAGACGTCCTGCGACGAGACCGGCGTCGGCGTCGTGCGCGACCGGGTGCTGCTCGCCGACGAAGTGGCGTCCTCGGTCGAGGAGCACGCCCGTTTCGGAGGCGTCGTCCCGGAGGTCGCCTCCCGTGCCCACCTCGAGGCGATGGTCCCGACCGTCGACCGGGCCCTTGCCGCAGCAGGAGTCACCCTGGCGGACCTGGACGCGATCGCCGTCACCAGCGGTCCAGGGCTCGCCGGCGCCCTGCTTGTGGGGGTCGCGGCGGCGAAGGCCTACGCCCTGGCCCTCGATCTCCCCCTATACGGCGTCAACCACCTCGCCGCCCACGTCGCCGTGGACGTCCTCGAGCACGGCCCGCTGCCGGAGCCGGCTATTGCGCTGCTCGTCTCCGGCGGCCACTCGAGCCTGCTGCTGGTCAAGGACGTCACCCGGACCATGACGCCCCTGGGTCAGACCCTCGACGACGCCGCGGGGGAGGCCTTCGACAAGGTCGCCCGACTACTGGGGTTGGGTTTCCCTGGCGGACCGGTCGTCGACCGGACCGCCCAGCTGGGCGACCGCCGCGCCATCGCCTTCCCGCGGTCGATGCTCGCCGACCCGTCGTACGACGTGTCGTTCTCGGGGTTGAAGACCGCTGTCGCGAGGTGGGTCGAGAAGCAGGACGGGCCGATCCCGGTCGCGGACGTCTGTGCGAGCTTCCAGGAGGCCGTCGTCGACGTGCTGACCGCCAAGGCGGTGCGAGCCTGTCGTGACGTCGGGGTGGGGCACCTGCTGATCGGCGGCGGGGTGGCCGCCAACAGCCGACTGCGGGCGCTGGCCCAGGAGCGCTGCGACGCCGCCGGGATCGTGCTGCGGGTTCCGCGGCCGGGGCTGTGTACCGACAACGGGGCGATGGTGGCGGCCCTCGGCGACCGGCTGCTCGATGCCGGGATCGCCGCCTCCGCGCTCGACCTGCCTGCCGACAGCAGCATGCCCGTGGAGCGCGTGGTCTGCTGACCGGTGACCGGCACTGCCTGGGTCGGGTCTGTTGCAGGGCTGGCACTCTGGGGGCTACAGTGCCAGTGGCACTCAGAGGGTCAGAGTGCCAACGAGGACCTGGCTCGACCCCCGCGACGGCGGGCCTTGTCGCTCACCCCACCGCAAGAAGATGTTCCTGGAGGAACCGTGACCACTGCGACCAAGGTCGCCATCAAGCCGCTCGAGGACCGCATCGTGGTCCAGGCGGTCGAAGCTGAGACGACCACTGCGTCCGGCATCGTCATCCCCGACACGGCCAAGGAGAAGCCCCAGGAGGGCACCGTCCTGGCTGTGGGTCCCGGCCGGTTCGAGGACGGCGCCCGGGTGCCGCTCGACGTCAAGGTCGGCGACAAGGTGCTGTACAGCAAGTACGGCGGCACCGAGGTGAAGTACAACGGCGAGGAGTACCTGGTGCTCTCCGCGCGCGACGTACTCGCCGTCATCGAGGGCTAAGACCCACACACGTTCCACTGCACTTCTGTACGACCAGCGACGCCCCGGCACCCCCCACGGGGCACCGGGGCGTCGTCGTACCTGCCTGCCGCATGACTGATGCACCACCGAGAGGACCCCTGCATGAGCAAGACCCTGAGCTTCTCCGAGGACGCCCGCCGCTCCCTCGAGCGCGGCGTGGACACCCTCGCCAACGCCGTCAAGGTGACCCTCGGCCCGAAGGGCCGCAACGTGGTCATCGGCAAGAAGTACGGCGGCCCGACCATCACGAACGACGGCGTCACCATCGCCCGCGAGATCGAGCTCGAGGACCCCTACGAGAACATGGGTGCCCAGCTCGCCAAGGAGGTCGCCACCAAGACCAACGACGTCGCCGGTGACGGCACCACCACCGCGACCGTGCTCGGCCAGGCCATGGTCCACGAGGGCCTCAAGGCCGTCGCGTCCGGCATCAACCCGATGGGCATCAAGGTCGGCATCGACGCAGCTGTCGAG
>JANXUE010000109.1 GCA_025352005.1 Frankiales bacterium
CAAGGTCGGCAAGGACGGCGCCCAGGTCACGGGCGACCTCGCCAAGAACAAGGGTGTCTTCACCGACGGTGGCAAGACGGTCACCTACGAGCTGCGCGACGGGATCACCTTCGACGACGGCTCGGCGATCACCTCGGCCGACATCAAGTACGCCCTCGAGCGCTCGTTCGCCGAGGACGTCATCAACGGTGGCCCCGGCAGCACCTACCTCAAGCCGGTCCTCGTCGGCGGCGCCGCCTACAAGGGCCCGTACAAGGACAAGGCCGGTCTGGCCTCGATCGACGCCACCAACCCCAAGAAGATCGTCTTCCACCTGTCGAAGAGCTTCTCGGACTTCGACTACCTGATGGCCCTGCCGATCAGCACCCCGGTGCCGCAGGCGAAGGACACCGGCGCGCGCTATCAGTTCAAGCCGGTCTCGAGCGGCCCGTACAAGATCGAGACCTACCAGCCCAACAAGCTGCTCAAGTTGGTCCGCAACGACAAGTGGAACGCGGCCAGCGACCCGCTCCGTAAGGCGCTCCCGGACTCCATCGTGCTGACCGAGGGCCTCGAGCCTGCCGACATGGACTCGCGCCTGCTCAGCGGTGCGGCCGACCTGGAGATCGAGGGCACCGGTGTCCAGCCGACCGCCGTCTCGAAGATCCTGACCAACCCCGAGAACAAGAAGCTGTCGGACAACCCCTCCACCGGCTTCACCCGGTACATCACGATCCAGGAGAAGGTCCCCCCGTTCGACAACATCCACTGCCGCAAGGCCGTGCAGTACGCCGCCGACAAGGTCGCCCTGCAGTTCTCGCGAGGTGGCCCCGTTGCCGGTGGCGACTTTGCCGGCCAGATGCTGGTGCCGACGCTGCCTGCGTACAAGAAGTTCGACGAATACCCGAGTGGTCCCGACCACACGGGTGACTTGGCCAAGGCCAAGGACGAGCTCAAGCAGTGCGGCAAGCCGGATGGCTTCAGCACCAAGATCGCTACGGCCAACAAGGGCAAGGGCCCGAAGACGGCCGCCGCGCTCCAGCAGGGTCTGGCCCGCGTTGGAATCAAGGCTGACATCGTCGCGGTCGACAGCGCCACCTACTACACCGGTTTCATCGGTGTCCCGGACAACGTGCACAAGCGTGGGCTCGGGCTGGCCATCGCCGGTTGGGGTCCTGATTTCCCGAGCGAGTACGGCTTCTTCGAGTCCATCGTGGACGGTCGTGCGATCAAGGCCGCGGGCAACAGCAACTACTCGGAGTTCAACAACCCCGAGGTCAACAGCCTGATCGACCAGGCCCTCGGCACCTCTGACGTCTCCAAGCGAAACGACTACTGGGGCCAGGTCGACAAGAAGGTCATGGAGGGCGCCGACTACCTGCCGTACGTGGCGGACAAGGCGCTCGACTACCGCGCGGCGCGCCTGAGCAACGTCTACATCAGCGGTGCCTTCGGCGCGTACGACCTGATGAACATCGGCATCAACGGCTAGTAGCACCGCCCGCAGTTCACCTCTTTGACAGAAGGGCAGGTAACGGCCGTCTGCGGCCCGGGGAGCGATCCCCGGGCCGCGGCGGCCGCATCCTCACATGGGTCGTTTCATCGTCCGCCGTTCGATCGGCGTCGTCCTGCTGCTGATCATCGTCAGCATGGCCACCTTCGGGATCTTCTTCCTCGCTCCCAAGCTCGTGGGCACCGACCCGGCCCGGCTGTTCGCCGGTCGGGTCGCCGACGACGCGACGGTCAAGCAGGTCACCAAGAAGCTCGGGCTCGACCAGCCCCTCTACATCCAGTACGCCCGGTACGCCAAGGGCATCGTCGCCGGCCGCGACTTCAACAACGGCCCCGACAAGACGCACTGCAACGTCCCGTGCCTGGGTTACTCGTTCAAGAACGACCAGGACGTCTGGGCACTGATGCTCGACCGGCTTCCCGTCACCGTCTCGATGGCGATCGGTGCAGCCGTGATCTGGCTGGTCAGCGGTGTCTCGGTCGGCGTCTTGTCCGCTCTCAAACGGGGAAGTGTCTTCGACCGCGCAGCGATGGGCGTCGCCCTGGCAGGGGTGTCGCTCCCGGTCTATTTCACCGGCCTGCTGGGTCTGTCGATCTTCAGTTACAACCTCAAGATCTTTCCCAACGTCCACTACGTGGGGTTCACCACGAACCCGCTGTCGTGGGCCAGCAACTTGCTCATCCCGTGGGTCTGCCTGGCCTTCCTCTACTCCGCGACGTACGCCCGGCTCACCCGGGCGAACATGCTGGAGACGATGGGGGAGGACTACATCCGCACCGCCCGCGCCAAGGGGCTCCCAGAGCGCACCGTCATCGCGCGACATGGCTTCCGTGCGGCGCTCACCCCGATCGTCACGATCTTCGGCCTCGACCTGGGCGGCCTGCTGGGCGGCGCCGTGCTCACCGAGACTGTGTTCGGCTTTCCCGGCATCGGCAAGCTCGCCGTCGACTCGATCGCCACCTTGGACCTACCGATCATCTTGGGTGTGACGCTGTTCGCGGCGTTCTTTATCATCGTCGCCAACCTCATCGTCGACGTGCTCTACGCCTATGTCGACCCGCGCGTCCGCTACACCTGATCGGTCGGCACCGCGCGCCGGCCGCGCGAGCGTGCCCCTGTTCTGTCCTCTGCGCGTACGATTGGCTCGTTTAATTGTTCCGTACCCCCGACCGTTCAAGGAAGCACCTGTGAGCTCAGCCACGCTGGAAGGCACCTCCGCGCCCCGTCCGGCGCCGACGGCGTTTCTCGAGGTGCGGGACCTCAAGATCCACTTCCCCACCGACGATGGCCTCGTGAAGTCCGTCGACGGGCTGTCTTTTGGCCTCGAGAAGGGCAAGATCCTCGGCATCGTGGGGGAGTCTGGCTCAGGCAAGAGCGTCACCAGCCTCGGCATCCTCGGCCTGCACAAGGGCACCCGGGCGCGCGTCAGCGGTGAGGTGTGGCTCGACGGCACCGAGCTCGTGGCCGCCACCAAGGAGGAGGTGCGGCGCCTGCGCGGCCTGAAGATGGCAATGATCTTCCAGGACCCGCTGTCAGCCCTGCACCCCTATTTCACGGTCGGTGCGCAGATCGCTGAGGCCTACCGGATCCACAACGACGTCTCCAAATCGGCTGCTCGAAAGCGCGCTATCGAGATGCTCGACAGGGTCGGCATCCCGACGCCCGACAAGCGCGTCGACGACTACCCCCACCAGTTCTCCGGCGGCATGCGACAGCGCGCCATGATCGCGATGTCGTTGTCCTGCAACCCCGAGCTGCTGATCGCCGACGAGCCGACCACCGCGCTGGACGTGACCGTCCAGGCACAGATCCTGGACCTCATGCGCGACCTCCAGAAGGAGTTCGGCTCGGCCATCATCATGATCACCCACGACCTCGGCGTCGTCGCGGAGTTCGCCGACGACATCCTTGTCATGTACGGCGGCAAGGCCGTCGAGTACGGCACGGTCAATGAGGTCTTCTACGAGCCGCAGCACCCCTACACCTGGGGGCTGTTGTCGTCGGTGACCCGGCTCGACCGGGTCCGCCAGGCACGCCTCAAGCCGATCGCGGGCTCGCCACCCTCGCTCATCAACGTCCCGAGCGGTTGCAGCTTCCACCCGCGCTGCCCCTACGAGCCGCAGACCGGTGGGAAGGGCTCGACGGTCGTCCCCGAGCTCGTCGACAGCGGCAATGGGCACATGGTGCGCTGCCACCTGTCGGCCAGGGAGCGGACAGACCTGTTCCTCGAGCACGTGAAGCCGACCCTGTGACGGTTCCCGCTGCCCGCCGTACTCGACCTTTTTGCGAGGAGACCCGCGCATGACGACCGCCAGCACGGACACCCCGGTGTCGCTGACGAAGGACGATGCCCCGTTGCTCGCCGTCCAGGGGCTCCAGAAGTACTTCCCGGTCAACCGCGGCATCATCTTCCAGCGCGAGGTCGGGGCCGTGAAGGCCGTCGACGGGCTGAGCTTCAGCGTCAACAAGGGCGAGACCCTGGGCCTGGTGGGCGAGACCGGGTGCGGGAAGTCCACGACCGGGCGGCTGCTGACCCGACTGCTGGAGCCGACCGGCGGTTCGATCCACTTCGAAGGACGGGACATCACGCACCTGTCGGCTGCGCAGATGCGGCCGCTGCGCAAGGACATCCAGATCATCTTCCAGGACCCCTACAGCTCGCTGAACCCTCGACACACGATCGGGACGATCGTCGGCGCGCCGTTCCGGCTGCAGAAGATCCCGACCGAGAAGGGCGTGAAGAAGGCGGTCCAGGACCTGCTCGAGCTGGTCGGGCTCAACCCGGAGCACTACAACCGCTACCCGCACGAGTTCTCCGGCGGTCAGCGCCAGCGGATCGGCATCGCCCGTGCGCTGGCGCTGCGCCCGAAGCTGATCGTGGCCGACGAGCCGGTGTCCGCGCTCGACGTGTCGATCCAGGCGCAGGTCATCAACCTGCTGGACGACCTGCAGGAGGAGTTCGACCTCACCTACGTCTTCATCGCGCACGACCTGTCGGTGGTCCGTCACATCTCCGACCGCGTGGCTGTGATGTACCTCGGCAAGATCGTGGAGATCGGTGACCGCATCTCGCTCTACGAGCACCCGATGCACCCGTATACCCACGCGCTGCTGTCTGCCGTTCCTGTGCCAGACCCGATCCGGGAGAGCAAGAGGGAGCGAATCCTGCTCACCGGCGACGTCCCGAGCCCCCTCAACCCGCCCCCGGCCTGTCGTTTCAACACGCGGTGCTGGAAGGTTCAGTCCATCTGCACGCAGATCGAGCCGCCGCTGGTCGAGATCCAGCCCGGTCACGAGGTTGCCTGCCACTTCCCCGAAGAACGGTCCCTCGTCTGATGGTCACCCTGTTGTCGATCGTCCTGCTGATCGCGAGCCTGGGCATGATCGTGCTGGTCCTGCTCCACAAGGGCAAGGGCGGTGGTCTGTCGAACATGTTCGGGGGCGGCGTCTCCTCCTCGCTCGGCGGCTCTGCCGTGGTCGAGAAGAACCTCGACCGCCTCACCATCATCTGCGGCCTGGTCTGGTTCGTGTGCATCGTGGCGCTGGGCCTGCTGCTCAAGCAGACCTGACCGTCGCGGGGACTGCCTCCCCGTCCTCGCGGCGCGTAGGATGGCGTTGGGGAAACCCGAGATCCGGCAGCAACACCGCGCCGGATGAGCCTCAGGAGTGACAGTGGCAGGCGGCAACGCTATTCGTGGTAGCCGCGTCGGCGCCGGCCCGATGGGTGAGGCCGAGCGCGGTGAGGCGGCCCCCCGTCGACGCATCTCTTTCTGGTGCGCCAACCAGCACGAGACCCGGCCCTCCTTTGCGGAGGAGGCCGCCCTCCCGGATACCTGGGACTGCCCCCGCTGCGGCTACCCCGCCGGCCGGGACAAGGACGCGCCCCCTGCTCCACACAAGACCGAGCCTTACAAGACGCACCTTGCCTACGTACGTGAGCGTCGCAACCAGGAGGACGGCGAGGCCATCCTCGCGGAGGCCCTCGCGAAGCTCCGCGGCAAGTAGCCTCAACCTCTCAAAGCTCCGTGGCAAGTAGCTTCAGGCCCGCCCCGGCTCCCGCAGGGTCCTGAGTTGGCCTTCGGGGAGCTGGGAAGCCGCCGCCTCGTCGAGCAGCCACAGGGTGTGCCGCCTGCCCAGGGCGCCCGCCGCCGGGACCTGGACGCGCCCCGCGCCGGACAGTGACAGGGCGACCGCCGGCGCCTTGTCCTCCCCAGCCACAATCATCCAGACCTGCTGGGCAGCCCGGAGCGCCGTGAAGCCCAGCGAGACCCGCGTCGGTGGTGGCTTAGGGCAGCCGTGGACGGCAAAGACCGGTCGCTCGTCGCGGGCGGCGGGTGACTCCGGGAAGATGGACGCAATGTGACCCTCCGGCCCCATCCCGAGCATGAGGACGTCGAAGAGTGGCACCGTCGACGAGCCGGGAGCCGAGGCAGCGAGCTCGGCGGCGTAACGGACCGCTGCCGCGTCGGCATCGTCGTCATCAGGGCCACCGAGGGCACCCATCGGGTGCACGCGTGATGGGTCGAGGTCCACATAATCGAGCAAGGCCCCGCGCGCTTGCCGCTCGTTGCGGTCCGGGCTGTCGGCAGCAACGAACCGCTCGTCGCCCCACCAGATGTCAAGGTTGCGCCAGTCGACGGCAGCCCGGGCGGGGGTGGCCCGCAACGCTGCCAGCGCCTCGATTCCGACGGTGCCGCCGGTGAGGACAACTGATGCGGCGACCCCACCCACCTGGGCGTCGACCAGTGCCGTCACCAGGCGGGCTGCCACGGCGTCCGCGAGGACGGTGGCGTCAGGGTGGACGACCACGGTCCGTTCGCCGGTCACGGCTCGTCCCCTGCGGTGAACTGCGGCGACACCGCCCTCATGAGGTCGTGAGAGCCGGGTCGAGGTCCACGTCGTGGGCTGGGTCCTGCCAGATGTGCGTGCGGGTGGAGGGTCGGGCCGACAGGCCGGTCTCACCGGTCGTGCTCTGCAGCGCCTCGCCGTAGGTCTCGTCCGCGTCGAGGCGGCGGAGCTCCTCGGCGAGCAGGTCACCCAGGTCGCGGCGGGGGAGGGGCAAGTTACGGTCCGGCTGCCCCGTCCGCGACAGGGTCGCCGTACGCCCGTCTGTGCGGGAGATCTGCACGGTGTCGTCCCCGACGTGCATCGTCACGCCCGTAACGCCTGGGCCATCGGTGTCCGCCAGCGCCACGTCGACGCCGAGCCTGCCGCGCAGCCACCCCGCGAGCAGAGCACGGCTCGGGTTTGCGGCGACGCCGCTGACGCTGAGGGCGTGCACCGTCCCGTCGAGGGAGTCGAACGCCGACGCACACAGACTGCGCCAGAGCGTCGTACGCGTCCATGCCAGGTCGGTGTCCCCCGGCGCGTAGTCCGTCGCCCTGCCACGCAACGCCGCCCCCGGGTCGGCGGCCGCCATCGCATCGGTGATCCGGCGATCCGCGATGACCCCCAGCGGGTCGTGAGCGATCAGTTGCGGTGGCTCGCCGAACCACCACGTCACGACGGGGGCGTCCGGCGCCAGCAACGGCAGGACCACGGACTCAGCGTGCAGGGCCAGCCGGCCGTACATCCGCATGACGATCGCCTCACCCGGACCGAGACGGCCTCCGACGGACACCTCCGCGTCCAGCCGCGGCTCCGGTGCGTCAGGACGACGCCGTACGACGAGCAGCAGCCGGCAGGGGTGCTGGGCAGCAGCCGCCGTGGCCGCTTGTTCCGCCTCAGCCACCAACTTCTCGTCGGCGACCGCGACCAGCGTCAGGGCCAGTCCGGACGACACCGAACCGGCCTGCCTCCGCTCGGC
>JANXUE010000113.1 GCA_025352005.1 Frankiales bacterium
CCGCGCGTGCGGCGTGGCGTAGCGCTTGCCCTTGGCACCGGCGCAGAGCAGGAACTGCCCCATGCTGGCTGCCAGGCCCAGGCCGACGGTGGCGACGTCGTTGGCGACGAACTGCATCGTGTCGTAGATCGCCATGCCGGCACTGATCGAGCCGCCGGGGCTGTTGATGTAGAGGAAGATGTCGCGGTCGGGGTCCTCAGCGGCGAGCAGCAGCAGCTGGGCGCAGATGGCGTTGGCCATCGAGTCCTCCACCTGGCTGCCCATGAAGATGATGCGCTCCTTGAGCAGGCGGTTGAAGACCTGGTCGTCCAGGCCCATGTTGCCGCCCTGGCGCATGGTGGGGGTGAAGCTCGCGGTACCGAGCGTGCTCGGTACGACGAGACCGGTGGACGACGTGTGGGTCACGGGGAACCTTCCCTCGAGGTAGCGGAGCCTGGTTGCGGCCCGCGTCTGACGAGGACACTAACGCTGACACCGACAGCCACACTCCGCGTGCGGGCGGACTTCGCCGTAGGCGAACGTGGGCAGAGCGCCGTAGGCGAACGCGGGGGCTAGTGGGAGTGCTCTTCCTCGTCGAGGTAGTGGACGGTGCCGTCGCCGTGGACGTGGTACGGGCGACCGTCCTCGTCCTGCTCGACCTCCGCCTCGGGGCTGTCCATGTCGTCGCGCAGCTGCTCGAGGTCGACGAGGTTTCCGGAGGCGTCGGTGATGACGGCCGCCTCCATGACGGCGGCGAGGGCTTTGCCCCGACGTACCTCGCTGATGAGACCGGCGATCTGGCCGCTCTGGACGACGCGCTGGGCGTAGTCCTGCGGGGGCAGGCCCGCGCGGGCGGCGCGGCGGATGAGCTGGTCGTTGAGCTCGGCGTCGGTGATCTCGACCTCTTCGGCCTCGGCCACCGCGTCCAGGACGAGCTGGGCCTTGACGGCCTGCTCGGCGCCGGTCTTGAGCTCGGCGTCCCACTCCTCGGCAGTCTTGCCCTGCTCCTCGAGGAAGGCCTCGCGGGTCTGACCGGAGCGGGAGAGCTGGTCCGCGGTGGTCTGGGTGCGCCACTGGACCTCGGTCGCGACGACCGACTCGGGCAGCGGGATGTCGATCAGCGCGAGCAGCGCCTCGAGGACGTTGTCGCGGGCGTCGACGCCCTGCTGGAGGCGCTTGACGCGGTCGATGCGGCTGCGCACGTCGGCCTTGAGGTCCTCGATCGAGTCGAAGCCGGCCGCGAGGCCAGCCCACTCGTCGTTGAGCTCGGGCAAGATGCGCTCATTGACGGTACGGACCGTGACGGCAACGTCGGCGACCTTGCCCTCGAGGTCACCGGCGACCAGGGTGGTCTGGAACGCGCGGGCGTCACCGGCGACAGCACCCTCGACGGCCTCGTCGATGCCGTCGAGCAGGGAGCCGGAGCCGACCTCGTACGACAGGCCCTGGGCCGTGCCGCCGGGCACCTCGACGCCGTCGAGCGTGGCGACCAGGTCCAGGCTGACGAAGTCGCCCTTGGTGGCGGCGCGCTCGACCGGGCTGAGGGAGGAGAAGCGCTCGCGCAGCGCGTCGAGCTGCTCGTCGAGGTCGTCGTCGCTGACGACGACGTCGTCGACGGTGACCTTCAGCGAGTCGTACGCGGGGATCGTGAACTCCGGGCGGATCTCTACCTCGGCGGTGAAGGACAGCTTGACGCGGTCGTCGAGCTCGGTGACCTCGATCTCGGGCCGGGCGACCGGCGCGAGCTTGCTGGCCTCGACCGCCTCGCCGTACAGCCGCGGGAGGGCCTCGTTGACGGCCTCCTCCAGGACGACGCCACGTCCGACACGCTGGTCGAGGATGCGCGGCGGGACCTTGCCCGGGCGGAAGCCCTGGACCTTCACCTGCGCGCCGATGGTCTTGTACGCCTTGTCCAGCTCGGGCTTGAGCTCGTCGAAGTCGGCCTCGACGGTGAGCCTGACCTTGGTCGGGCTCAAGGTCTCGACGGAGCTCTGCACAGCGGTGTTCCTCTCGATCCTTCGGGCGTCATTCGGGCGTCGTTCGGGGTTCGTTCGGGGTCTGTCGGGGCGGCGGGACTCGAACCCGCGGTCTCCTGCTCCCAAAGCAGGCGCGCTAGCCACTACGCTACGCCCCGCGTCGTGCGTGCCGACTCTAGTGGGCAGGCGTCTCGCGGGCGTAGCTCAATGGTAGAGCCTCAGTTTTCCAAACTGATGGTGCCGGTTCGATCCCGGTCGCCCGCTCCAGGAAACAGCCCACGGCGTCTCGGTCGTCTGGGCGGCACGCCACGAAGGTGCGGGGTCGCCGAGGCGGACCGTCGTACCGGCCGGGTCGAGCGACCCGGCCGGTACGACGGCAGCGGACCCTAGTGCGGCGTAATGGCGCTTATGGACGTGCCCCAATTGGCCAAGGCAACCCGAGTGCCGTCGCAGCGTCCCAGCGGAGCCGCGATGTACTTCTCGTAGGTGCAGCTCTGCGCGATCCACTCGTTGGCCAGCCAGATGGTGTCGCCGACGACCGAGGAGGCACCGTAATCCCCCCAGCGCGGGCGCGGCGGGTCGCCGAAGGCCCGGTAGCCGCTGAAGCCGTCCTGCGGCCCGACCCCCGCAGCCGTCACCTGGACCGTCGCCGGCGCCGCGGCAGCCGTGAACCGGGTGAACGCCTGGCTCGGGTAGTGGTCGGCGCCTACCAGCGTGAAGGACATCAACGCCTTGCCGGCAGCAGTCACTCCGATCGTCGGGTAGGTGACGTTGTTGCCGTTGACCCCAAAGGTGCCTTGACGCAACAGGCTGGTAGCCACCCCACCAGTTGCGGTTGTGCTGGGCGCCAGGACGTAATAAGCGATTCCGGCCTTGACGCCGCTCGGCAGCGCGACGGCCGTGTCGAGCGCGCCGTAGAGCCGCCCACCTGCGTACGTGACCTGCTGCATCCGGGTGTCATTTGCGTCCAGGCTGCTCTCGGACTCTTTGAACTTGTTGGGCTTGCCCAGTAGCAGCTTCGCGCAGGACGTCGTGTTCAGGCAGGTCGCGAGCGGCACCGGACCCGCCTTCTGGTCGGCCAGCGGCGGCAGGAAGTAGTCGGCGACCCCTTGGGCGTTGTTGGCAAGGGTCACGGTGTTGCCCGCGCCGAGGGTGCTGGTGCCGGTCAAGGCCCAAGCGACGACCTGAGTGCCGTGATAGTTGCCGCCAGCCTCCTCCGCGGCGTTGGAGCTTAGGAACCACTCAGTGCCACCGGCGTTCGGGTCGTAGTCGGCCGGCGACGGCGACAGGGCCGGCCAGACGGTGAAGCCCGGTTTGCCGTTGTCGAGGCCAGCCGTGTTGACCTGCACGCCCCGTGTCGACTGCTGCCCGGCGGCGAGCTGGGCCTTTGAAAAGGCGTAGACCTGCGCGGCCACGAAACCGTTGGCAAAGAACGGGTACTCGTTGGTGGTGATGTAGAAGCCGTTGGCGTCAGCCCCGATGTGCGGGTAGTCGCCGATACACGGGCAGGCCGGGCTGTCTACCGGGGTGCCGTCGGAGCCGTCGTTCTGCACGGCCAGGTGGTAGACGCTCCAGCTACCCGTCGGATCCTTGGCGGTCGCGACGTCAAGGGTGTTCTTGCCGGTGAAGGCGCCGGTGACCGGGTCGACGATCAGCGTCAGCGTGGTGAGGAAAAAGGTCTGTGTCGGGGCGTCGAACAGGCAGACCGGGTCGGTGACGAAGGGTCCCTCGGCTCCGGTCGTGCGATTGAACTGGGCCGGGTAGCCGAGCAGCGTATTGAGGTCTTCCACGCCCGTCTGCGTGCTGCCATCGGTGTTGAACACTCGTAGGACGTCGTTCACCGCCTCCACGACGTGCCCGTTGCCCACGCAGAGCGCCTGATCAGGGGGCTCGACGGTGAATTGGTTGCCTGCGTTGGCCGTCCGCTGGTCCAAGACATTGAGCCCGTTGATCCTCTGGTTGACCGTCGTGC
>JANXUE010000120.1 GCA_025352005.1 Frankiales bacterium
CACGCGTCGAGCAGCAGCACCGCGCCGTAGCCACCGGCTGCCACCGGCTCCGCTCCCGGAGTCGCCACCACCAGGGCAGCCACCGCGGGTACGTCGGACAGCACCTCGTCACGACCGCTCGTCCGGACCTGGACGCCGGGAAAGGCCCGACCCAGCTCCTCCGCGGTCCGCCTCGCCCCGACAACCGACGCCCGCAGCTGCCGTCCCTCGCACACCGGGCAAAGCCAGTCACCGGCGAGCCGCCCACACCACCGGCAGGCGGCGATGGCGTGCCCTGAGGTCGCGTGAAGCGGGCCGGAGCAGGCGCTGCACCGGGCCGGGGTGCGGTCCCGCTGGCAGGCCAGGGACGGGACGTAGCCACGGCGCGGGACCTGGACCAGCACGGGAGCCCCGGCATCGAGCGACTGCCGAGCAGCGGTGAACGCCAGCCCGGGGAGCCGGGCTGCCTGTGCCTGTGGGTCGCGCGCCAGATCCTGCTCGGAGGTCCCGTCGACCCTGGGCGCTGTCTCCCGGACCGCCACCCGGGTCGGCTCGAGTGGCCGGGCCCAGCCGCTGGCGAGCAGCTGCTGGCCCTCGGCCGTCCGCGCCAGGCCTCCGAGCAGCGCTCCGGCTCCGACCCGATGGGCGCGCAGGACCAGGACGTCCCGCGCGTGCGCGTACGGCGAACGCGGCTCCCCCAGCAGGTCATCGCCGTCGTCCCAGAGCACGACCAGGCCGAGGTCGGCAACCGGCGCGAAGGCGGCCGCCCGGGTGCCCACGACGGCCCGCACCAGTCCCCTTCTCACCGCGAGCCACCGGCGATACCGCTCAGCCGGGCCCAGGTCGGCCTGCAGCGCCACGTGGGCTACCCCGTTCGGTACGGCGCTGAGTGCGGCGCTGACCCGGGCGACATCGCGGGCGTCCGGCACCACGACGACGGCACCCCGTCCGGCGGCCACGCAGGCCTGTACGGCGAGCGCGACCTCGGTCGGCCACGTCGGGCCGGGCAGCGCGCTCCAGACCGCCCGCGGAGCTCCCCTCGCGAGGCTCTCCAGGAACGCGGGCCCGGCTGGGTAGCGGACCCAGCTCCCCGGCTCCGGGACCGGCGGTGTCGCGGCCGGCTCGGCCGCCGGTTCGGCCTCCACCCTGGCGTGCCGGGGAGGCAGGGCCAGCCGGAGCACGTCGTACAGGCTGCCGGCGCAGCGGTCCGCGACAGCGCGGGCGAGGCCGGCCACCTCCGGGCTGAGGACCTGCTCGGGGCTCACGAGCGACTGCAGCGGCGCGAGGGCGCCTTCGTGTTCGGTGGCCGCCGTCCTCATCAGGACGATCCCGTCGACCAACCGGCCCGAGAAGCGCACCCGCACCCGACAGCCCACCTCTGCGGCGGCCATCGAGGTCGGGACGGCGTAGTCGAAGGGGCGGTCCAGATGCGCCACCCCGGTGTCGACGGCCACCTGGGCGACCGGCCGGTCCTCGGTGAGCTCCAGGGACCTCGCGGCGGCCCTCGAGGAGCGCCGAGCCGGCGTCACGCCGAGGTCGAGCTGCTCCACGTCGTCCACCGCGCGAACGCTAGGTGACCCCACCGACGCCGCCGCCGCCCCCTCAGGCGCCGGCAGCCTTCTTCAGCAGCTCGGCGCGGTCCGTGGTCTCCCAGGTGAAGTCGGGGAGCTCGCGTCCGAAGTGGCCGTAGGCGGACGTCTGGGCGTAGATGGGACGCAGCAGGTCGAGGTCGCGAATGATCGCGGCCGGGCGCAGGTCGAACGTCTCGGTGATTGCGGCCTGCAGGACACTGTCCTCGACAACACCCGTGCCGAAGGTGTCGACGAAAAGCCCGACCGGCTCGGCCTTGCCGATGGCATAGGCGACCTGGACCTCGCACACGGTGGCCAGGCCGGCGGCGACGACGGTCTTGGCGACCCAGCGAACCAGCACTCCATAGAGCAACGTAGGATTCCGCTCGCTCACCGGAGTTGCGGGAACCTTGTAATCCGGGTTGGGTTCTTCGTCGCCTAAATTGGCCGCGCTGCGAGTATCGCCTTCAATCCCAGCCAGATCGTATGACGGCGCCCTGGCTCCGGCATACCCGTAATACAACCAATAAGGCCCCGGCCCCTCCGCACGGAACAGAAAATAGCGCACCAGCGATTCCAGCCTCAGGCGTTGAATCGGCAGCGGCTGGTCGTCGCGATTCAGCACCCGGACGCGCAAGTAGCGGGCCCATTGTTCGGAAAACGCGACGTAGAGGGCTTTCCG
>JANXUE010000126.1 GCA_025352005.1 Frankiales bacterium
CCCCGCTGCCCGCACACCCCCCACCGTGGCAGGGAGCACCCTCGCCGCCAGGGCCACGAGCTGGCCCAGCGGCATCGCCGCGGTCAGGTCGCCCACCCGGCCGAGTCCCATGCCGGACGGCTGGTCAGCCAGCGGGACCACGTCGTACGCCGGGCTCTCGTAGGGGTGCGAGGCCAGCAGCGCAGCGAGGACGGCAGGACGATGCCGCCGGGGCACCACCGTCTCGAGGCGGACCTCCTCGACCTCCTCGAAGCGTCCCACCTGGCCCACGGCCGGTCGCGCCCCCGCCAGCGGACGGAAGGTCCCCACGCCCGTTACCGACCACGTGCACGAGTCATAGTTGCCGACGGCGCCTGCGCCGGCAGCTGTGACGGCCAGCCGCACCCTGTCGGCGTCGGCAAGGGGGACGAACACCACCAGCTTGTCGAGCTGCTCCGGGACGGGTTCGAGTGCCGTCGTCTCCTGCAGGTCGAACAGGGCAGCAAGCGCATCGTTGACGCCGCCCGGCGCCTTGTCTGCATTGGTGTGCGCGACGAACAGCCCGCAGCCGCCACGGACGAGGGCGTGGACCACCTTGCCCTTGGGGTCGTCGGCGGCGACCGACGTCGTCCCGTGCCGATACAGCGGATGGTGGGTGACGAGCAACTGGCAGTGGGTCGCGAGGGCCTCCTCCACGACGTCCTGCACGGGGTCGACGGCCAGCAGCACCTTGCTCACCGGCGCGACCGGGTCGCCGCAGACCAGGCCGACCGCATCCCAGGGCTCGGCCAGCGCGGGCGGGTAGAGCGCGTCGAGGGCGGCCGCCACGGCGGCGAGGGTGACGGTCACCCCCGCAGGCTAGGGCGCGGGTGAGGGCCTTGGCGTGTCCGACGGGGGGAAGGTCCCTCTGGCCTCGAGGACAGACCTGCCTGCTTTTGCCACCCTCCGGCGCGCGCGATCGCAGACTGGCTCCCATGGGGGGCGCGCGAGGGAGGGTTTTCTGGCCCGTGGCCGCGCTGGCGCTGGTGCTCGGTCTGCTGAGCGGCACCGGATCGGCGGGCGGACACCGCGTGCACGGACCCCAGGTCCTGTTCTTCGGTGACAGCCTGATCGCCGGCAACGGCGCGGTTCCCCGCCGGCCGGTCGAGGTGCGCACGGTCGCCGACCGGATGGGCTGGTCCCCTTGGGTTGATGCCATGGGAGGCACCGGATACACGACGGGCGGCCGGCACGGTCGGCGCTACGAAGATCGGCTTCTGCACGACCACTTTTTGTCACGCAGCTACGACCTCGTCGTCCTCGAGGGTGGCACCAACGATGCCCACTTCGGCCGCCTGAGCCAGCTGCGCATGCGGGCCCTGCGCACCCTCGACCTCGTTGGCGCCAAGGAGCCGCAGGCCCGGGTCGTCATGGTCGGTGCCTTCGCCCCGGCCGGGGTGGACCTCACCCGCTACGCCGAGGCCGACGTGATCCTGGCCGGCGTTGCCCACGATCGGGGCTTGCAGTACGTCAGCCAGCTGCCCTTCAGCTCCGTCACCGACCAGGGATTCCTGTCGCGCGACCACTACCACCCGAGCGACCTGGGCTATGAGCAGATGGGTAGGGCCCTCGCCGCCGCGATCAGGGCCTGGGTCCCCGCCTCCTGACAACAACCCTCACCTGCAGCTGTCATCTCCGGAGCAGGTACGACGGTCGCGACCGTGGGATGCTGAACGCGCAAGCACACGCCGCCGGAGCAGGATGAATTGGGGAGGGCAGAGGATGGACAGCCATCTGCCCCGTCACCTGTCTCGTCACGATGTCCGCTTCCGCAGTCGCGGCTCGCGGCTGGTGAAGACCGTCACGGCAGCGACCGGACTGACGGCCGTCGCCGGGGTCGCTGTCATGCTCGTCAACCTTCCGCCCAGCGCGGCCGAGGTCCGAGCCCTGAGGGACGCGGTGACCGCCCGAGCCAAGGCCGCCCATGACGCCCGCGCCGCCCAGGACCGGGCACGCGCTCGCGCGGTGCTCGCCCAAACCCAGGCTGTGGCTGCCGCCCACCGGGCTGCCGCCGCTGCGCAGCTCGCCGCGCAGCGCG
>JANXUE010000161.1 GCA_025352005.1 Frankiales bacterium
GCTGCGATGTTGCGGCTGATGTAGGCGGCCTCGCGGTTGACCTCGTTGGGCTTGACCCGGAACTGCTGGGTGTAGGCCGGGTAGATCCCGCCGATGATCACGGCCGACAGGACGAGCAGCGCCAGCGCGCCGGCGGGCAGCAGGATGTTGCGCACCACGATGTTGGCGAAGAACAGCAGCGCGCAGATCAGGGCGATGCCCGCGAGCATCGTCTTGGCCGGCAGCACCGCATGGACGTCGGTGTAGGACGCGCCTTGGACGATGCCACGCAGGGAGAACGCCAGACCGTAGCGGTCGAGCCAGTAGGCGACCGACTTGAGCAGGACCACCAGACCGATCAGGACCGACAGGTGCACCCTGGCCGCGACGCTGATCTTGTCGCCGACGGTCTGCAACCGGACGCCGCCGAACAGGTAGTGCGTCGCCGCCGACGCGAGCAGCGACAAGATCAGGACGACCAGCACGAAGCCCAACAGGAACCGCTGGAACGGGTAGACGAACGTGAAGTAGCTGATGTCCTTGTGGAACTGGGGGTCGGTCTGCCCGAACGGTTGGGCGTTCTGCCACAGCAGCCAGGTCCGCCAGCGACCGGCAGCGGACAAGCCCGCGAAGACGCCGAAGACGCCGCTGACCGTCAGCAGCGCCGGCAACAGGTACGGCTCAAGGGCCACCCGGTAGCGCTCGAGGTTCTGCTGCTCCAGCGACATCGGCCGAAAGGGCGGGCGGACGCGGTACGCGACCGCCAGGTTGACGCCGATCACGACCGCCATCAGCAGTCCGAAGCCGACGAACAACAACACCTTGGTCTCAAGGACGGTCGTGAAGACCTTCGAGAACCCGGTCTCCCGGAACCACAGCAGGTCGGTGTAGAGCGAGACGAAGATGCCACCAAGGATCAGCACGAAAAGGACCACGACGATGACAGGGACGAGAAGGCGCGGTCGGCCCGGAAGTACCGGGCCCCGGGGACGGACGGCCACTTCGCTCGGGCTCACCTTCGTGTCGGTCGGGTCGTGCGTCCCTCGACTCAACCACAACCTTCGGGCGGCAGCGCCGCCTGACGGTGCATGACAATGATCTGCATGACCGCACCGCCCAGCCCCGCCCTGCTCGCCGTCGTCGCCGAGGTCGAGGGCCACGTCCGTGAGGCCGGCTGGGATCAGGCGCCGCAGCTGTTCGCCCTCGTCGACACCGAGGAGCTGCTGCGTGCCGAGCCGCAGCTTGCCGAGAGCATGGGCCTGGTCGCGACCCGCCCGGGGTCGCTCACGCCGATCGCCCAGGATGACCTCGGCGACGCTTCCCTGGACGAGCAGCTCGCGTCGATGGTCTTCGGTCCCGAGGTGCTCGGCGTGGTCCTCGTGCACGAGGTGCTGGTTCTGCCACCCTCGGCCGAGGCGAGCCTGGACGACGCGGCCGACCCGTCCCTGGCTGCGGCCGAGCACCCCGACCGGCGCGAGGTCCGGATGGCCGTGGGTGTCATGCGCGACGGCAGCCGCGAGTCGCTGCTGCGTCTGCGGGCCCCGTCAACGGAGACCGAGGACGACCTCGTCACCGGTGGCGACCTCACCCCCGGCCTCGCCGACGCGCTGTACGCGACGCTGGAGCAGTAGCGGCGAGCGCCCGGGGCCGGTCACCACCTGGTCAGCAAGAAGGCGGGGTACCACCGGAGCGGAGCGTCGAGAGGGCGGCCAACGCGTCCTTGAGGGTCGCGACCTTCACCAGCTGCAGGTCCGACGGCTTGTTGGCCTTGGCCTCGTCGCAGTTGGCCGCCGGCGACAGGAAGACCGTGGCGCCCTCGTGCCTGGCGCCCCGCATCTTTTGCGGGATCCCACCGATCGCGCCGACCTTGCCGTTTGCGGTGATCTCGCCAGTACCGGCAATGTTGCGCCCACCGGTGAGCGAGTCAGCGCCGAGCTTGTCGATGATCCCCAGAGCGAACATCAGCCCGGCGCTCGGGCCGCCGACGTCCTTGAGCGTGATGTCTACCTTGATGGGAAAGCGCGCCACCTCGCTCGGCGTGATGCCGATCAGGGGGCGAGGGGGTTTCTCGGTCGAGCCGATGGTCGTGACCGTCGCGGTGCCAGGCGTGCCGCCCCGGGTGTACCCGACGACCACCTGCTGGCCCACGGTGTGTTTGCCGATCAGCGTCCGCAGCGTCGCCGCGTCCGGGGTCTTGACGCCATCGATCGTCGTGAGGACGTCCCCGGCCTTGAGCTGGCCGTCCGACGGGCCGCCGGCCTTGACCGCCCCCACGGACAGGGTGGTCGTCGAGGGGAAGCCGAGCTCTCGCAGGGCCGCGGTCGTGGCGTCGTCCTGCGACTGCTGCATCTGCTGGGTGTTTTCCAGGTCCGCCTGCTTCGCCGTCTGGTCCGGCGGGAACACCACCTCTCGGGGGACGACGGCCTCGCTCGGGGACAGCCACCCCCGGATCGCCTCGAACAGGCTGATCTTGTCCCGGACACTGACGGTCGTCAGGTCGAGGGCGCCCTTGTCGTTGTACGTCGCGTGCCCGGTGATGGTCAGCACGGGGGTGCCGCCCACCGAGCCGAGCGTGTTGAAGGCCGGCCCGGGCGTGAGGGAGACGTACGGGACGGTCTGGACAGCCCCAGCGACGGCCAGCGCGAGCGCGAGCACGGTCCCCAGGAACATGGTCAGGGCTCGTCGGGACACAACCCGAGCGTAGCCGCGCCGGGCAGGACGCCGCTGCCCTGCAGCAGGTCCCCGGTCAGGACACGAAGAAGCCGAGGCTCACGGGCGCCTCGACCGGGTGGCCGTTGCTCGCGGCGAGCGTCACGACCGGCTGCGCGGGCACGTCGAGGGGCGCCACCGCGAACGCGTCCGCAGCCAGGGTCGGCGTCTGGACCGGTGCCTCGGCGACTGCCGGGGCCTCGCCGGAGGGCACCTCCACGCGGTACCAGGTCTTGAAGGCCAAGGGGACCTCGGCGAGAGCGTGCACGCTCACTTCGCTGACGCCCTCCGCGTTGCGCAGGTGCTCGACGAGGCGCACGGCCTCCTCGAGGCTGGGCACGCGGCGAAAGGCCGGCGAACCATCGTGCGCGGGGAAAAAGATGACGTGCTCCATCTGGGTGCTCCTCTGCAAAGCGCAGGTGGGCGTTCCCACCCGTGTCCTCACCGTCATCGGCACGTAGTACGGGGGGGCTTGAGGACGCAGCCGTGCCCCCGTTGCAGCCCAAATGTGACACCCGCACGATCGTGCGCCGATCGTCCTAGCAGGGGCTGCCGTGGGCTAGCGGGTCGTTGCCGTGGACCGCTCGGGATTGCGCACCTCAGGGATCGGGGTCGTCAGCGCCGCACGGAAGCGGGCGTACTCCTGGACCGTCTCGATGGCCTGCACCGGACCGCGCGGACGCGAGGCCCAGGCCGTCCAGAGGACGGCCAGCATCGGCGCGACGATCACTGGGCTGAGCCAGAGGATCCAGGTGGGCATATCCGGACTTTCTACAAATGCGACGAGTCTTCCCTGACTCCCTCATCTTAGTCACCATTCGCCCTTTGGGAAGGGCTGTTCAGGGTGTTCCGACCCACTCCTCGGTCCCGTCGGTGAACAGTTGGTGCTTCCAGATGGGCACCGTGGCCTTGAGGTCGTCGATGAGCCGCCGCGCGGCCAGGAACGCCTCGTCCCGGTGGGCGGCCGAGGCGGCCACGACGACAGCCACGTCCCCGATCGCGAGCATCCCCACCCGGTGTACGGCGGCAACCGCCACGACCGGCAGGTCCGCCGCGACGGCGTCCATCACACTCAGCAGGGCTTCGGTGGCGGTGGGGTGGGCGGAGTACTCCAGAGCCGTCACCCGACGACCCTCATCGGAGGACCGGACGAGCCCGGTGAAGGACACGACCCCTCCCGCGGCCGGGTCCTCGACCGCAGCGAGGACCTCCTCGACGGACAGCGGTGTGTTGCGGATGGCGGCCAGGCGGATCACGGGTCGCTGCACGGGGGGAGCCTAAACCGGCGGGCCGTCACATCCGACGCCGACGGCGGGCCGTCACCTCCATCGCCGACGGCGGGCCGTCACCTCCGACGCCGACGGCGGGCGGAGCGGACCAGCGCCGCCGTACCCAGCAGAGCGACCGTCGCCCCGGCTGCCGAGTACACCGAAGACCTGCCGTCCTCGACCCGCATCCGCAGGTGGGCGCGCAGCGCCTCGTCGTTGGTCCAGGTCGGTCTCCAGCCGGCCGCGAGCAGGCCGTCGGCGGCCACGACCAGAGGTCCGAACAGGTGGTCGAGCTCCCGAACGGAGGCAGTCGTCACACCTGCCTTGTGCAGCCTGGCCGCTGTCGACAGAGCCACCGTCGCGGGCAGCTCGAGCCGCCGGCGGCCGCTCTCCTGCTCGACCACGACCTGCGGGAGCGCCCCCTCGCAGCCGACAGCAAGCCCACCGGTGACCGTCCCGAGCGCCGCGAGCTCCAGGGCCGCGAGCAGGTCATCGACGTGGCACAGCTGCCACAGCGGCTCGACGCCCCGGACGGCCAGCAGCCGGGGAGCACCGAGCTGGCGCAGGACCTGCCCGTCGTACGCGGCGGACAGGCCGACGAGGGGGGCCGGGCGGAGCACGGTGACCGACAGGCCCGACCGGCGGGCGTGGTCGGCGAGCCGTTCGACCTCGACGTGGTCACCGGCGAGCGTCTCGTCGTCAGCCACGCCTCGGAGCGGAGCGCGGTCAAGGAGCGGTACCGGGTTGTCGGGAAAGGCCCCGTAGACGTCGACGGACGTGCACAGCACGACCCGCGCGGCACCGACCTCCCGGGCCGCTTCCAGCAGCTGGGCGGTGCCGCGGACGTTCAGGGCGCGCCGCGTCAGGCCCGGCAGCGACACGTCGTACGTCGTCGCGAGGTGCACCACGGTCGAGGCGCCGGCGAGCCGCTCCGACAGCAACGGGTCCCGCACGTCGAGGGTGCGCCACTCGACCCCGTCGACCCTGGCCGGACAGACGTCGAGCCCGATCAGGCCGGCCAGGTCGTCGCGCCGCGCGAGCCGCTCGACGAGGGCACGACCGAGCCCGGAGCCGGCGCCGGTGACGGCGACGACCTCCTGGCTGGACGTACGCCGAAGGCGAACCATCTCCACAGGTTCTCCTACGCGGGGCGGGTTACGTTAGATCCATGATCTCGGTGCGCCGCCCATGACCCGCCCGCCCTTCGGCTTCGGGCCCTCCTCCGGCTCCGGCGAGCCCGACGATGGCGACCCGTTCGGCCTGGGCAAGCTGCTCGGCGGGGCGGGCGGCGGGGACCTGTTCGCGCAGCTGCAGAAGCTCATGTCCTGGTCCGGCGGCCCGGTCAACTGGGACCTGGCCGAGGAGGTCGCCATGGCCGCTCTCCAGGAGGGTGACCGACCGGTCACGGTCGAGGAGACCCGCCAGGTTGCCGACGCGGGCCGGCTCGCCGACCTGTGGCTCGACCCGGTGACGGCCCTGCCCGCGGCGGGCCGCGAGCCGCAGGCCTGGAGCCGTACCGGCTGGCTGGCCGGCACGCTGGCGTCCTGGAAGCAGCTCGTCGACCCGGTTGCCGCCCAGGTCACGTCCGCGATGGGCGGCGCCCTGGAGCAGGGCCTGTCGGGCGAGGGCCTGCCACCTGAGGTCGCCGGGATGATGCAGGGCCTTGGCCCGAACCCGTTCGCGGGTGTGATGAAGCAGGTTGGCGGGGTCGTGTTCGGTGCGCAGGTCGGCCAGGCACTGGGCGCCCTCGCGGCCGAGGTCCTCAGCACCACCGAGGTCGGCATCCCGCTCGGCCGCAGCGCCCTGCTGCCCGCCTCCATCGAGGCCTTCGCGGAAGGCCTCGAGGTGCCGCTGGACGAGGTCCGCCTCTACCTGTCCCTTCGTGAGGCCGCCCACCAGCGATTGTTCCTGCACGTCCCGTGGCTGCGGGCCCACCTCTACGACGCTGTCGAGGCGTACGCCCGCGGCATCGAGGTCGACCCGACGGCCATTGAACGCGCCGTCGGCTCCTTCGACCCCACCGACCCGGCGTCGGTCCAGGAAGCCCTCGGCTCGGGGCTGTTCGAGCTTGACGCCACGCCGGCCCAGACCGCCGCCCTGGGCCGCCTGGAGACCGCTCTCGCACTCGTCGAAGGCTGGGTCGACCTGGTCGTCGATGCCGCCGCCTCCGGGGTGCTGCCGCACGCCGTGCCGCTGCGCGAGACGGTACGACGACGTCGTGCCACCGGCGGCCCCGCCGAGCAGACGTTCGCGACGTTGGTCGGGTTGCAGCTGCGTCCGCGCCGCCTCCGGGAAGCCGCCGAGCTGTGGGAGGTGGTGACGCAGACCCGCGGGATCGAAGGCCGTGACGCGCTCTGGGAGCACCCGGACCTGCTGCCTGGCTCCTCAGACCTCGACGACCCCCAGGCGTGGGTACAGGGCGCCGGCGCCTCCGGGGGTTCCCACACTGCTGCCCCTGGGGCGGCTGGCACGACCTCAGTCGGGCCGGCCGGCCCAGCCGGCCCAGCCGGATCGGCCGAGCAGACCGACTGGGACGCGGGCCTGCGGGCGCTCGACAAGGATCTCGACGGTGAGCTCGACGAGGACGCCGCCTCGCCCTACGGCCTGGACGGCGAGTCCGGTCCAGAGGACGGCCCCCATGGCACGGACGACCCGGACGGCCCCGTTCCGGCGTGATCTGTCGGCCCTCCGCGGGCTGGCTGCGGCGCACCAGTGCGTCTGACCACCACCTTTTTTCCCCCACAGCCGGTGGAAGGTATCCGTGCAGGTCAGAGCCCTCGGAGGCGTCGTCCACAGAGTTGTCCACAGTCCGTGGACAAGCCTGTCCACAGCGACACACCGGACCGTCAACACCCTGTCCCCAGCAGTGTCCACAGGGACGAGGACCGGCACGTTGACGGGCCCCGAACGGACTCCTAACGTCCTGCTCCACGGAGCCCTCGGTGCCCCGGACCCGCTCGCAAGGGGAAGGCGAGCGGGCCCAGGAACATCGGGGGCTCCGTAACCGTGTCGGGCCGGTTGCGGGCCACGTAAGTATCGGCCCGCACGCAGGGCGTCCGGATGGCAGGGTTGGCGCCGTGGCGCGAATCGCGCGACGTGCTGTCACGCGACCCTGAGCGCTCGATCGTGACGTGGGCCTGGCGCATGCACGGCAGGTACGACGACGAGTACGGGGCACTACTCAGCACCGCCCCGATCTCTCAACGTTGGATCGTGTTGGAGAACCGGCGCCAGGTGCACTCGTTCCTGCAGGAGCAGCCGCAACTTCGTGCCACCTAAGGCAACAAGCCGCCGCACCCTGTGGACCTGCTTCGGTACTTATGCTCCGGTGAAGACCGCCGAGCGCTTCTCGGCCTTCGCCTGCAGCCCTTCCCTGAGGTCCTGGGTGGCCATCGTGACGGGCTGCGCGAGCGCCTCCCACTGCAGCGCCTTTTCGAACGACGCCGGCCCGCCGTCGCGCAGCGCCTCCTTGTGCAGCCGGGTGGCAACGGGTGCGCCGGCGGCGACGGCCGCGGCCCGTTCCAGCACAGACGGCAGGAACTGCTCGTCCGGGAAGACCGCCGAGCACAGCCCCAGCCGGAGCATCTCGGGGGCGTCCACCACTCGGCCGGTGAACAGCAGCTCCCGGGCAGCGGCAACGCCGACCACCTCCGTCAGGGTGTACGTGGTGGCCATCCCGGCGTGCATCCCGAGCTGCGCGAACGGGACGGTCACCTTGGCCGACGTACCGGCGTAGCGCAGGTCGCAAGACAGGGCGAGAGCGGCGCCTGCCCCGACCGCTGCGCCGTTGATCGCAGCGATGGACGGCACGTCGAGCGTCCGGAGCGTCAACCAGGTCCGGTAGAACGGCAGCATCTTGTCGCGCAGCCCGTCGACGGAGGACCCACCGGTGTGCAGCCAGCCCAGGTCGCCACCGGCCGAGAACGCCTTGCCGGCACCGGTGACGACCACGCAGCGGACCGAACGGTCACCACGTAGGCCCTCGACGGTCGAGCCCCATGCGGCGGTGAGCTCGTCGGTCATCGCGTTGCGGCGGTCGGGGAGGTCCAGCGTGAGCAGCACGACCCCTTCGGAGGGACGCTCGACCTTGAGGACCACGGCGACTCCTTCAGCTCAGGGAAAGACCCAGCGTAAGGGGGTCAGCTCCGCCGCCGGTGTACGACGATCCCGCCGGCCGAGGCTGCCACCAGCGCGAGACCCGAGGTGACGGCCAGCACGGCGGCGCTGCCACCGAAGGTGCCGGGGCTGCTGTCGGCCGCGAGGACGGTACCGGGAGAAGCGGGCAACGTAGCCGCCCTAGCAGGCCTGATCGGGCTGGGAAACGCGGCGGCGGCACTGACCACCGGAGGGACCGGCGGACGCGCAGCCGGGCGAGCGGCTGTGCGCACGGCGACGCTGCGGGTGGCCACGGGTGTGGCGGTGACGTACGCGACGCCGTCGTAGCCCAGGGCGTCCCGAGCGGCGCGGGTCAGGTCGAGCATCCGGCCGGAGACGTAGGGGCCACGGTCGTTGACGCGGACGACGACGCACTGGTTGCTGCGGCAGACCCGTAGGTGGGTGCCGAAGGGAAGCGTCTTGCTGGCTGCGGTCAGGTCGTTGGTGTCGAAGCGCTCGCCGTTGGCGGTACGTCGGCCCTGGAAGAAGCCGCCATACCAGGAGGCATTGCCGGAAAAGCTCGAGCCGACGGTGACGGTGCGGCGTTCGTAGCGGACCGGAGCCAGCGCGGTGCGCGCTCCCCCACGACTGGCACGGGGGATCCGCACCGCCGCTCGCGGGACGACGCCCTGGGCGGGCAGCGGTGGGGCAGCCAAGGAGACAGGGACAGTGCTACCGGAGCCGGTCGGCTCGAGCAGCGTGCCGGTGGCAGCCGCGGCGCCGGCGCACAACGCGAGTCCGGTGAGGACGCCTCCGGCTACGCGCGCTCGGCGTTGCCCGACGGCCGTGTGGCGGCTGGTGCGGGACGGTCGGCGCCCGGAGGCGGGCAAAGGTGCAGAGTCGCTGCCGGAGTCGTGGGCCGGGGTTGGAGTCATGGGGCGCTGGTCGCTGCCCGGTCGCCGGCGGCCCCTGGGTGAGGCCGTGCGGGCGGGCGGTGGACCTCACCTTCCTCTCGGTGTGCAGCCTGCTGGCAGGCCGGCGGGTGCTTCCTGGCAGTAACGCTAGGCGCGATTGCTTGCTCTTGCTAGCGGACAGCAAGCACTCATGAGGGTCGACGAACACATACCTGCAGGTCAGCGGGGCCTTGCCCGTTCACACCGTGTTGCTTGTCACGGCCAGTTGTAACTCTGCGTAACGGCCATCGCTCGGATGAGTGGCCATTCGAGGGAGCAGGGGAGGCACCCTGACCGGTACGGCCGACCCTGACCGTGGGCTCGGTCGTCACGTTTCTGGCGATGCCTCCGCCACGCCCGAAGCCCACCGACACCGTGATTGCGCCATGAGCCGCTAGGGTCTTCTCACGAAATGCCGCGCGCCAACCGGCGTTGGGCAACGGGGCAACGCCCCGACTGAGACTCTGGAGGCCACCGTGGCGGAGACCTACAACGGCTACTGCGTGAAGTGCAAGGAGAAGCGGGACTTCGACGGCGAGGTCAAGGTGAGCGACTCCGGTCGCCGCATGGCCCAAGGCCTGTGCCCGGTGTGCGGGACGAAAATGAATCGCATCCTCGGCAAGGCGTAGCCAGCCAGCACAGCAAGCACCTCGTACGCCCCGAAAGGACGGCCCCGTATCCCAGGGCCGTCCTTTCGTGCTTCCAGACCCCCGCGGGGAGCTGTGGACGGGGCGCCGGGCTGTGGACGGCCGCAGCACTCCACAGGGCTGGGGTGCAACGGTCCACCCCGTCTACATCACGTCGACCTGACGTCTTGTTCGTGCCCTTCCGGAGGTCCCCGTGCGCCCTGCCCTGATCCCTGCCGCCCGGCGCTTGTGGCGCGACCGCGAGACGCTCCAGGTCGGGCTGGGCTCCCGTGCCGTGGTGATCGAGGGTCTCGACGCGCAGCGCCGGGTCGTCCTGCCGCTGCTGGACGGAACGCGGACCCACGCCGAGGTGGTCCGGTCGGCCCGGTCACTGGGCTGCGAGGACGTCGAAGCCCTGCTCAGGATGTTGCAGGACGGCGGCCTGCTGCTCGACGCGGACCTGCTTCGCTCCGGCGGCACCGTCGATGCCGTGACTACCGACGCGTCGGGCGGTCCGGCACCAGTGACCCGGGAGGAGCGGCAACGGTTGGACCCAGACTTGGCGGCACTCACCCTGGTGCACGGGGGCGGCGCCACCCAGGCGCTGCACCAGCGGCGGGCGGCACGGGTGATCGTGCAGGGCAGGGGTCGGGTGGGGGCACCGCTGGCGGCGCTGCTCACCCACGCGGGGGTCGGCACCGTCGACCTGCGCGGGTACCTCGAGGAGGAGTCCGCGGACCGGCCCCGACGCCATCACGACCCGGAACGCGCAGCCGTCGGGCCCCAGGGCGCTGGGCTTCCCCGCGGGCTGAAGGCGCAGCGGCAGGCTGCCTGGGCCACCCGACGGCCGGCCCTGGTCGTGCTGACCGACGACGGCGCCACCGAGACGGCCACCTGGCTGCTGCGGGACGACCAGCCGCATCTGGTCGCTCGCGTGCAGGGCAGCGTGGGCGTGGTGGGGCCGCTCGTCCTGCCCGGCCGCTCACCGTGTCTGGGCTGCCTCGAACTGGTCCGGACCAGTGTCGACCCGGACTGGCCGGCGTTGTCCGCGCAGCTGAGCCGCCGACCGCGCGCGCCCGAGCCCTGCGACTCGGTCCTCGCCGCTGCCGTCGCCGCCCACGCGTGCCTGCAGGTGCTGGAGCTGCTCGAGGGCGGCCGCCCCGGGGCGATCGGCGGCACTCTCGAGCTCGAGACCCCCGGCTGGCGCTGGCGACGCCGGACGTGGCCGCAGCACCCCTCATGCCCCTGCGCGTGGACCTCGGCTCGGCCGCTCACCGGGGCTGCCTGAGGGCCGGACAAGACCGGACCGGCCCGGAGAGGCGCCCGACCCGGCGTACCGGGACACTGGGTTGGTGAACGACATCCCCAAGCGCACGGTCGCCCGCGGCGCCAAGCTCGCCACCTTGCCGCTCGGCGTGGCCGGGCGTGGGGCGATCGGTTTGGGCAAGCGCCTCGGGGGCCGGCCGGCCGAGCTGGTCGCGGCCGAGCTGCAGGCGCGCACGGCCGAGCAGCTGTTCCAGGTCCTGGGCCAGCTCAAGGGCGGCGCGATGAAGTTCGGCCAGGCCATGAGCGTCTTCGAGGCAGCACTGCCCGAGGAGGTGGCCGCGCCGTACCGCGCGGCGCTGACCAAGCTGCAGGAGGCCGCTCCAGCGTTGCCGGCCGCCACGGTGCATGCCGTGCTCGCCGACCAGCTCGGTCCCGACTGGCGGGAGCAGTTCGCGACCTTCGACGACAAGCCGGCGGCCGCGGCCAGCATCGGCCAGGTGCACAAGGCGGTCTGGAGCGACGGCCGCGAGGTCGCCGTCAAGATCCAGTACCCCGGCGCCGGCAAGGCCCTGCTCGGAGACCTGCGCCAGCTCGGCCGGCTCGCGCGGATTTTCTCAGCCTTTTCCCCCGGCCTCGACGTCAAGCCGCTGCTCAAGGAACTCGAGGCCCGGGTTGCCGAGGAGCTCGACTACCGGCTCGAGGCCGAGAGCCAGGGCACGTTCCACGACGCCTTCGCCGACGACCCCGACATCTGCGTCCCCGGCGTCGTGGCCTTCGCCGACCGGGTCCTCGTCACCGAGTGGATCGAGGGAGTCTCGCTGGCCGTCATCATCCGGGAGGGCACCCAGGAGCAGCGCGACCGCGCCGCCACACTGCTGGCGACCTTTTTGTTCTCGGGACCGGTTCTCGCCGGGCTGCTGCACGCCGACCCGCACCCGGGCAACTTCCGGCTGCTGTCCGACGGGCGCCTCGGCGTCATCGACTTCGGGGCCGTCAACCGGCTCCCCGACGGGGCCCCCGAACCGATCGGCCGGCTCTCACGGCTCGCACTGGAAGGCCGGGCGGACGACGTCCTGGACGCCCTGCGCGAGGAGGGCTTCGTCAAGCCCGGCATCACCGTCGACGCCGAGGCGGTGCTCAGCTACCTGCGGCCACTGCTCGACCCGATCGCCGGGCCGACGTTCCAGTTCTCCCGCGACTGGCTGCGTGGACAGGCCATGCGGCTCGGCGACCCGCGCAGCCCGGCGTCGCAGCTGGGACGCCAGCTCAACCTGCCCCCGTCGTACCTGCTGATCCACCGGGTCACGACCGGCACGCTCGCGGTCCTGTGCCAGCTCGGTGGCGAAGCGCCGTTCCGGGCGCTCATGCAGAAGTGGCAGCCCGGCTTCGCCCCGCCCGGGACGGTCGACGCCCCGTCCCGCCGCTGACCGGCCTACCACCAGGCTTCGTCGAGCTTGCCCTCGATCGACCGGAGGTTGTCCCGGGTGCACCGCTCACAGAGCCACTCCGACTGCCGCCGTGGCCCGCGGGCGCCGACCTGGAGCGACCAGGTCACGGGCCTGTCCTGCACCGTTGTGCCACAGACACTGCAGGTGCTGTAGTCGGGCTCCTCGCTCATGTTCGGCGATCCTGCCCTACCCGGCGTACCGTCGAGCCATGACGCTCCAGGACCAGGACAGCGAGCACGACAGCTGGTACGGCGGCTCGGACGAGGCAACCAAGCCGCAGCCGGACCCGCACTACCTGGAGCTGCTGCGCGGTTCCCGGCTGCCGCAGGCGTACTTGCCGCACGCGATGCCCGGACCGCAGAAGCGCTGGGTCCGGGTCAGCGCCACGGTTGTCATCTCGGCCTTTGTCGGCGCGACCACGTACGGCACCTGCCTGACCTACGGGTTGGGCCACAGCTTCTAACCCGAGCGCGCATCAGGACCAGCGGAGGGCAGAGGCAGTTGGGTCGGCCTTCCATGTGCCCCGCTGGGCTGTCCAGTTCTGCCCGAGGACGCTGACCGAGGACACGCCATAGCTCGAGGCGTGGGCGACGAGCCAGGTGGTGGTGGTCCACGTCGTAGCCGCCGTGCGCGTCCGGGACAGACCCCCGGGACCGAGCTCGGCGACGGCCGCGCTCCCCAATGCCGTCGAGGCGCCCGGCTTGAGGGTGGGACGGAACCGGCAGGTCAGCCCGGCAGCGACCTCGCCGGTGAGGGCGCGGGCCAGCTCGCGGGCTGGGTCCTCCCACTGCGCGTAGGCCGCCGGCGCGGCGCTGTGCTGCACCCGCTGGGCCGCCGTGGTCACCGGCAGGGTTGCCCAGCCGCGAATCTTGAGCAGCCGCCGGTAGAAGCTCGCCGCGGCCAACCGCGGGGTCTGGACGGTCCGCGCGGTGCCCCAGCCCTGGGACGGCCGCTGCTGGAACAGCCCGAGCGAGTCGCGGTCACCGTACGTCAGGTTGCGCATCCCCGACTCCTGGAAGGCCGTGGCCAGGGCCACCGTGACGGCATGGTTGGGCAGCCCGAGGCGCTTGCCGACCGCTGCGATCGTGGCTGCGTTCGCTGACTGCTCGGTCGTGAGCACGACCGTCCCTGACGAGCACGTCGGGACGGCCGCACGGCTCGTCGTGCCGCACCCCGCGAGCACTCCCGTGGCAAGCAGCGCCGCAGACAGCACGCCGACAGCCCGGCGGGGACGGATCACCGCACCATGGTGCCAGCCGAGCCTGTGCGCTGCCTGTAGGCGCCCCGACCGGCGAGACCTGTCTCGGTGGTTGCGCTGATGTGGTTGGGTCATGGGGTCGGCGCTTCGTCTGCACCCCGTCCGAGGTCGCAGCCACCGACCGGTACGCGGAAGGTCAAAGGACGATGACCGTGAAGGACGACGTAAGAGCAGCCCGCCAGGCGGTGCGCACTCTCGAGCAGGCCGTCCGCACGTTGGCAGGGCGGTACGGCGACACCCTCGACGCCCGCCGGCTCACGGTCGACGTCGAGCGGGTGCAACAGGACCTCGACCTGCTGGCCGGCGCTCCGGCCCCCGAGCGCGCCGATCCGAGGCCGGTCATGCAGTCCATGGAGACCATCGACGACACGGCGTACCCGCAGGAGTTCTGGATAGACGCCGAGGACGAAGGCCTCGGCGGCGGACGGTGAGCCCGCTCGAGCACGGCAGGTGCCGCATGACCGACGAAAGGACCGCATGACCGCCATCGCCCCCGCAGGAACCGGTGCACCGGGCCGCGCGACGATCGACGCCAAGACCCTGCGGACCGACCGGTGGTGGATCCAGCCGCTCATCACGGTCCTCGTGCTCGTGGCGTTCATCATCTACTCGACAATCCGCGCGTTCATGGGGTCGAAGTTCTACAAGGACCCCTACATCTCGCCGTTCTACTCCCCGTGCCTGTCCAAGGCCGGCTGCGGTGACGCCCCCAGCATCGACATCTTCCCGAGCAACGCCTTCTTCACGCCGGCGATCTTCATCCTGATCTTCCCGCTGGGCTTCCGGCTCACCTGCTACTACTACCGCAAGGCCTACTACCGCTCGTTCTGGCTCTCCCCGCCGGCCTGCGCCGTCGCCGAGCCCCACCAGAGCTACTCCGGCGAGACCAAGCTCCCGCTGCTCGGTAACAACATCCACCGGTACTTCTTCTACGCAGGCATGGTCTTCAACGTCATCTTGACCTACGACGCGATCTTGGCCTTCCGGTTCGAGCGGGACGGCGGGCACCACTTCGGGATCGGCCTCGGCACCGTGGTGATGGTGCTCAACGCGACGCTGCTCTGGCTCTACACGCTGTCGTGCCACTCCTGCCGGCACATCATCGGCGGCCGCCTCACGCACTTCTCCAAGCACCCGGTGCGCTACAAGCTGTGGGGCTACGTCTCGACCCTCAACCACAAGCACATGCAGCTCGCCTGGGTCTCGCTGTTCGGCGTGGCCCTCACCGACGTCTACGTGCTGCTGGTCAGCTCGGGTGCGTTCACCGACCCGCGCTGGGTTAGCTGAGAGGACGTGTTGACATGACCGACAACCACTCCTATGACGTGATCGTGATCGGTGCCGGCGGCGCTGGTCTGCGGGCCGCGATCGAGGCCCACGACCAAGGCGCCCGGGTTGCCGTGGTCTGCAAGTCGCTGCTCGGCAAGGCCCACACGGTCATGGCCGAGGGCGGGATCGCCGCCGCAATGGGCAACGTCTACCCCGAGGACAACTGGCGCGTGCACTTTCGCGACACCATGCGCGGCGGCAAGATGCTCAACAACTACCGGATGGCCGAGCTGCACGCGAAGGAGGCGCCCGACCGGGTCCGCGAGCTCGAGGAGTGGGGGGCGCTGTTCGACCGCACCAAGGACGGGCTGATCTCCCAGCGCGACTTCGGTGGCCACCGCTTCGCCCGGCTCGCCCACGTCGGTGACCGCACCGGCCTGGAGCTGATCCGCACCTTGCAGCAGCGCACGGTGGCCCTGGGCATCGACGTGTTCATGGAGCACACCGTCACCAAGCTCCTGACCGGCGGGGAGGGCGCGATCACCGGCGCCTTCGGCTACCGCCGCATCGACGGGCAGTTCGTCAGCTGGTCTGCGCCGTCGGTCATCCTGGCGACGGGCGGCGTCGGCAAGGCCTACATCGTGACGTCGAACTCCTGGGAGTACAGCGGCGACGGGCATTCCCTTGCCCTCGGCGCCGGCGCCTCCCTGGTCAACATGGAGTTCCTGCAGTTCCACCCGACCGGCATGGTCTGGCCCATCTCGGTCAAGGGCATCCTGATCACCGAGTCGGTGCGCGGTGAGGGCGGGGTGCTGCGCAACTCCGAGGGTAAGCGCTTCATGTTTGACTACATCCCCCCCTACTTCGCCGCCGAGACCGCCGACAACGAAGCAGAGGCGGACCGCTGGTATGACGACCACGCCAACAACCGGCGCCCCCCTGAGCTGCTCCCTCGCGACGAGGTGGCCCGCGCGATCAATACCGAGGTCAAGGCCGGCCGCGGGTCCCCCCATGGCGGCGTCTTCCTCGACATCGCGTCCCGTCGTTCCGCGGAGGACATCAAGCGACGGCTGCCTTCGATGTACCACCAGTTCAAAGAGCTGGCCGAGGTCGACATCACCCAGGAGCCGATGGAGGTCGGGCCGACCTGCCACTACGTGATGGGCGGCGTGGAGGTCGACCCCGAGACGCAGGAGGCGAGCGTCTCCGGCCTTTTCGCTGCCGGCGAGGTCTCCGGTGGGATGCACGGGTCGAACCGGTTGGGGGGCAACTCCCTGTCGGACCTGCTGGTGTTCGGCAAGCGCGCCGGTACGGCGGCCGCCGCCCACGCCAAGCGCACCAGCGCCGTGGCCCCGACCGAGGCCGACCTCACGACCGCGGAGGCAGAAGCCCTGGTGCCCTTCACGAACGAGGCGGGCGACAACCCGTACACCGTCTGGGCGAGCTTGCAGCAGGCGATGCAGGAGCTGGTCGGGATCATCCGCAACGGCGCGGAGGTCCAGCAGGCGCTCGCCACGATCGAGGACCTCAAGACCCGCAAGCTCAAAGTGGGTGGGGACCGCGTGTTCAACCCCGGCTGGAATCTCGCGATCGACCTGCGCAACCTGCTGCGGGTCTCCGAGTGCATCGCAAAGGCCGCGATCGCGCGGGAGGAGAGCCGGGGGGGGCACACCCGCGACGAGTTCCCGACACCGTCGCCCGAGTGGGGCAAGCTCAACCTGATCTGCACGCTCAACGACACCGGGTCGATCGACCTGGCCCGCAAGGACCTGCCCGTCATGCCGCCGGAGCTGGCCGAGATCTTCGAGGAGTCGACGACATGAGCTACCTGGGAAAGCTGCGGGTCTGGCGGGGGGGGCCCGACGGCGGGGCCTTGCAGGACTACGAGGTCGAGGTCAACGAGGGCGAGGTGGCACTCGACGTCCTGCACCGCCTGCAAGCCACCCAGGTCGGTGACCTCGCGGTCCGCTGGAACTGCAAGGCCGGCAAGTGTGGGTCGTGCAGCGCCGAGATCAACGGCAAGCCGCGGCTGATGTGCCTGTGCCGGATGGGCGACTTCGCCGAGGACGACGTCGTGACGATCACTCCGCTGCGGGCCTTTCCGGTGATCCGGGATCTCGTGACGGACGTGTCCTTCAACTACAAGAAGGCCGCCGCCATCCCGGCCTTCACGCCGAAAGCACGCGAGGCCGACGGCACCTACCGGATGCAGCAGGTCGACGTCGAGCGTTCGCAGGAGTTCCGCAAGTGCATCGAGTGCTTCCTGTGCCAAGACGTCTGCCACGTGGTGCGTGACCACGAGGACAACAAAGAGTCGTTCTCCGGCCCCCGCTTCCTGATGCGGATCGCGGAGCTCGACATGCATCCCCTCGACACGGTCGACCGCAAGGACTTCGCTCGCACGCAGGCCGGGCTCGGGATGTGCAACATCACCAAGTGCTGCACCGAGGTCTGCCCCGAAGGCATCCACATCACCGACAACGCGCTGATCCCCCTCAAGGAGCGCGTCGTCGACATGAAGTACGACCCTCTCACCTGGCTCGGCCGCACCATCGGCCGTCGACCGAAGGACACCTGATGAGCGAACACATCTACCGCATCACCGAGGTCGTCGGGACCTCCACCGAGTCAGTCGCCGAGGCGATCCGCAACGGTGTCGCCCGCGTCTCCAAGACCGTTCGCAATGTCGAGTACTTCGAGGTGACGGAGACCCGCGGCGCCGTCGGCGAGGACGGTGCCATCACCTTCCAGGTCGGCCTGAAGGTCGCCTTCCGCCTCGAGGGCTGACCCTGATGCCAGCCGGCGGCCCGCCGTCGGGCGCACTCCGGGGTGCCTCCTCACGGCGCAACCTTGATGGTGTGCGCGCCTGCGTCTCCTGGAGGGCAGGCGACAAGGACTGACCCGAAAGCGGGTGAACTGTCCAGAGTTGGGCACGCTGGTGTCTGACACGGCCGGCACGGTCGAAAGGGGGCCGACATGCAGCGGCCGGACAGTGTGCCGTTGGTTGCGCCTGAGGAGGACTTCCTGCGCCGCGCGACCCTGAGCCTGCCGCCGGAGGCGGTGAGCGCGCGGCTCGCCCGAGCCTGGGTCAGCGACCAGCTCCCCGAGATCTGGGAGGGCACCCGCGACACCTTGCGGCTGCTGACCAGCGAGCTGGTCACCAATGCCGTCGTCCACGCCCGCACGCCCCTGCAGGTGTCGCTGTCCCTGACCCGCACCGACGTGCTGGTGGGGGTCTTCGACCTCGACCTCGGTCACGTCGCGGCGGACACACCAGACCGTGACGGTGGCCGGGGACTGTCCCTGGTCGAACACCTGGCGAGCTCGCACGGTCGCGTTGAGCACCCCGGCGGCGGGAAGACCCATTGGTTCCGGCTCCCGCTCGCCATGCAGCCCGCAAGCCCACGGCCCTGAGAGCCACCCAAGACCCGGTCAGCCCGAGGGGATCGGACTTTCCGGCGGGAGCGTGGCGTCGTTGGCCTTCTCCTGCGCCGCCCGCTCCTGGCTCTCGGCCGCCTCGTGCGCCGGGTCGAGGTTGCTGTGTCCACGCGGCCCGCCAGGTCCGCCAGGTCCGCCAGGTCCGCCAGGTCCGCCAGGTCCGCCAGGTCCGCCAGGTCCGCCAGGTCC
>JANXUE010000173.1 GCA_025352005.1 Frankiales bacterium
CGGCGTCCTCACGCCCGCCGACGCCCTCGACCGCTTCGCGACGGCGCCGTACGACGCCCTCGCGCACTCCCTCGTCGACACGCACCGCGCGCTGCGGACCGGCGACCCGGAGGTCGTCTACGCGGAGGGCAAGACCACCGAGCAGGTCCTGGACAACGTCGCCCAGCTCCGCACAAGCTCCGACCGGGTCCTCGTCACCCGCTGCACCCCCGAGGTCGCGACCGCTCTGGGCGGGTCGGGCCGAACCGTCCTGGTCGGCTCCCCGCCCACTCCCCGCGGCCTCGTGGCGGTCCTAGCAGCCGGTACCTCCGACGGGCCCGTCGCCCAAGAGGCGGCGCTCACGGCGAGGGCGTTCGGGGCGGACGTCGAGCGGGTCGACGACGTGGGGGTCGCCGGGCTGCACCGGCTGCTCGCGGCCCGCCCGGTCCTGGACCGAGCCGACATGATCATCGTCGTAGCCGGGATGGAGGGCGCGCTGCCCTCGGTCGTGGGTGGCCTGGTCGGGACGCCGATGGTCGCCGTGCCGACCTCGATCGGCTACGGCGCCGCCTTCGGGGGGCTAGCCGCACTGCTGGCGATGCTGAACTCCTGCGCCCCGGGCGTCACCGTCGTCAACATCGACAACGGGTTCGGCGCGGGGGTGTTCGCGGCCCGAGTGGCGCGCCGAGTCGCGGCAGGCAGGGCCACTCCAGGGGGCAGTTCTTTGTCAGGGGGCAGGGCGTGATCGGCTGGCTCGACTGCCAGGCCGGCGTCAGCGGTGACATGCTGCTCGGCGCCCTGGTCGACGTCGGCGTCCCGCTGTCGGTGCTGTCGGACGGCGTTGCCGCGCTCGGGCTGGGACTGTCCCTGGTCGCCTCCACCGTGACCCGGGCCGGGCTGGGCGCGTGCAAGGTGGACGTGCAGGTCGATGGGCGGGGTGGGGTTTCGGACGTCCGGCAGGGCGACAACAGCGCACCGTCCCAGGAGCCCGTGCGCACCTGGGCTGTCGTCCGTGATCTCCTGCGCGACGCCCCCCCCGCGGCGCACGACGCCTTCCGCCGGCTGGCCGAGGCTGAGGCCGCCGTCCACCGGGTACCCGTGGAGGACGTGCACTTCCACGAGGTCGGCGCCCTCGACGCCCTTGCCGACATCGTCGGAGTCTGTACCGGCTTCGCGCACCTCGCCGCCCACCACGGGCTGACCGAGCTGCACTGCTCGACGGTCGCCCTCGGGTCAGGGACCACCCGCGGTGCGCACGGCCCGCTGCCCGTACCAGCCCCCGCGGTCCTGGCCCTGCTCGCCGGACGCCCTGTCCTTGCCGGCCCGTCGCCGCACGAGAGCACGACGCCCACCGGGGCCGCCCTGCTCGCAGCCCTCGCGACCTCGTGGGGACCGCTGCCCGCAATGACCGTCACCGCGGTCGGCATGGGAGCCGGTGGCCGTGAGGTCGAGGAGGTCGCGAACGTCGTACGCCTCGTGCTCGGCGAAGCCCTGCCCGGCAAGGGATCTGCAGTCGTGCTCGACGCCAACGTCGACGACCTGGACCCGCGGCTGTGGCCGCACGTCCTCGCCACCCTGCTCGAGGCGGGGGCGTCCGACGCGTGGCTCACACCGATCCTGATGAAGAAGGGGAGGCCGGCGTACACGCTGTCCGTGCTCTGCTCTCCCGCCGCGGAGGAGGGGCTCCGGACGGTGGTGTTCCGGGAGACGAGCACCATCGGGATGCGCAGCGCCCGGGTCGACAAACACGCCCTGACGCGCACCGACACCGACGTCGTGGTGGGGGGTCAGCGGATCCGGGTCAAGACGGCCTTCCTGGACGGGACGGTGGTCAACCGCAACCCGGAGTGGGAGGACGTGCTCGCGGCCGCGACCGTACTGGGCAGACCCGCAAAGGACGTGCTTGCCGACGCCGTCGCCCGCCTGGAGCGCTGACCCGCGCCAGCCCGGCCGCGCCGCCCCCTTCAGCACTCGCGGGGTTAGACAGCGGTGAAGAAGGCGAGCGCGCCGACACCCTTCGCGAGCGGCACCCCGACGACGTCGTAGGTCGAGGTACGGCCGTTGCGCGTGAAGCGGACCAGGCCGCGGGCCAGCGCCCCGGTCGACAGTGCCCGCAGCGGGGGGACCTGCCGCTCCGGCTCGGTCAGGGGCAGGGCCGCAGCGGTGAAGTCGACCAGCGTCACCATGTCGACGAGCAGAGCGCCGAAGACCTGCCCCGGGTCGACGCGCAGCAGCCCCGCGCAACTCGCGCTCATACCGAAGACCCGGCCTCGGGTGTCCAGCACCAGGACGGCCTCGTCGGCCTCGCGGACTCTCGTCGTCCAGGCCCTGAGGCCCTCATCCTTGGGGTCGTCGAGGTGCACCAGGCGTGGTAGCGGGGGATGCGGCCGGACAGGGTCAGCCGCCACGTTCGGCTCGACAGGCTCACGCGGTGTCAGACGGTGGAGCGGCATGAGCAGCTGGGGACGCATGGTGGGCGCGCTCATGAGGACGTCACCGTCGCGAGGCCCTCCGCCAGCGGGCGGAACGACCAGCCCAGCTCGCGCTGCGCCTTGTCGCTGCTCGCCCAGAACGTGACCCCGTCGGAGGAGCTCACGACCTCACGCAGGTTGCTCGGGAAGCCCAGGACAGGACCGACGACCCGCCCGAACGGCGCCAGCCCTCGGAGCAGGAAGGTCGGCACCGCACCGCGTGGAGGCTTGCCGCCGGCGACCCGCGCAAGCTTCGCCACAAGGGCTCCCGTCCGGATCGGCTCACCGGCCAGCACGTACGACGAGCCGCTGGTGCCCTTGTCGAGCGCGAGCAGGATGCCGGCGCCGACGTCGTCGCGGTGGACGGGGGTGACGCCGAGGTCGGGGAAGGGCAGGAGGGGGAGCTTGCCTGCCAGGACGCGGTCGGACAGGCCGCCGATCTCGCTGGTGTCCCCGGGCCCGTAGACCGTGCTCACGTAGACCGTCTTGCGGATCCCACTGGCCAGCGCGGCGCCAAGCACGCGCTCGGTGCCGCGCACGTTGGCGTCGACCAGGGCCTCGCGGCGGGCGGGAGTCACGCCGATCTCGTAGACCGCAGCGCAGTGGATGACCGCGTCGGCACCCTTCATCGCGGTCCGCAACGCGTCCTCGTCGGACAGGTCCCTCGACGCCAGCTCGCATCCGAGAGCGGTGAGGGCAGCGGCCTTGGCCGGCGTCCTGACCAGCGCCACCACCTCGTCCCCGCGTTCGCGGAGCAGGCGCGCAACCACACCGCCGATGAAACCGGTACCACCGGTCAGGAAGACGCGCACCGCTTGATGGTAGTGCCCCGATAGGCTCCGGCATATGGACAGCGTGCAGGTCACCAGCGAGGTCGGACGGCTTCGCACCGTGCTGTTGCACCGGCCAGGCGCGGAGCTGCAGCGCCTGACGCCCCGCAACAGCGCCGATCTGCTGTTCGACGGGGTCCCATGGGTGGGGCGGGCGCAGGAGGAGCACGACGCCTTCGCGACGGCGCTGCGCGACCGCGGGACCGAGGTGCTCTACCTCCACGAGCTCCTGGCTCAGGCTCTTGACGTCCCCGAGGCCCGGGCCGAGGTCATCAACAGGGCGGTCGCGCCGACGGTTGTCGGGCCGACCCTGGCTGCGACGCTGCGGACCTGGCTGCTCGATCTGCCGTCGACCGACCTGGCTGCGCACCTCGCCGCCGGGCTCACCCACGACGAGCTGCCGCGCACCGGCGCCGAGGGCGTCGTCGGCCGCCTCGCGGGGCCCTTCGAGCTCCTCCTGCCACCGCTGCCCAACCTGCTGTTCACCCGCGACTCGAGTGTCTGCGTCTCCGACCACGTCGCGATCACCAGCCCGTCGATGCGGGCCCGGCAGCGTGAGACGTCCCTCACCGGCGCGATCTACCGATACCACCCGCGCTTCGCCGGCACCCCCTGGCTGTACGGCGGGTCAGGCGACGAGGCGTGGTTCGAAGGTGGCGACGTCCTGCTGCTGGCACCGGGCGTGGTCGCCGTGGGAGTAGGCCAGCGGACCACCCCCGCAGGCGTCGAGGCCTTCTCCTTGAGGGCGTTTGCCGCCGGTGTCGCCCACACCGTGCTCGCGGTGCCGATCGC
>JANXUE010000217.1 GCA_025352005.1 Frankiales bacterium
CCGGCCGACGACCGGCCGACAACCGGCCGACGACCGGCCGACAACTAGGTGCTCGGGTCGCCGATCGGGGCGGGTAGCGCCGCCCCGCCACGCCGCCGCAGCCACAGCAGACGGGCTCCGAAGGCGAGCAGGAGCAGCGGGCTGAAGGGCAGCAGCGCCCCGACGGTGACCGCCACCGCCGTCGCGATCACCGTGACGGCGTGCCAGCCGCCCTTCAGACCGTCGCTGAACCCGAGCGCACTCCCGACAACCGGCGGACCCGTGCTCGACAACGACACGTCGACCGTGGCCAGGTCGACCTGGCCGGTGAGTGCGTGCGACCGGTTCTGGAGTGACTCGAGGTCGGCCTCGCGGCGGGTGAGTTCACCTTCGATGGAGGTGATCTCAGGCAGCGAGGTAGCCCGGGCGAGCAGGGCACGGACCCGAAGGACGCTCGCCCGCTGGGTCGTGATCCGGCTGGAGAGGTCGATGGCCTGGTCCGTCACGTCCCTGTCATCGGCCCGGCGGCTCTGCTCCTTGCCGAGCCCGGACAGCGCCGTCAGGGTCGAGGCCACCTCCGCAGGGGCAACCCGCAGCACCAGGTGGGCCGACCCGCCGCCCTGACGGTCGCGGGTGTCGTCCTGCACCATCCCGCCAGCCGCTTTCGCGAGGGCCGTCGCCCGGTCTGCGGCCGCACCGGCGTCCTTGACCGTGACCACGATCGAGGCTGTCCGGATCACCGACCGCGGTACGACGGGGTTGGCCACCGTCGACCCGCCTGCCTTGACCTCGGCCGCTGAGGTATGGGCCGTGGTGCCGGCCACGCCTGCGCTCCGGTCCTGTTCCGCCGCCTTCGGGGCCGCGGACCCCGAGGTGTTGGTGGACTTTTCGCTGGCCGAGCAGCCGGTGAGCAGCAGCGGGACGAGCAGGAGGGGGAGCAGAAGACGGGACATCGGGCGACCTCCAGGTCGGACGGGTGGCGGGACAGGTCGACAGACTGATCGAGGGACTGGTCCTGTGACGCAGCGTGGGGCGCAGCGGCTCCTGATGTCGGCCACGGAACGGCACCAGTTAGGTCACACCTAGGCTTCGGTCATGCCTGCCCCTCTCGCCACCGACGGCCGGCTGGTCGCCGTGGTCGGCGCCGGGATCGCGGGTCTTGCGGCGGCCCTGGAGCTCAGGCGGCTCGGTGCCCGCGTGGTGGTCTACGAGGCCGCCTCCCAGGTCGGCGGCAAGGTCAGGGTGTCCGACGTCGGCGGAGTCCCCGTCGACGAGGGTGCCGACTCGATGCTGCGCCGCGTCCCGTACGGCGTGGACCTCGCCACCGCGGCCGGCTTTGTCCTCACCTCCCCCTCGGAGGGAGCAGCGAGCCTCTGGACCCGCGGCGCCCTGCGACCGCTGCCCGCCGGGACGTTGATGGGGATCCCCACGAACGTGGCGGGCCTCTCGCAGGTCCTGAGTTCCGAGGGCGTGGAGCGCGCCGGGGCCGAGAAACCCGGATCCCCTGTCGTGCAGGACATCTCGGTGGGGGACCTCGTCGCGGAGCGGCTCGGCCGGGAAGTGGTCGAGCGGCTTGTCGACCCGCTGCTGGGTGGGGTCTACGCCGGCCGGGCCGACCTGCTCTCGGTGCAGGCGACGCTGCCCCAGCTGTGGCCGCACCTGGCTGAGCACAGCTCCCTGCTCGAGGCAGCGAGAGCCGCCCGGGGGACCCCCACGATCGGACCGCTGTTCGCCGGGATCGAGGGTGGCCTCGGGCATCTCCCACCGGTGCTGGCGCGTGACCTGGACGTCAGGCTGGGGACCACCGTCCGAGGGCTCCAACGGACCGCCGACGGCTGGCGCCTCGAGTTGGGGTCGGTCGCCGAGCCGGCGTACCAACGGGTGGGGGCGGTGGTGCTGGCCGTGCCGGCGGCGCCGGCGGCACGGCTGCTGGCCCCCCACGCCACCGTGGAGGAGCTCGGGGGGGTTGGCTACGCGTCGGTCGGGATCGTCACGCTGGTGCTCGATGGCGAGAGCCCCGGCAGTGGCAGCGGCTACCTCGTGCCCGCCGTCGAGGAGCGCGTGACGAAGGCCGTGACCTTCACCAGTCGCAAGTGGGGACGTCCGGGTCCGGCAGTCGTCAGGGCGTCGGTCGGCCGCTTCGGCGAGGTCGCCGACCTCCAGCGCGACGACGCGGACCTCGTCCGCGCAGTGCTCGCCGAGCTGCGCGAAGCCGTCGGCCCCCTGCCGACGCTGGTCGACAGCCGGGTCACCCGATGGGGCGGCGGGCTCCCGCAGTACGCCGTCGGCCACCTCGACCTCGTCCGCAGACTGCGGGCCTCGTTGCCGCCGGGGATCGCGGTTGCGGGGGCCGCCTACGACGGCGTCGGCGTCCCGGCCGTCGCTCTGAG
>JANXUE010000222.1 GCA_025352005.1 Frankiales bacterium
GCCGGGCATGTTCACGGTCCTGCTCCGGCAGTTCCGCGACGACCCATGGGCCTGCCTCGACGTGCTGGTCAAGGGATTGTCGAGCAACGTCGTGCGCAGCGGCCTGCGCTCGCGCAACATCCTCGGGATGGGGTTCACGCCCGACTCGGTCATGGACCTCTGGGTCCGGACGCTCATCAAGCACGGTGTCACGAGCTTCTGGCTCTACGACTGCCTCTACGACCTGCCGACCATGAAGCGCCTCTCAGACGTCATCCATGGCGAGGGCGGCACTCCAGTGCCCTCTGTCATGTATGGCCTGACCAGCGTGCACGACGACGCCTTCTTCGCCGAGCGCGCCGCGCACCTGGCCAAATGGCAGGGCGTCGAGTCGATCTACGTGGAGGACGCAGCAGGCGTCCTCACCCCTCAGCGCGCCACCACCTTCCTCCCCGCTCTCCGGGCGGCCACAGGGGACACAGTGCTGGAGCTGCACTGCCACAACACGAATGGTCTTGCTCAGCACAACTACATCGAGGGGCTGAAGGCCGGCTTCACCGTTCTCCACACCGCCTCCCGACCGATGGCCAACGGACCGTCGTTGCCCTCGACAGAGGGCATGATGCCCATCCTCGAGCGGATGGGCTTTCAGCACCTCCTCGACACCACTGCGTTCGAGCCAGTCGCCCAGCACTTCGCCTGGTCCGCAGCCGGTGCGGGTTACGCCGAAGGCCAGATGGTCGAGTACGACCCACGGATCTACGACCACCAGCTACCGGGAGGCATGACCGGCACGCTCAAGAACCAGCTCGCCCAGCACGGCATGGAGCACCGCCTCCCCGACGTGCTCGCCGAGATTCCCCAGGTACGACAGGAGCTCGGTGAGCCCATCATGGCGACACCCTTCTCACAGTTCGTCGGTGTTCAAGCCGTGCTGAACATTGTCGCGGGGGAGCGCTACAAGCTCGTCCCGGACGAGGTGATCCAGTACGCGCTCGGCCAGTACGGCCCGGTGCCACAGCCCATCGAGCCCTGGGTGATCGACCGGATCATGGCTCAGCCTCGAGCGCAGCACTTCGCCCGCTGGGTGCAACCGCAGCCGAGCCTGGAGGAGGTCCGGTCGCGGTTCGCGAAGGGCATCAGCGACGAGGAGCTGCTGTTGCGGCTCATGACCTCCGACCGCGAGGTCCAGGACATGATCGCCGCAAACCCGATCCGCACAGACCCGCGCCATCGAGCCCGCTCGATCCTGGACAACGTGGCCTCGATCCTCGCTGAGCCCGCTGGAGCCACCTCCGTGGCCGTCTCCTCGCCCGACGCCAGCGTGTCAGTCAGCCGGGTCCTGCCCCGATGACCGCGCCCAGCATTCTCGTCGAGCGCGAGGGCTCGATCCTGTGGATCACACTCAACCGTCCCGAACGCCTCAACGCACTCACCCACGAAATGCTCGAGCGGCTCGGCGCGGTCCTGGAGTCAGCCCGGACAGACGAGTCTCGGGTGCTGGTGATCCGGGGCGCCGGCCGGGCGTTCTCCGCGGGCCACGACTTGTCGTCGGACTCTCCGGAGGTCACAGAGCCAGGTGACTCCGTCGACGACTACGAGCGCCAGATGTCCTATGTCGAGCTGTTCCTGCGAATCTGGGACCACCCCAAGCCGGTCATCGCCGCTGTCCACGGCTACTGCATGGCCGGGGCAGCCCAACTCGCGACCTTCGTAGACTTCGTCGTGACCGCCGAGGACGCTGTCATCGCCGCGTCGCCAGTGCTGCCCCTTGGCGGGGGGTTCATCTCACCGCTGTGGGCGTTCCGGGTCGGTGCCAATCGGGCCAAGCTGCTGTCCTTCATCCCGGGTCGACGGATCACCGGTGTGGAGGCTGCGGAGTGGGGCTGGGCGATCGAGGCGGTCCCGTCCGAGGACCTCACTGAGCACGTGCGCAGACTTGCCCACGACATCGCGAAGACCCCCGCGCATGTGCTGCGGATGAAGAAAGTCGCGATCAACCGGGTGCTCGAGCTGCAAGGGTTCCGAGCCGCGGCTGCTATGGGGGCTGAGACCGATGTCGTCGTGCACAACACGCACGCCGTCAACACGGTCAAGACGGCGCTCGAGGCGGACGGGTTGAAGGAGACGTTGCGGCGCTTCCAGGCCGGCTCGCTGCTGGAGTGACTGCCGATGCGCGGCGAGGAGCTGCGCAGCCCCCCGGGGCCTTTACGCGACCAGGACGAGCCGATAACCTCACACCAACCAACCGATTGGTGCAACTATGAATGTGGATCTTGCAGTGCCCGCCTTCAGCTACGGCTGGGGAACGACGTACGACCTGGTCGACGTCGTCCCTCCCGTCGTGCACCCCGGGCGTGCGGATGACGTGCTCGCCATCCACGCGAGCATCACCACCTACGGCTTGGCCGTCGACCAGAAGCGCTTCGACGTCATGCGCGCCCTCTTCGCCGAGCAGGCTGAGTTCTCCGGTGTCATCGCAAGCGTGGGCCCGGTCGGACCGGTGCAGGGTGCCGACGCCATCACGACGTGGATGCAGGACTACATGGTGGTGCGTACCGATCAGATGCGGCACGTGTTGAGCAATATCGTCCTGACCGAGCTTGGAGACGAGACGGCTACCGCCGTCGCCTACCTCACCCTCCTGTCGAGTACGACGGAGGCGACCGTCCTCGTAGCGTCGGCCTTCTACCGGTTCACCCTCACGCGCCACGGAGGCGCCTGGAAGTTCGACACCGTGTTCGCCGGCTTCGACAAGGCCTTTTAGAGCACCGAACCAGGAGATGCTGATGAAGATCCAGGCCGCCGTTCTCGACGAGCGCAGGGGTCACCTGAAGGTGGAGCAGCTCGATCTTGCCGAACCCCGCGCCGACGAGGTCCTGGTACGTCTGGTGGCAACGGGCGTCTGCCACTCAGACATCGCCGTGGTCACAGGTGATTTGCCGCTCCCCACCCCGATCGTGCTCGGGCACGAAGGCGCAGGCGTCGTCGAGTCGGTAGGCGCCACCGTGACCACGGTCAAGCCCGGTGACCACGTGGTCCTCACCTTCGCTTCGTGCGGTACGTGCGGCGAGTGCCTGTCGGGGCATCCGGTCTACTGTGACGTCTCGGCTGCGATGAACCTCTCGGGCACACGTGCAGACGGTTCGAGCGCGTGGTCCCGCGATGGGAGTCCGGTCCACGGCCACTTCGTCGGGCAGTCGTCGTTCGGCACGCACGTGGTGGTGCACCACTCGACCGCGGTCCCGGTGGACGCCTCGCTTCCCCTCGAGCTTCTCGCGTCCCTCGGGTGCGGCGTGCAGACCGGGGCAGGTACCGTTTTCAACGCCCTGCGCCCGCCGTACGGAAGCACCCTCGCGGTGACGGGGACCGGCTCCGTCGGCCTCAGTGCTGTGATGGCAGCAGTGGCCATCGGCTGTCGTCAGGTGATCGCCGTTGACGTGTCGGAGCAGCGGCTCGCGCTGGCTAAGGAAGTCGGTGCCACGGACGTGGTGAACTCCTCGCAGGGCGACCTGACCGGACGGCTCAAGGAGCTCACGGGCGGCGTCGGTGTGAACTTCATCGTCGACACCACCGGGCTCCAAGACGTGATCGCGTCCGCTTTTGCGGCGCTAAGCGTCCGCGGTCGGCTCGGTGTCGTCGGCGTCTCACCGGCGGGCACCCGCATCGACCTCGACCCGTGGTCGTTCCTGGCCGGCAGGTCGGTGGAAGGAAACATGGAGGGCGACGTCGTACCGTCCATCTTCATACCGTTCCTCATCGACCTCTACCGGCAGGGTCGCTTCCCGTTCGACCGCCTTGTGACGGTCTGCAACGGCCTCGAGTCGCTCGACGGGATCGTGCATGGTCAGGACCCCAGCGTCGTCAAGGCGGTCGTGCGGATCGGCTAGCTGCCGGACGCCTGGCCTCGGGCTGCCCCGGGCTGGCTCCGAGCGATCACCAGCCTCGTGCCCGGTGCTCACTGGGCGAGGTATCCGCCATCGACGGCGATGATCGACCCGGTGACGAACGAGGCGGCCCCGCTCACCAGCCAGGCGATGGCCTCGCCGACCTCCTCGGCGCTGCCCAGGCGCCCCGCCGGGTGCAGCGACTCCAGCAGCGCGACACTCGCCGCATCGTGCCGCGTGCGCAGGAGGGGAGTATCGATGAAGCCGTGGGCGATCGCGTTGACCCGGATGCCATCCAGGGCATGATCGATCGCCGCGGCCCGAGTGAGACCAAGGACGCCGTGCTTGGAGCTTAGGGTTTGGAGTTGAATAACATTCACGTCACGAATCACACATATGTAGTTTTGCTGCGGGTGGGGGCGAGGCCCGAACCCTAGATTTGTGGCATGGCTACGGCCGCCGTTCATGGGGTGCTGGTGGCCAAGTTTGCCGCTTTGTTGCCTCAGCTCGATGAGCGGCAACGGCGGCTGCTGCTGGGCGCCGAGGCCATCGCGTTGGGCCGTGGCGGGGTCACGGCGGTGGCGACTGCCGCCGGGGTCTCGCGACCGACGGTGGCTCGCGGGGTCGCGGACGTCCGTGCCGGGGTGGCTAGTGGCGGGCGGGTCCGAAGGGCTGGGGGTGGACGTAAGTCGGTGACTGTGACTGACCCAGGACTGCTGGCGGCGCTGGATGCTCTGGTGGAGCCGGTTACCCGTGGCGATCCGATGTCGCCGCTGCGCTGGACGACCAAGTCGACGCGGAAACTCGCGGACGCGTTGACTACTGATGGGCATCCGGTCAGCCACTCCCGAGTCGGGGAGTTGCTGCGTGGCCTCGGTTACAGCCTGCAGAGCAACCTCAAGGCCGTTGAGGGCAAACAGCACCCAGACCGGGATGGCCAGTTCACCCACATCAACACCCTCGCCAAGCGCTACCTCAAGGCCGGTGACCCGGTGATCAGCATCGACGCAAAGAAGAAGGAACTCGTCGGACAATCCCCGGGCTAAAAAAACAATGGGCGCGACTGGCAGCCCCAGGGACAACCGATCCGGGTTGGGACCCATGACTTTCCGAACGCCGACATCCCCAAGGCCGTCCCCTACGGCATCTACGACCTGGCCGCCTACACCGGCTGGGTCACCGTCGGCAGCGACGGTGACACCGGGGCGTTCGCGGTGGCCACCCTGCGGCGCTGGTGGACCCAGGTTGGCCAGCCCACCTACCCGAACGCGAAACGACTGATGATCACCGCCGACGCGGGTGGTTCCAACGGCTACCGCGTCCGGCTCTGGAAACACCAACTCGCCCAACTCGCCACCGACATCGGCGTGACCATCACGGTCCGCGCCTCGACTTCCTGCGGCAGGTGCAGCGGCGCTGACCGGCTCAGACGTCGGCGGAGACGGGCTGGCTCATCTTGAAGTTGGGGTAGTCGGCGGCCTGCTCGGCGTCGCAACGGTCCGCGTGCACGTTGTGACCACCGAAGTAGACGTTGTACGCCCGCGGCTTGCCCGGCACGTTGGCCCCCGTGAACCAGGAGCCGGCCGCCTCGCCGTACCGCGTCATAAGACCTTCGGCGATCTCGTCGAGGTGCGCCGTCCACTCGATTTCGGCGTCCATCGAGGGCTGCATCCGCACGATGCCATCGCTCCTCATGTGGGCGATCGCATTGGCGATCCAGTCAGCCTGGCCCTGCGCTCCCGGTGGGAGGTTGGCGAACGGGCTCTGGGGCCCGGCGACCATGAAAAGGTTGGGGAAGCCGGTGATCATCAGCCCGAGGTAGGTTCGCGGCGCCTCGGCCCAATGGTCGTTCAGCCGCTCCCCGGCCAGGCCACGGATGTCAATCCGGGTGAAAGCGCCGGTGATGGCGTCGAAGCCCGTGGCGAGAATGATCACGTCGAACTCGTGCTCGCCGGCCGAGGTCCGGATTCCCTTGTCGGTGAAAGAGACGATCGGCGTCTCGGTCAGGTTGACGAGGTGGACGTCGGACCGGTTGAAGGCCTCGTAGTAGCCCTCGGCGGCCGGGGGTCGCTTGGCCCCGTAGGGATGATTCGGTGTCAGCTTCTTCGCCAACACCGGGTCGTCCACCAGGGAAGCGATCTTGCGGGCGAAGAAGTCGCAGAGGATGTCATTGGCGGCCTTGTCCGTCGACAGGTCGGCGTAAGTTTTATAGAGCAACGCGAAGCCGCCCTCCTCCCATGCCTCCTCGAAGAGGCGCTCGCGCTCCTCCGCGGGGGTATCGAGGGCCATGCGCTTTACGGGCTCCCAGGGCCAACCCGCGGGGTGCTGGCGCACCCGGTCCCAGACCTGCTCCGGGTGCTGGCGGATCCCCTGCCGTTCCTCGTCGGACACCGGGCGGTTGCCGGTCCGAGCGACCCAGTTGGCGGTCCGCTGGAAGACGGTCAAGTCTGCGACGGACCCCACGATGGTAGAGATTACCTGCACACCGCTGGAACCTGTGCCGATGACCGCGACCCGCTTGCCGGCGAGGCTGACCTCGTCGTGCGGCCAATTGGCGGTCATGTAGAGCTCACCGCCGAAGGACTCCAACCCCGGGACGTCGGGGATGATCGGTGCGGACACGAGGCCAAGCCCGGTCACGAGGTAGGGCGCGGACACCTGCTCCCCCGAGTCCGTGCGTACGTCCCAACGGTCGGTTGCCTCGTTGAAGGTGGCCGACTCGACCCGCGTACTCAACGTGTAGAGCTTGCGCAGGTCGAACCGTTCCGCCACATGGTGGAGGTAGCGCAAGACCTCGGACTGGTCGGGGTGGATGTCGGTGTAGGCCCACTCGTTGTAGAAGTCCCGGTCGAAGGTGAAGCAGTAGGTCTCGTGCAGGGAGTCGGTCCGTGCGCCGGGGTAGCGGTTCCACGTCCAAACCCCGCCGATGTCATCGGCCGCGTCGAAGGACCTCACGGTGAGTCCCATCGCGGTCAGGCGCAGCGTGGCGTAGATGCCGGCGAAGCCGGCTCCGATCACGATGGCGTCGACAGTGGCGCTCTGCTCTGCTGCGGTCATCCGACTGCTCCCTGTCCTCAAGCCGTGCGCTCGAGACTCGTCTATAGGACCTTGTCTCACATACGCTACCAACCGTTCGTTTGTTGGCATTATGTCAGGACCGGTTCAGCAGTCAATACTTGTCAGCCGGCACTTACCGCCGGGTCCGTCCCGTCTCAGCACCTCCCAGGTCGGACGCCTCTGTTCGCGCGTCAGAACACGTAGCCCAACGTTTTGCAGAGCTCGCTGCAGGGCCAGCAGGAACCCGTCGACCTCCTGAGCGCTGATGGAGGTGCTGAGCAGGAACAGACCCGTGAACGTCTGGTAGTCGCCGTCGTTTTCGAGCGCGAGGTTGATGCTGACCACTTGCTCGCGGCCGCCCAGCATGCGCGTGCGATGGTCGACGACGCGCTCCCGCGACCAGTGGATGCCGATCAGGTGCCCAAAACCCGTGGCGCGCAAAGGGGGACACCGTAGCGCCGACCGAGGTCGTCGATGCGTGCGCGGGTCCGGTCGCGCAGCGCGGCCAGCCCCTCGTGAACCTCGGCGGTCAGCTTCTCCAGGCAGGCGATCCACGGCAGATTCGGGGAGTCACTGCAACAGCTCGCTGAGCTTGCTGAGGTGTCATGTATCCGAGGATTTTGCGAGGGCGGCTGTCAATCCGGTCGGCGATCTCGCTTAGCCGCTGCCGGGACGCCGATATCCCCAGCGCCGCGACCGAGTTGCCATTGCCCAAGAGGTTCTTCGCAGGTGATGGCGGTCCCCGGTCGGGACGTTGTAATCGTGCGCGGCAGCGTCGGGTGGGTGCCGCTACTTGTCCGCGGCACCGTGCAGACAACGTCCGTTGCTGCCGCTGGGCGGTGGACGCGATTGCGGCCGCGATCTTGCCGCCATGCGCGGATGTGGCGGCACACTCACGTGGCGCCTCGCATCGCTACCCAGCAGTCAGTCGCCCGTTGATCCACACAAGCTCGTCCGGCATCCGAGGCTCCTGACCTGCGGCGATGTCGGCGAAAGCGCGGGTCCCCAGGGCCACCAGTCGACGGGGTATTGAGCGTTCTGAAGCAAATAGGGACTGGTCTCAGCGGCCAATCGATTCGGCACGGTCCTGCACTCTTTCCAG
>JANXUE010000223.1 GCA_025352005.1 Frankiales bacterium
CCCGAGCAGATCCGCGCCGATGTCACGGCCGGCGGCCTCGTCGTCGACGCTCTCGAGCACGTCGTCCTGCCCGGTCGGGCCCGCTCCGCAACGGCGCTGGCCGAGGGCTTCGGCCTGGGCAGCCCGCTGCGGTTCGCCCTCGCCAAGCGCGGGCCGCTCGAGCCGCTGGTCGCCGCCCTGGGCGAACAGATGACCCGCCGGCTCGGGGACGGTCCCCTGGAGGCCGACAACGCCGCGATCGTGGTGACCGCCCACCGCCCCTGAGACCCTTGGGCTGATCCACGCAGGAGTAGTCGCCAGATCACGCCCTTCGGGCCTGAGGATGACGTTGCTCGTCCAGCATGGCTGCGTGCTCACGTCGGTTCCCCCAACCGGCACAGGAGGCCGGCGCCCGGTCGCTACCACCGGTCTTTGCCTACTCCAGGCCGTTGGCCGCCCGGATGACGTCAACGATGCGGTCCATCACGATCGTCATGTCGAAGTCCTTGGGGGTGAAGACAGCCGCTACGCCCTGCTCGGCCAGCCGGGCCGCGTCGGAGTCGGGGATGATCCCGCCGACGATGACCGGCACGTCACCCGCTCCGGCCGCGCGCAGGCCGGCCAGGACCGCGGGCACCGCCTCCATGTGCGACCCGGACAGGATCGACAGCCCTACGACGTGGACGTCCTCCTCGACGGCCGCCGCCACGATCTGTGCCGCGGTCAGCCGGATCCCCTGGTAGATCACCTCGAACCCGACGTCCCGACCGCGTACGGCGATCTGCTCCGCACCGTTGGAGTGGCCGTCGAGCCCGGGCTTACCCACGAGGAACCGGAGCCGGGAGCCGAGCTCCTCCCCTGTCTCGCGAACCCGCACGCGGACCGCGGAGATCGCCTCGCCCGCCTGGCCGCCGACCGAGGCGCCGGCGACGCCCGTGGGCGCGCGGTACTCACCAAAGACCTCGCGCAGCACCCCGGCCCACTCGCCGGTCGTGACGCCGGCCCGTGCGCAGACCAGCGTGGCGGCCATCAGGTTGCTGTCTGGCCGACCTTCGTGTGATTGCGCGGCGTCCCGCAGGGCGACCAGCGACTCGTCGGCGGCAACATTGTCGCGGGCCGCCCGCCACTTCCCGATCGCGCTGATGGCGTGGCCCTCGACCTCCGGGTCGACGGTCATGAACGCGCCGCCGATGTCGGCCAGCAGCGGGTTGGGCTCGGTGGTGGTGAAGCGGTTCACGCCGACCACCACGTCCTCGCCCGCCTCGATCCGGCGACGGCGCTCGGCGTGCGAGCCCACCAGGGAGGTCTTCATGTAATCGACGGCCTCGATCGCGCCGCCCATCCCCTGGACCTTGTCGACCTCAGCCTGCACCTGGCCGCACAGAGCGGCGACCTTGGCCTCGACGACCACCGAGCCCTCGAACAGGTCGTCGTACTCGAGCAGGTCGGTCTCGAAAGCCAGCACCTGCTGCAGGCGCAGTGACCACTGTTGGTCCCACGGACGGGGCAGACCGAGCGCCTCGTTCCAGGCCGGCAGCTGGACCGCTCGCGCGCGGGCGTCCTTCGACAGGGTGACGCCCAGCATCTCGAGCACGATCCGCTGGACGTTGTTCTCCGGCTGCGCCTCGGTCAGGCCCAGGGAGTTGACCTGGACGCCGTACCGGAAGCGCCGCTGCTTGGGGTCGGTCACGCCGTACCGGTCGAGCAGGAGCTGGTCCCACAGCCGCGTGAAGGCGCGCATCTTGCACATCTCCTCCACGAAACGCACCCCGGCGTTGACGAAGAACGAGATCCGCGCGCACACGTCGCCGAAGCCCTCGTCCGGGACCTGCCCGGACGCCTTGACCGCATCCAGGACGGCGATCGCGGTGCACAGGGCGTACGAGATCTCCTGGACGGGCGTGGCCCCGGCCTCCTGCAGGTGGTAGCTGCAGATGTTGATCGGGTTCCACTTGGGGATCTGCGTGACGGTGTACGCCACCAGGTCGGTGATCAACCGCAGCGACGGCCCGGGAGGGAACACGTAGGTCCCGCGCGAGAGGTACTCCTTGATGATGTCGTTCTGCGTCGTTCCGGCCAGCTGGGCCGGCACCGCACCCTGCTCCTCGGCGACCACCTCGTAGAGCGCGAGCATCCACATCGCGGTGGCGTTGATCGTCATCGAGGTGTTCATCTCGGCAAGCGGGATCCCGTCGAACAGCGCCCGCATGTCGCCGAGGTGGGACACGGGCACGCCGACCTTGCCCACCTCCCCGCGGGCGAGCTCGGAGTCCGGGTCGTAGCCGGTCTGCGTCGGCAGGTCGAACGCGACCGAGAGCCCGGTCTGCCCCTTGGACAGGTTGTTCCGGTAGAGCTCGTTGCTCTTGGCCGGCGTGCTGTGTCCGGCATACGTCCGCATCACCCAGGCCTTGTCTCGCTCGCTCATACCTCGCAGGGTAACGACGGTGTTGCGGCGGGCCAGCGGAACATCCCGTGACGTGTGTTACCCAGGGGTGGGTCAGCTGCTCGTGTGCAGCAGCCGGTTCGGCGCCGACCCGTGTCCCACCACGACCCCCAGGGTCGCGGCCCTGACCAGCGCGGCCCGCACCATGGCGGGCGTGGCCGTCGGGTGCGTCGACAGGTAGACCGCGGCAGCCCCCGCGACGGCCGGGGAGGCCATCGACGTACCGGAGATGGTCTTGGTGGCGGTGTCGGACGTGGACCAGTCCGAGGTGATGTCGACGCCGGGCGCGAACAGGTCGACGCAGGTCCCCACGTTGGCCCAGCCCGGCTTGGTGTCGCGTCGGTCGGTGGCGCTGACCGTGATCGCGACCCGGGTGCGGGCCGGTGAGGTGCCGCAGGAGTCCGCGGCCCGGCCGAAGGCGTCGCCGTTGCCGGCCGCGACCACCACCACGACGCCGGCCCTGACGAGCTTGCGGACCTCCGCGTCGAGCATCGCCGACGGGGCGCCGCCCAGGCTCAGGTTCGCGACCGCAGGCTCGCCCGGCCGATGGTGCGCCAGCACCCACTCGAGGCCACGCTGCACCCCCGCCTCGCTGCCCTGCCCCCGGCAGTTCAGCACGCGTACGGCGACCAGCCGCACCTTCTTGGCCACCCCGAACCGGGTGCCCCCGATCAGGCCCGCGACGTGGCTGCCGTGCCCGTTGCAGTCGCTCGCGGCACCCCCGTCCACCTCATCCACGCCGGTGGTCACCCGGCCGGCCAGGTCACGGAGGGTCAGCCGAATGCCGGTGTCGACGACATAGACCGTGACGCCGGCTCCGCCGGAGGACCAGCGGTAGCGCCCGTCCAAGGGCAGCGCCCGTTGGTCCACCCGGTCGATTCCCCACGGGGCGGCGGTCTGGACGGTGGCCGCCGACGCGGGGCCGGCCAGGGCGAGGGCAGGAAGCAGGGCGAGCACGAGCAGACGGCGCATGAGGACCTCCAGGGTGGCGAGCGAAGGCCCCACCGTCCCGTCTGACGCCGCCCCTCAGTGGCTGCTCACGCGATCTGTGGATTGCTCGACCGCCTGTGGACGGCCAACAGGTCAGACGCAGTGCTCGGTACGCCGGATGGCGAGCACCCGGTCCAACCGGGTCACGAGCAGTAGGCGGGCCACCGGTACCTGCACGTCCACCAGCACCAGCGTGCGACCCGCTCGCTGCGCGCGGCGATGGGCACCGACGAGCACCCCGAGCCCAGTGGCGTCCACCGCTTCGAGCGCGGACAGGTCCAGCACGAGCTCGCCCGCCCCTGCCGCGACGGCATCGACGAGCGCATTGCGCACGTCGGCGGCAGTGTGCACGTCGAGCTTTCCCGACAATCCCAGGACGGTACCGAACGCGTCAGATATGACCTCGAGCATGTGCGACCCCCAACCGCTGCTGAACCCTTACGAGGAGAGACGTCAGGGAACCCCCCACGGTTGCCATTTTGTGGTCACGATCACGTCACGCTCGTGGAAGCCACGCCGTCGCCACACACAAATATGGCCTCAAGGACAGTCCGCCGCGGCCCCAGCCCTGGCGATCTTCCGCATCTGGTGGGTCTGCACGGCGTGTCGGGCACTCTACGGGGAAGATCACCGACGGCCGCCGCATGGTCGCTGGGTAGCGACGCGGGCCGATCGCCCGGATACTCATGCCGTGCCCGTCGTCTCGAGCTACCACTTCCTGCTGGGCCCGATCGTGGCCGTCGCCGCCCTGGGTCTGCTCGTGCTGATCTGCCGATGGGTCTTCTCCACCGACCACCGCGAGGACCGGACCGCCCGTCGGCTGGAGAAGGTGCTCAGCGCCGGCGACTACGGCCTGCTGGTCACCGTCGCGACCGTCCGGACACGCGACGACGCCGAGATGCTGCGCGAGGTGCTGCAGGAGGCCGGCGTCCGGGCCGGCATCTCGAACGACCTCGAGGTGCTCGTGTTCAGCAAGGATCTCGAGCGGGCGCGCAGCCTCGTCTCCAGTCCCTGACAGTTCCTGACAGCCCCGGCGGGCAGTCAGAACAGCGGGTCGGGACCGCTCTCCCGTCGGACGTCTGCGCCGAGAGCGACGAGGGCGTCCGCGAAGCCCTCGTACCCGCGGTCGACGTGGTGGATGTCGTGCACCTCGGTCACGCCGTCCGCCACCAGACCGGCCAGCACGAGCGCTGCTCCGGCCCGGATGTCGTGCGCGGTGACCGGAGCGCCGGACAACTGCGGGATCCCGCGTACGACGGCGTGGTGGCCGTCGGTGCGGACGTCGGCGCCGAGCCGGGTCAGCTCGTTGACGAACATCCAGCGGGCCTCGAAGACGTTCTCGGTGATCATCGAGGTGCCTTCGGCGATCGCATTGAGCGTCAGCATCATCGGCTGCAGGTCGGTCGGGAAACCCGGGTAGGGCAGCGTCACGACGTCCACCGCCCGCGGGCGCCCCTGCATCTGCACCCGGAAGCCGTCGGGTGAGCGGGTGACCACAGCCCCGGCGGTGACCAGTTTGTCGAGCGTGTTCTCCAGGTGCTCCGCCCGGCCGCCACGGATGAAGATGTCGCCCTGGGTGAGGCAGGCCGCGACGGCCCAGGTGCCCGCGACGATCCGGTCCGGCAGTGTCCGGTGGCTCGTCGGGGTCAAGACGTCCACGCCCTCGACCTGCAGGGTGGACGTGCCGAGGCCGCCGATCTGCGCGCCCATGGCGAGCAGGAACTCGCACAGGTCGACGATGTCGGGCTCACGGGCGGCGTTGTCGATGGTCGTCGTGCCCTTGGCGAGCACGGAGGCAAGCAGCAGGGTCTCGGTGGCCCCGACGCTGGGGAAGTCGAGCCACACCTGCGCGCCGGTCAACCGGGGCGCCGTGGCCACCAGATAGCCGTGCTCGATGGCCGCCGTCGCCCCCAGCCGTTGCAGCCCCGCGATGTGCATGTCGAGCCCACGCGAGCCGATCGCGTCGCCACCGGGCAGCGCCACCTTGGCCTCACCGCATCGCGCGAGCAGCGGCCCCAGGACGGTGATGGACGCACGCATCCGGCGTACCAGGTCGTAGTCCGCCTCGTGGCCAGGGCGTTCCGGGACGGCGATCTGGACGTTGGAGCCGTCACGGTCGACCCGGCAGCCGAGGCGACGCAGCAACTCGCTCATGATCGCCACGTCGAGGATGTCGGGGACCTCGGTCAGGGTGGTCGTGCCGACTGCGAGCAGCGAGGCCGCCATCAGCTTCAGGACGATATTTTTGGCCCCGGTCACCGAGACCTCACCGGCGAGCCGGGCACCCCCGACGACCACGAAGCGTTCCACAAGACGACTCTAGGGGCGCCCACCTAGGCTGCGGGCATGTCCGTACACCTCACCCGCATTTACACTAAGACTGGCGACGACGGCACGACGGCGCTGGGCGACATGAGCCGGATCGCGAAAACCGCGCCGCGCCTGGCCGCCTACGCCGACGTCGACGAGGCCAACAGCGCGATCGGGGTCGCCATCGCCCTCGGCGAGCTCCCCGAGGACGTCGTTGTCCTGCTGCGGCGCATCCAGAACGACCTGTTCGACGTCGGCGCCGACCTGTGCACGCCCATCGTCGCCGACCCCACCTACCCCCCGCTGCGGGTCGAGCCGGTCTACACCGAGCGGCTCGAGCAGGCCTGCGACCTCTACAACGCGCGCCTGGAGAAGCTGTCGTCCTTCATCCTTCCCGGCGGTACGCCGGGGGCGGCTTGCCTGCACGTGGCGCGGACGGTCGTACGACGGGCCGAGCGCTCGGTCTGGGCGCTGCTCGCGGACGACCCGGAGCGGACCGGGAAAGAACCCGCGCTCTACCTCAACCGGCTTAGCGACCTGCTGTTCATTTTGTCCCGTGTCGCCAACCCCGACGGCGACGTCCTGTGGAAGCCAGGCGGGGAGCGCTGATGCGGCACGGCCTGTTCCTCCCGATCTTCGGTGAGCTGGCCGAGCCCGCGCTGGTCGCCCGGCTCGCCGCCGAAGCCGAGGCCGCTGGTTGGGACGGGGTCTTCGTCTGGGACCACGTCACCTACCAGGAGCCGGTCACCGACATCGCGGACCCCTGGATCACCCTTGCCGCGATGGCCTGTGCGACGTCGACGGTCCGCCTCGGACCGATGATCACCCCCCTCCCGCGACGCCGGCCGGTCAAGGTCGCCCGCGAGGTGGCCTCTCTCGACCGGCTGTCCGGCGGTCGCCTGACGCTCGGCGTCGGCATCGGCGGGGACAACCCCGGGGAGCTGTCCGGCTGCGGCGAGCAGCCCGACGCCCGGGTGCGGGCCCAGATGCTCGACGAGGCGCTCGAGATCCTGGCCGCCGCCGGCTCGGGGGCTGTCCTTACGCACCGGGGCCCGCACTACGTCGCGGACGGGTTTGCCGTCCTGCCCCGGCCGGTCCAACCGCACGTACCCGTCTGGGTCGCCGCGCGCTGGGGCAACCCCGCCCCACTGCGCCGGGCCGCCCGCCACGACGGCGTCTTCCCGATCGGCCTCGAGACCCCCGACCAGCTCGCCGAACTCGTCGCCACCGTCAACGCCCAGCGCCCAGGCACCGGGCCGTACGACGTTGCCGTCAGGGGGCCGGTCGACACGGACCCCCGACCCTGGCAGGCTGCAGGGGCGACCTGGTGGATGACCGAGTTCTCGCCGTACACGCTCACAGAGGTCGAGGTCCGCGCCGCGGTGACCGCCGGCCCGCAACGCTGAACAGCGCTGAGCAGGGCTCAAGCCGGCAGGGTCGCACCGGGCGGCTGAGCCTCGAGCCAGGCCAGGAAGCCGGTCAGCGCGGAGGCGTCCAGGGCGATCTCAACCGGCCCCGCGGCCGATGTCAGCTCGACGACCTCGGCGCCCTTGAGCAGCGCGTAGACCTCCGGTCCCTTGGGCGGCCGCCTGCGGAGCACCTGCACGTCGCGCCGCGACAGGGTCCGGCGCGGCCGGGTGCTCATCGAGAACACCCGGAACCACTGCAGGTCGTCGCCGACGAAGCGACCGATTCCAAGCACCCAACCACGGCCCTGCGACTTCGGCCTGAGCCGCAGGGACAACTCGATCGCCCCGCCACTGCGGGACAAGAACAGCCGGCGGGCCCAGATCGTGACGAGCGGCAGGACGACGACGACGACCAGTCCGAAGGCGACGTCGGCGGTCAGCACGGGGTCGAGGCGCTGGTCTTGACGACGGTGTGTGCGACTAAGCCGGGACGGACTCGCCCGGCAGCGTGGCCGTCTCGGCGAGGATCGTGACGCCCTTGTCGGTCACCGACAAGAACCCCCCCGACACGGGTACGGCGATCTCGCCGCCGCCACTCTGGACGATGCGGACGTCATAGCCCTCCGCAAGCTGGCCCAGCAGGGGCGCGTGGCCCGGCAGGATCCCGATCTCACCCTCGGTGGTGCGGGCGATGACCTGCGAGGCCTCGCCGCTCCACACCTCCCGCTCGACCGAGACCAGCTCGACGTGCAGCGCCACGACTGTCCTCCATGCAGGTCCGCGTCCGGGATCCTCCGAACTGCCCACAGCCTAACGGGTGAGTCGGTCCCGAAGATCAGCGGCTGCGTCGTGCAGGTCGGCCTCCGACGCCGGTGGCAGCAGCTCCTCCCACTCCACCAGGTAGGAACCGCGCAGATCCAGGTAGCCCAGGGGTCGCGGGAAGAACCAGACGTGGAAGTGCTCGCCACCGTCCCCCCAGAAGTGCATGTGCACCCGTCCGACCCGGCCGTCTCCGTAGCCGGGAGCACCGGCCGGCCGATCGAGGAGCGCCCGCGTGATGCGCCCGCACATGACGCCATACGTCGCGGCCTCCTCCGAGGTCAGGTCGGCGATGCTCGTCGCGTGACGGACCGTCGTCAACATGGCGCTGCCCGGGAAGCTTATGTCGCCACTGATCAGGCGCACCCGCCACAGGTCGTCCTCGTACAGCGACCACTGGTCCGGCTGACGGCCGCACGACTCGCAGTCGACGCCACCCGCTCCGCTCAACGCCGGCTCGGGGAACACCGGGGCTGACAGTGCCTTCAGCGGCAGGGTGTTCTCATCGGCGCCGATCCACGGGTGCGTCATCTGCTTACCCAACCAGATCCGCCCGCTGGGGCCGTACCACCCCGCTTGTGTCCTTAAGACTCAAGGGGCGCCACGCTCAGCCTTGAGGACACAAGGGAGGGACCAGGAAGGCCGGGCCCCGCGAGGGATCCGGCCTTCCGA
>JANXUE010000231.1 GCA_025352005.1 Frankiales bacterium
GGCGCGACGCGTGGGAGGCCGACGACGGCACTTACTGGGGACCGGAGTACATCGACAACAGCAACCCTGTTTCGTTCGACGCCATGGTCATGCGCAACAAGCGTTGGACTGGTGAGCCCGGCGACGCGAGCTACCAGCTCGAGCAGCCGCTGGCCGCCTCGCACCAGGCACTGATCTACGTCAACCCAGAGGGCCCGAACGCAGAGGGCGACCCAGTCGCATCAGCGGTCGACATCCGGATCACCTTCGGCCGGATGGCCATGAACGACACCGAGACGGTCGCCCTCATCGCCGGTGGGCACGCCTTCGGTAAGAGCCACGGCAAGGTGTCGGCCGACAGGGTCGGGCCGCCACCGGAGATCGCACCGATCGAGGCGATGGGCTTGGGCTGGCACAACCCTGAGGGCACCGGGTTCGCCGAGTACACGATGACCAACGGCATCGAGGGTTCCTGGACCCCGCACCCCACCCAGTGGGACAACACCTACCTGGAGAACCTCTTCCGCTTCGACTGGGTCAGGACCACCAGCCCGGCCGGGGCCATCCAGTGGACCCCCGGCGACCCGCTCGCGCCGAAGACCCCTGATGCGCACCTCGAGGGCGTCGAGCACGACCTGATGATGATGACCAGCGACATCGCGCTGAAGGTCGACCCGGTCTACCGCGAGATCTGCAAGACGTTCCTGGACGACTTCGACCTGTTCACCAAGGAGTTCTCGAAGGCTTGGTACAAGCTCACCCACCGCGACATGGGCCCGAAGTCGCGCTACCTCGGTCCGGAGGTCGCCGCGGAAGACCTGCCCTGGCAGGACCCGCTGCCCGACCGCGACCACGAGGTCGTCGACGAGGCCGGGGTGGCACATCTGAAGCAGGCCGTCCTGGACACGGGGCTGTCGGTCTCCGACTTGGCCTTCACCGCGTTCTCCTCCGCCGTCACCTACCGCGACACCGACAAGCGGGGCGGCGCCAACGGCGCCCGGCTCGCCCTGGCGCCGCAGAAGGACTGGGCGGTCAACCGCCGCACCGTGCCGGTGGTCGAAGCCCTGCGCGGGGTGATGAAGGACTTCAACGCCTCGGGCAACAGCAAGGTCAGCCTCGCCGACCTGATCGTGCTGGGTGGCTGCGTGGCGGTCGAGCGGGCCGCGAAGGCGGCCGGCCAGGAGGTCGAGGTGCCCTTCACGGCGGGCCGGGTCGACGCGACCCAGGAGCAGACCGACGTGCCCTCCTTCCAGTGGCTGGCCCCGGTGGTCGATGGGTTCCGCAACTTCGTCATGGACGACTACGCGACAGTCGCGGCGCACGTGTCGCCGGAGCAGATGTTCCTCGACCGCGCTGCGCTGCAGAACCTGTCGGCCCCCGAGTGGGTCGCGCTCACCGGCGGACTGCGGGCGCTGGGTTGCAACCACGACGGCTCCACCAGCGGCGTGTTCACCGACCGAGTCGGAGAGCTCACCACCGACTTCTTCGAAACCATCACGAGCATGGACTACGAGTGGACGAAGGCCGACGAGGCCGGCCGGTCCTTCACCCTCGACGATCGCAAGAGCGGCGCCACGGTCTACCGGGCCACGCGCAGCGACCTGCTGTTCGGCTCGAACACCCAGCTGCGATCCGTGGCCGAGGTCTACGCTGGCAGCGACGGTCACGCGCTGTTCGTACGCGACTTCGTCAGGGTCTGGGACAAGGTCATGATGGCCGACCGGTACGACGTCAAGCCCGGCTGATTTCAATAGCAAGGTCGGATCAGGTTGATCGACGCCCGGGTCATCCGGGCACTCAGCGGCCACGCCGGATTCGGGCCTGGCCTACCTGGGCCAGTCATGACGAGGTGGAACTTGTCCAGTACAGGGCTTCCCATCCATCGCAAAACCTGGTGAAGATCACCACGGTGGTGGACCACCTGGCCACAGGTGCCGACCCTCCCGCCTTGAGTTGTCCCCCCAGCCGAACGCCCGACTGGCGGCAGAAGCGGACGTTCGCGGAGACGGGTAACGACAGGCTGCGGCTGTCCGAGGAGGCGCGGTCCGTGATCAAGAACAGGCGCTATTCACCTGGGGCCGGGCCGTAGGGCACCCTGTTCCCGTGGCCGTCACGACGACGCTGGTGCGCCTGACCAGACAGACCCAGCCGTACAGCGATCGAACACGCCAGTACCGCGTCCTCCTCGACGGCCATGAGGTGGCGCGGCTGAAGTGGGCCCAAACGCTAGAGCTCGCGGTCGAGCCAGGCGAACACGTGATGCGGCTGAAGATCGACTGGACCGGAAGTCCCGAGTTGCCTTTTACGATCGAGCCGGGCGAGGTTCTGACCCTCTCCTGTCGACCTGCAAGGCCCGCCGCCCTCGCCCTCGTCAGCCTCATCGAGTCGATCCGAAGGCGTGACAGATGGCTCGTCTTGGAGCGCGTGTAGGTGCTGCCGCGCCCAGAGAAGCGGCGTTCCTCATGACGTTCAGATCGTCAGGCGCTCGAGGTCCTGGTTGGTGATCTGCGCGATCAGCTCGAAGTCCTTGTCGACGTGGAGCACGGTGAGCCCGGCGAGCTCTGCAGTGGCGGCGACGATCAGGTCCGGGACGGACGGTGCTCGATAGTGGCCC
>JANXUE010000225.1 GCA_025352005.1 Frankiales bacterium
TAGGACCCGAGCCGGGGCAGCCCGCCCAGGGCGTCAGCGACGCTGCTGGCTGCGCCGCCCACGATCTTTTGGACCGGCCCGAAGACCGTGTCGATGCCACGCCGCAGCGCAGCGAGCGGACCGGTTTGGGCCGAGTTGTAGTCGAGGGCGGTGAGGGTGAACGCCGACAGCAAGAGCAGGACGAGCGTCAGCCGCAGCCGTCGGGAGTCCCGCACGCCGTGGCTTGCTTAGTGGCGGGGCTCGGAGATGAGGACCTGCTGGAGGGCCTCGAACTCCTCGATGCATTTGCCGGACCCGATGGCCACGCTGTGCAGCGGGTTGTCGGTGATGTGGACCGGCATTCCCGTCTCGTGCTTGAGGCGCTCGTCGAGGCCACGGAGCAGGGCGCCTCCACCGGTGAGGACGATACCGCGGTCCATGACGTCACCCGACAGCTCCGGCGGGCACTTGTCGAGGGTGTTCTTGACCGCGTCGACGATCGCGTTGACGGGCTCCTCGATGGCCTTCCGGATCTCCTCGGCGCTGACCACGATCGTCTTGGGAAGACCGCTGACCAGGTCACGGCCACGGATCTCGGCGTGCGGCTCGTCCGGCATCGGGAACGCGCTGCCGATCGCCATCTTGATCTCCTCGGCGGTGCGCTCCCCCAGCATCAGGGAGTACTCCTTCTTCACGTAGGAGATGATCGCGCTGTCGAGCTCGTCGCCACCGGTGCGGATGCTCTGGCTGGTGACGATGCCGCCGAGGGAGATGACGGCGACTTCCGTCGTACCGCCACCGATGTCGACGATCATGTTGCCGGTCGGCTCGTGCACCGGCAGGCCCGCACCGATCGCGGCCGCCATCGGCTCCTCGATGATGAAGACCTTGCGGGCACCGGCCTGGTAGCCGGCTTCCTTGACGGCTCGCTGCTCGACGCCGGTGATCCCGCTCGGCACGCAGATCACGATGCGGGGCTTGGCGAAATGGCGACGCTTGTGGACCTTCTGAATGAAGTAGCGAAGCATCCGCTCGGTCGTGTCGAAGTCGGCGATGACGCCATCCTTCAGGGGGCGGATGGCCACGATGTTGCCGGGCGTACGCCCGATCATCCGCTTGGCCTCCATGCCGACCGCGAGGATGCCGCCGGTATTGGTGTTGATGGCCACGACGCTCGGCTCGTTGAGGACCACGCCGCGCCCACGGACGTAGACCAGCGTGTTGGCGGTACCGAGGTCGACGGCCATATCACGACCGAGGAACGACATGTTGCTGGCGTTCTTGCCCATGAGGAGGGAGAGCCCTTCACCATCGAGGATTGCGTACCTGAGACTTCCCGTCGCTCCGCAACGGAGTCGCGTCGACGTTCATCGATCACTGTAACGGCGATAGGCCGTTCAGCCGAAACACCCGTCAGGCTGAAGTGGAGGTCGAGGGCGTCTCCAGGGCGTGCGCCAGGCGTGTTTCGTGGTTGCCCGAAGGCACGGCTGTGACACCCGCCACCGGTTCGCGGGTCGTCAGTCAGGCCCGGTACAGGCGTGACACGTCCTCCTGCGCGCTCGCTACAGGTTCGGGAAGAAGATCGCGATCTCGCGGGCGGCGCTGTCGGTGCTGTCGGAGCCGTGCACCAGGTTCTCGCCGATCTCGAGCGCGTAGTCGCCGCGGATCGAGCCGGGGGTCGCCTCGACCGGGTTCGTGACGCCCATGATCCGGCGGGTGCCGGCGACCGCGTTGGGCCCCTCGACGACGAGCGCGACAAGCGGCGCGCTGGTGATGAACGCGACGAGCTCACCGAAGAACGGCCGCTCCCTGTGCTCGCCGTAGTGCTCTTCTGCGGTGGCCTTGTCGAGGGTGCGGAGCTCCATCGCGACGAGCGTGAGGCCCTTCTGCTCGAGCCGGCTGATGACCTCACCGGCGAGGCCGCGGCGGACGCCGTCGGGCTTGACGAGGACGAGGGTGCGCTCGGTGGCCACTGCGTGGGTTCTCCTTCGGGGCTGCCCCCGGTCGGGGCGGTCGGCCCGTGACGCTACCGGGGCCGACGCCGACCAGCCGCCGTACCCGTTGGGGCCGGGCCAGGCGTCCCCGGGCCAGGGCGTCCCCGGGCCGGGCGCACTGGCGGGCCGGGAGTCCCCCGGGCCGGGAGTCCCCCGGGCCAGGCGCACTCGCGGACCCCCTCCCCAACGATCTACCGCTCCCGGGGCCGACACGCCGGGCGCAGACCACCGGGAGCGGTAGATCAGCGGCTGGGGTCGGGCGCGGAGCACCGGGAAGCGGTAGATCGGCAGCTGGGCGCCGGGCGCAGACCACCGGGAGCGGTAGATCAGCGGCTGGGGTCGGGCGCGGAGCACCGCGAGCGGTAGATCGGCAGCTGGGCCCCGGGCGCACTCGCGGACCCCCTCCCCAACGATCTACCGCTCCCGGGGCCGACACGCCGGGCGCGGAGCACCGGGAGCGGTAGATCAGCGGCTGGGGTCGGGCGCGGAGCACCGGGAGCGGTAGATCAGCGGCTGGGGTCGGGCGCGGAGCACCGGGAAGCGGTAGATCGGCGGCTGGGACCGGCTGGGACCGGCTGGGACCGGCGGGAGGCGGCGGGAGGCGGCGAGCTGTTAGCGGGCCTTCAGCAGCAGGCGCGCCTCGCCGGCGGTGACGACGGAGCCGGTCACGAGTACGCCGGAGCCGCCGTAGTCGGACTCGTCGTCGGCGAGGGCCATGGCGCGGTCGAGGGCGTCGTCGAGGCGGTCCTCAACGCTGACGCGGTCCTCCCCGAAGACCTCCTCGGCCAGCTCGCGGAGCTGCTCGACGGGCATCCGCCGCGGGGAGGTGTTCTCGGTGACGACGATCGAGGCGACGGCCGGCTCGAGGATCTCGAGCATGCTGCGGACGTCCTTGTCGGCCAGGCAGGCCACGACGGCGACCAGGTGGGTGAAGGCGAACGCGTCCGACAGGGCCGCGACGGTCGCGTGCATGCCGTGCGGGTTGTGGGCGGCATCGACGAGGACCGTCGGGGAGGAACGGACGACCTCCAGGCGGCCCGGGGAACTCACGTCGGCAAAGCCCTGCGCGACCGCCTCGGGGTCCAGCGCGCCCGCGCCGAAGAACGCCTCGACGGCGGCGAGGGCGGCAGCGGCGTTGGTGGCCTGGTACGCGCCGTGCAGCGGCAGGAACACGTCGGCGTAGACCCCGGACAGCCCCTGCAGGGTCAGCAGCTGTCCACCGACCGCGGTGGCGCGTTCGAGGACGCCAAACTCGAGGCCTTCGCGGGCGACCGTCGCGCCGACCTCGACCGAGCGGGCCAGCAGGACGGCGGCGGCCTCGGGTGGCTGGGCGGCCAGGATCACGGTCGCGCCGGGGTGGATGATCCCGGCCTTCTCGGTGGCGACCTCGGCGAGGGTGGTGCCGAGCAGCGGCACGTGGTCCAGCCCGACCGGCAAGATCACGGCGGTCGAGGCGTGGACGACGTTGGTCGCGTCCCACAGCCCGCCGAGCCCGACCTCGAGCACGGCGACGTCGACGGGGGCGTCGGCAAAGGTGGCGAACGCCATCGCGGTCAGGACCTCGAAGAACGTCATGGGTACGCCGAATCGGCCGTCCACGAGCTCGATGAGCGGGAGCAGCTCGTCGAAGACCTCGGTGAAGCGCTCGTCGGACAACGGGTCGCCGTCGACGCAGATCCGCTCGGTGACCGTGTCGAGGTGCGGGGAGGTGTAGCGGCCGGGGCGCAGCCCGAAGGCCCGTACCAGGGAGTCGACCATCCGGGCGGTGGAGGTCTTGCCGTTGGTACCGGTGAGGTGGATCGACGGGTAGGCCAGCTGGGGCGAGCCGAGCAGGTCCATCAGGGCGGTCATCCGGATCAGGTCCGGGATCATCTTGTCCTCGCTCGGGTAGCGCGTCCCGAGCGCCGCCATTACGCGCTGGAGCGTCATGCCTTCGGCGCCTTGGGCGGCGGGTCGCCGAGAGTCGCCTCGACGGCCAGCTCGGCCCCCTCGACGAGCACGAGCTCCTGCACCACGCCGGCATTCACCACGTCGACGTGGGCGAGCGAGAGCAGCGCGAGCCGTTCCGGGGTGTCGGTGACGACGAGCCTCAGCACGGGCGTCTTCATGGTGACCTTGGCGTTGCTCTTGGCTTTGCGGACCTGCCCGAGGACCTGTCCCGCGACCACGAGCACGGCCGGGTCCGCAGACGTCGGAGCAACGACGGGCCAGGGGGCCCGGTGCACGGAGCCGGTACCGAACCAGGACCACACCTCTTCCGTCGCAAAGGGAAGGAACGGCGCAAAAAGTCTCAACATCGTGTCGAGGGCGAGACGCAACGTGCGGTTAGCGGAGTCCGCTGCGGTCCCCTCGCCGTACGCGCGGGTCTTGACCAGCTCGATGTAGTCGTCGCAGAAGGTCCAGAAGAACGCCTCCACACGCTCCAGGGAGCGGGCGTAGTCATACCCGGCAAAGGCCTCGGTGCAGGCCGTGACGAGCTCGGCCATCGCAGCGAGCAGGGCCAGGTCGAGGGTCTCGGTGACCTCCCCCGGCGGCGCGGAGGGGAAGGCGAGCACGAAGCGGGAGGCGTTCAGCAGCTTGGTCGCGAGCTTGCGGCCGACCTTCATCTGGCCGTAGTCGACGGCCGTATCGGTGCCCGGGCGCCCGGAGCAGGCCCAGTAACGGATCGCGTCGGAGCCGTACTCCTCGAGCAGCGGCAGCGGGGTGATGACGTTGCCGAGGCTCTTGGACATCTTCTTGCGGTCCGGGTCCAGGATCCAGCCGTTGATGGTACTGTCGCGCCACGGCAGCGCACCATGCTCGAGGTGCGAGCGGACGACGCTGGAGAACAGCCAGGTCCGGATGATCTCCGGTCCCTGCGGGCGCAGGTCCATCGGGAAGACCCGGTTGAACAGGTCCGGGTCGTCCACCCAGCGCCCGGCGATCTGCGGGGTCAGCGAGGACGTCGCCCAGGTGTCCATCACGTCGGCGTCCCCCGCGAAGCCACCCGGGACGCCCCGCTGCTCCTCGTCATAGCCCAACGGCACGTCGGAGCTCGGGTCGACTGGCAGCGAGGCCTCCGCGGGCACCAGGGGTGAGGAGTAGACCGGCTCGCCCGAGGCGTCGAGGCGGTACCAGAGCGGGATCGGCACGCCGAAGAAGCGCTGCCGGCTGA
>JANXUE010000306.1 GCA_025352005.1 Frankiales bacterium
AGGTAGGTCTTGCCGGTGCCGGCCGGACCGATCCCGAACACGATCGTGTGGTCGTCGATCGCCTCGACGTAGCGCTTCTGGTTGAGCGTCTTCGGCCGGATCGTCCGTCCGCGGTTGCTCACGATGTTGAGCGACAGCACCTCCGCGGGGCGGTCGTTGCCGCCCCCGGTGAGCATCGCGAGGCTGCGCTCCACGGTGTCCGCCGTCAGCGGCTGGCCCTTGTCGAGCAGGCCGAGAAGGGCGTCGAACAACCGGGTCGCCAGGGCGTTGTCGGCGGCGGAGCCGGTGATCGTGATCTCGTTCCCGCGCACGTGGACGTCGCTGACGAGAACCGTCTCGATGACCTGCAGCAGCTCGTCGCGACGGCCGAGCAGCGTCACCATGGACTGGCTGTCGGGCACGACGATCTTGGTGGTGACGGACTCGGTGGCCGGGGTCTCAGACATCAGGCCCACAGGCTAACCCGCGAGCGCACCCAGGTTCTTGCCGCCGAGCACGTGCACGTGCAGGTGGAACACCGTCTGCCCGCTGTCCGGTCCGGTGTTGGCGATGATGCGGTGTCCGCCGCTGAGGCTCTCGAGCTCCGCGACCTCCGCAGCCGCGGCAAAGACCTCCCCCAGGTACGCCGGGTCGGCCGCCGCCAGCGCAGCGAGGTCGGTGAAGTGGTCCTTTGGCACGACCAGCACGTGGGTCGGCGCCCAGGGTTGGAGGTCGCGGAAGGCATAGGTACGGGCGGTCTCGTGGACCATCGTCGACGGGACGTCGCCCGCGACGATCGCACAGAACAGGCAGCCGTCAGCCACGGCGCCGCCCCCCCGCCGTGCCCTGCCGGAGCCGGGTGAGGTAGAGCCCGGCCGCTCCGCCGACGCCGAGCAGCACCGCTGCGCCGACGACGAAGCCCACCAGCTCGGCGAGCTTCGGGCCCGCGCTGGCGGTGGAGGCGGCTGGTTTCGCAGAAACCGACGTGCTCGGGGTCGGCCTCGGCGTCGTCGTCGCGAACCCGGTGACCTCAGCTGCGGTGGCGACCGGGTTGGGGCTGCTGACCGGTGCTTGGGTCTTGGAGGTGATGGTCACCCGCGGCCGCGGGCTGTAGGTCGCCGGCAGCCGGTAGGTGGGACGGGCGCTGGGTGTCGTTGCACCGGCTGTGGCGGGGCCGGCCGTCGGCGCGCGGGTCGCCGGCACGCCCGTCCCCGCAGCCGTTGGCTTCGGGGTGGGGGCGGCGGTGCGCGGGCTCGTCGGCACGGGGACCGGCGTCGGGGTACTCGTCGACGCACTCGCGGGTGAGGCCGACCCGGCCAGCGCCACCGACGTACCGGCTGCCCCGAGGCCGACCGACAGCGCCAGGGTGGGCAGGGCGAGCACCGCTAAGCCGGCCATCAGGACGCGGAGCCGCGGATGCATGGACCGATGCTACGAGGTGGTGTGCCACGAGATGACAACCTTCCCAGCACGCTGCGCGTCGTGCTGGCTGTGAACACCGCTGCAGGTCCACCATGAGGGCGTCAGGGGGTGCTGGCGCCGTGCTCGAGGGTATGGAGGTCGACGCGCTGTCGTCGCTGTACACAGCGCACTACCGGAAGCTGGTGCGCCTGGCGGCCCACCTCACCAGTGACCGGGACAGCGCCGAGGAGGTCGTCCAGGACGCGTACGTGAAGATGCACGGCTCGTGGCGCGGACTGCGGGACCCCGACAAGGCCGAGGCCTACCTGCGCACGACGGTCGTCAACCTCTCCCGCTCACGGTTACGGCGACGGCAGGTCGCCGCGCGACATGATCCCGAACCCCTGAGGGACACGGCCAGCGCCGAGAGCGGTGCCCTCGAGCACGACCAGCGCGACGCCGTCCTTCTCGCCCTGCGTGCCCTCCCCCGACGGCAGCGCGAGGCGGTGGTGCTGAGGTACTACGGCGACCTGACCGAAGCCCAGACCGCCGTGGCCATGGGCTGCAGCATCGGTTCGGTGAAGAGCCACTCCTCGCGCGCCATGGCGGCGCTGCGACCCCTTCTGGAGGCCCAGCGATGACCCCCCAAGACCGGCTCAGGGAGATCCTGCACGCCGATCCCTGGACGCCGTCCGGCGACGGGCTGGCCCGGATCCAGCAGCGCCTGGCCCGCAGGCGCCGGTTCCGGCTGGCTCTGGTCCCCGCGACGGGGCTGCTCGCCGCAGCCGCCATCGTGGTGTACGTCGCGTCCGGCGATGCGGGTTCGCAGAAGCTGATCCAGGACCCGGCAACGCACGGGCCCACCACCAGCACGAGCCCCTCTCCCGACGAGAGCGCTTCCCCCACGACCCCGGTCACCGACGGGTACGCCGGCGCGCTGTGGCCGTTCACGTCCCAACAGCAGGCCGACGCGTGGACCGCCGACCACG
>JANXUE010000313.1 GCA_025352005.1 Frankiales bacterium
GCCTGGCGGATCCGGGCCGCCAGCTCGTCGGCCTCGGCCGCAACCTTTTCCAGGAAGGACGCGTCGGCGAGCTGCTGCTTGAACAGGAACGACCGCATCCGCTCCAGCGGGTCCTTGAGCTTCCAGGCCTCGAGCTCCGAGCTCAGCCGGTAGCGGGTCGGGTCGTCGGAGGTGGTGTGCGCCCCCATCCGGTAGGTGAACGCCTCCACCAGCGTAGGGCCCTGCCCCGTCCGGGCGTGGTCGAGGGCGGCCCGGGTCACGGCGTAGGAGGCGAGGACGTCGTTGCCGTCGACCCGCACCCCTGGGAAGCCAAAACCCTCGGCCCGCTTGTAGAGCGGGATGCGGCTCTGCGTCGAGGTCGGCGTCGAGATGCCCCACTGGTTGTTCTGGCAGAAGAAGACGATCGGGGCGTTGTACGCCGCGGCCCACACGAATGCCTCGTTGACATCTCCCTGGGAGGACGCCCCGTCACCGAAGTAGGCGATGACCGCCTCGCCCGTGGTGGCGTCGCCCACCGCGCCGTCCTTGACGACCCCCATCGCGTACCCGGTGGCGTGCAGGGTCTGCGACCCGATGACGATCGTGTATAGCGCGAACCGCTTGTCGTTCGGGTCCCACGCTCCGTGGCTGGTCCCCCGGAACAAGCTCAGCAGGTGGACCGGGTCCACGTCGCGGCACCAGGCAACCCCGTGCTCCCGGTACGTCGGGAACGCGAAGTCCTGCGGCATCAGCGCCCGACCCGACCCGACCTGCGCAGCCTCCTGACCGAGCAGCGCAGCCCACAGCCCGAGCTCACCCTGGCGTTGCAGCGCCGTCGCCTCGACGTCGATGCGACGGACCAGGACCAGGTCGCGGTAGAAGTCGCGGTACTGCTCGTCGGTCAGGTCGACGTCGTAGTCGGGATGGTGCACGCGCTCGCCCTCGGGCGTCAGCAGCTGGACCAGCGGGGTGGCAGGGGGGGTCACGCGGTGCTCCTCGTGCGCTCGGCTGCCCAGCCGGGGTCACCGGTCAGGTAGGGGGCGGCTGCCCTCCGGGTGCCGCAGGTGGGCCGCGCCCGGGGGATTGGGCGGTACGCCGACATGGTGACACGGCGGGGGACACCGCGGGGGAGAGGGCGGGTGACACGGCGCGGGACACGGGACGGGCACCCGGCCTTCTCTGGCGGAGCGACCGGGGTCGTTTCCGCCGGCTTTCGCGGCGGGTCAGGACCCCTGTGTCAGCGGGTGTGGCGGCCCTTGGGGGCGGCGTGCTTTCCGCCCTTGTGCTTGTCCCCCGTGTGAATGTCGTCCTTGTTAGCGCCGTTTCCCTTCCCGCCCTTGTTGCCCTTGCCGCCGGCGCTCGGGCCGGTGATCAGCGGATCCACGACCGGGACCGGCGGCGCGACCACCGGGGGGATGGTCGGCCGTGGGGAGTGCGAGCCGTGGGCAGGTGGGACCACCACAGGAGGGGCCACCACAGGCGGGGCCACCACAGGCGGGACCACCACAGGCGGGACCACGTCCGGCGGCACCAGAACCGTGGGGGGGACTTCTGGAACGCCCAGCACCGCTGAAACCACGACGAGCGGAACGTCGCTCGGCGGCACCGCCGGCCCGAAGAGCGCGGGCGCCGCGGGAGTGGGACCGGGGTAGAAGGCGACCAGCGGCACGGTCAGGGTGCGCCGACCAGGCTGAGGACGCAACCCCAGAGCGTCGCGCAGCGCTCGCTCGCTCGGGTCGAGCAGCAACGCAGTTCCGGGAGCGCGCTCGACGACGACATGGGTGGAGTCCGTCGCGCCCGCATCGGGCAGCAGCGACCCGGCCGGCAAGGAGGTCGGGCTGCCCAGGCTGGCGGAACCCTGGTTGACCAGCAAGGCCGTACCCCCGGAGGCGAGCGCGACCAGCGCCACGGTCGTCGCACCGAAAGCCAGCCGCGACGAGCCCTGGATCCGCAGCAACGAGGATCCCTGGTCGGTCACCTTCAGCTCCTGTCTGCGGCTCGGCCGATCCTGCGGCTACCGACCTCTACCGTCACAGTGTGCCATGAAATCACAACAGAGCGTGGTTACCTGGCCTCTAGCTGTACCCGGGCGTGTCTGCTCAGAATGGCCTAGCGGAGGCCCTTTGCGATAGGGCCAAATGGCTGAACGGCTGCCGCCCTCATGCTCCGGCGGCTTCATTCGAAAGCGGGAGGCGCCGGCTACCGCCGGGGCTGACTACGGTGGGGTGTGACCTGGACCCGCCCCGTACCGCTCATCGGTGACGCCACCTCGGCGGCCGACCGGGCGTTGACGCCGGACGGCTGGGCCTTCCCGATCGAAGTCCGTTCCGGCCTGTACGACGTGGTGTCGGCGCGCCGCGACGTGCGGCGGTACCGTCCCGACGCTATCCCCGAGGACGTCCTCGGGCGCGTCCTCACCGCCGGCCACCAGGCCCCCTCGGTCGGCCACTCACAACCGTGGCGGTTCATCGTCGTACGGGACGCGGGGCTGCGGGAGCAGGCCGCGCTGATGGCCGACCAGGAGCGGCTCGCCCAGGCCGCGCAGCTCGAGCCCGAGGCCGCCCGCCGACTGCTCGACCTGCAGCTCGAGGGGATCCGGGAGGCCCCCCTGGGCGTCGTCGTCTGCTGCGACCGGCGGGTGCCCGCGGTCGGCGTCCTGGGTCGGGCGACCTTCCCCGACTCCGATGTGTGGTCGTGTGCCTGCGCCGTGCAGAACCTGTGGCTCGCCGCCCGCGCTGAGGGTCTCGGGATGGGCTGGGTCACCCTGTTCACCCCGGCCGGGATCGGTGCACTGCTCGGCCTGCCCGACGGGGTCGTGACGCTCGGTTGGCTCTGCCTGGGCTGGCCCGACGAGCGCAACCCGGGGCCGGGGCTCGAGCGGGCCGGCTGGTCCAAGCGCACACCGCTGGCGGACGTCGTGCTCACCGACCGCTGGTCGGAGGGACCGTCCCCGGTGTCGCACCTGCGCGCGCCCGCCCCGTCCTCCGTGGTCGCCGCGCGCGACCAGGCCGACCTGCTCCTCACGCCCCCGGGGTCCCTCGGCGTCCTCGACCGGGCCGTCGACCGAGTCGTCGCTCTCGGCCGCGGTTCCCTGACCGACGGGGTCCTCGTCCTGGCGGTCGGCGAGCATCCGGTGGCCGCCCTCGGCGTGTCGGCCTTCCCGTCATCGGTCACCGCCGAGGTGCTCGCCGCGGCCCAGGCAGGCGAGGCCCTCGGGACCGTCGCCGCCACGGCGTCCGGCTTGCGCTCGGTTGTCGTCGACGGTGGATCCTCGACGGGTGACCTGCTCCACACCGACGCCGTGTCCCGGGAGGCCTGCCTGGCCCTCGTCGCCCGGGGCCGCGCCGTCGGAGCCGCCGAAGGCACCGGGGGGCTGGTCGCTCTGGGCGAGGTCGGGATCGGCAACACCACCGTGGCCGCGGCCCTGTCTGCCCACCTGCTCGGCCTCGCCGCAGTGGACGTGGTCGGCCTCGGCTCGGGGGCCGACACCGCCATGCTTGAACGCAAGCGGGAGGTCGTCGCCGGCGCCCTCGAACGCGTCGGGGAACTCCCTGACACGTGGGCCGTCCTTGCTGCACTGGGCGGTCCCGAGGTGTGCCTGCTTACCGGCGTCGTCCTCGGTGCCGCCTCGGTCGGAGCCGTCGTCGTCCTCGACGGGCTGCTCACCAGCGTGGCCGGGCTTGCCGCCGTACAGGTGGAGCCGGGGGTGGCGGCGCACCTGGTCGCGGGGCAACGCAGCCGCGAGCTCGCCCACGCTGCCGTCCTGTCCCGGCTCGGCCTCGAGCCGCTGCTCGACCTGCGACTGCGGGCCGGCGAGGGCGCCGGGGCCTGCTTCGCGGCTGGGATGCTGCTCGCCGCCCTGCGCGTGCGGCGTGAGACCGGCCGCACCGGCTGACCTCGGGCCCGGCTTCCGCAGCGGTTCGATCTCCGGCTGACCCGTCCCACGTTCGTTTCTTGGGTCAACCCCGTCGCGGGCGAAGGGGCACGCTCGTCCGGGCCCGCACGCAACCGGCCAGGACGCCCGCGCCGTAGGCCGCCTGGCCCAGCAGCGTCGACCCGACGTATCTGACGGGACCGACTTCGGGGCGGCGCTGGAGCCACTCGAGCAGCGGGGGCGCCACCAGCAGCGCCGCGACCCGCCGGTCACGGACGGCAACCCAGCCGAATGGACCGAGCAGCGCAAGCGCCCGACCGAGCCCGATCGCGGTCCCTTCGACGGACGCGGCGACCACTCGGGCGGCTGTCGGCCCGTCCCCCAGGTGCCCCCTCAGCCGGTGCGTCGTCCAGGCCCCGACGGCTGCCGCCACCCCCGGCCGCTGGGTCAGCAAGGCGAAGACCATCGCGGTCGGGAGGGGGGACAGCACCAGGTGCGCGAGCCGCTCCGGATGGCGCTGCGACAGGGGTGCGGCGGCGGTCCCGTAGCGGTACCGGCGCACCAGCCGGGCGGCCAGCGACGAGGGCTCAGCGTGCTCGACGACGAACGACGGGTCGTAGCGGACCTGCCAGCCGGCGTCGACCGTCCGCCACACCAGGTCGACGTCCTCGCCGTACCGGAGCGCCTCATCGAAGCGGGTCAGAGCGGTGCGTCGCACCAGCAGTGCGGCGGTGGGGACGTAGGCGACCTCGGCGCCCGGCCGTACAAGGGCGGGACGCGGTCCGAGGTCGAGAGGGGAGCGCGCACCTCCGACGACGCGAGGAGCCGCCGCCCCGACGGCCGGGTCCTCCAGGTGGCCGCGCAGCCCCTCGAGCCAGCCCGGGGGCGCGACGCAGTCGCTGTCCAGGAAGGCCACGAACGGCGCGGTCAGCAGCGGCAAGGCGGTGTTGCGGGCCGCCGCAGGTCCGCCGCCAGGGCGGTGGACGTAGCGGGCGCCGTGCCTGCGGCAGACGGCCTCCACGGCCTGCGGATCCTGCGAACCGTCGTCGACGACCAGGACGTCACCGGCGACCGAGGCCAGGCAACGGTCGAGCTCGGCGCTGCGGTCCCTCACGGGAACCACCACGGTCACGTCGCTCGCGTCGTGGGGGTTCGGGATCGGGTGGGCGGCGCCGGCGTCCAGCAGCGTCCGGCCCAGCACCCGCCCGGCCCTGCCGGGGTCTCGACCCAGCAGCAGGTCCTCGACGGCGTGCGGGCCCCTGGGGCCGAGCCGGAGCAGTCGTCCGGTCGGGGTGAGGAGCACCCGGCCGCGCTGGAGCCAGCGGGTGCGCGGGTCGAGCGCCAGCCGCCAGCCGACCGGGACCGGCTCGTGGGACCTCAGAGGGCCAGCCCGCCGTCGACGGCCACGTCGGCGCCGGTGATCCCGGAGCTGGCCTCGCCGGCCAGCCAGACGAGGGCGGCCGCGACCTCGGCCGGGTCGAGCAGTCGCTCGATCGCCTGCTGGACGGCGAAGTCCTCGGCAGACGCGAGGCCGTAGAGCCGGGCGCTCTCGTCCAGGATCGAGGTGCGGGTCGAGCCAGGACTGACGCAGGAGGCGGTCACGCCTGTGCCGCGCAGCTCGACCGCGAGGCCGCGGATCAGCCCGTTGACGCCGGCCTTGGCGGCGCAGTAGCCGGCGAGCATCGGCAGGCCACGGGTCGCGGCAGCGGAAGAAACGGCGAGGAAGCGTCCCGACCTCGGGGCGGGTTGGGCGAGCAGGACGGGGATCGCGGTGCGAGCCAGGGCGATGACGCCGTGCAGGTCCACGTCGAGGACCGCTGCCAGCTCAGCAGCCGACTGCTCCCAGAGCGGTACACCGCCGGCGACGACACCGGCCACCGCGAGGGCCGCGTCAAGGCGTCCGAAACGCGAGACCGCGACGTCCAGCGCAGCGGTGAGGTCAACCTCCGAGCAGGTGTCCGCCACGACGGTCGCCACTTGGTCTGAGGCCAAGTCCTCCAGCTCGTCGCGGGTCCCGAGGGCGTAGCGGAGCCGGGGGTCGTCGCTGCAACGGTCGGTGGCGACGACCGCCCAGCCGGCATCGACCAGCGCCCGCACCGTGGCGGCGCCGATCCCCCGGGCAGCACCGGTGACCAGGGCGGTCCTCACGCGGGCTCGGCCGTGAGCCAGGACACGACGGTGGCCTCGAGGTCGTCGAGGGCCTGGTCCAGCAGGGCGAGCCCCTCGTCCACGGAGGCGCCTCCCGGGTCGCCGAGGATCCCGTTGGAGGTGACGGGGCGCAGGCCTGCTCGCCGCAGCTGGGGGAGCAGCTCGCGTAGGTCGGCGGTGGCGCCAGCCTCACGAGAAGCCCCCACCCGCAGCGGATCCAGCGCCAGCATGACCGAGGTCTCGGTACGTCCGGCATGCGCGTCGCCACCCCAGCGGGGCGACCAGACGAGCACGTTGCGGCTCTCGTCCCGAAGCCGGGCGCAGGCAGCTGCGAGGGACGGGGCGTTGCCGCCGTGACCGTTGACCAGCACCACGTGCTCGAAGGTGTCGGTGGCCGACCGGACCAGCTCAACGAGCAGCAGCTCCAAGGCCTCGTGACCGATCGACAGGGTCCCGGCAAAGCCGGCGTGCTCCCCACTCGCGCCGTAGGGCACCGAAGGAGCCACGACGACGTCAGCGCGACGGCGGGCAAGACCGCTCGCCAAGGCGAACGCGATGTCGGTGTCGGTCGACAGCGGCAGGTGCGGGCCGTGCTGCTCGGTCGAGCCAACGGGTACGGCAAGCACCTGGTCGGGCATGTCCGGCCAGGCCAGGTCAGCCATGTCCGTCACGACGGCAGCACGACCTTGAGAAGTCTCACGTGACGGCCCACCCGCTGGGGGCTCGCGACAGGTAGCCGTGGTGCACGAGGAACTCGAGCAGCGCGTCAGCTGCCTCGGGCGCGTCGACGGGGCCGACGACGACGGGCGGCTCGTGGGAGAGCAACGCCCCGGTCAAGGCCAGCAGCCGCTCGCGGGACGTTCCCGTCGGGGCCGGCAGGTGCCGGGGACGCGGTCGGGCAGGCCGAGCCTGCACGACCCGGACGGCTGAAGGGACCAGTGCGGCGTCCACGACGGGGATGGTTGCACCCGACGCTGCCAGTGATGCGGGCAGCGAGGCGCGGCGAAGCCGGACCCCGGCGCCTTCGACGGAGCAGACAGCCGGCAGCGGCACCCGCATCCGCTCGCGCCGGCCGTAGTCCAGGCGCCGCTCAGCGAGCAACTCGGTCTCCCCGCCGTCCAGGGACGCCAGTTCCAAGGACACCAGCCCGGGGGCCTGCGCCACGCCGAGCTCGTGCGCGACAAAGGCGGGTAGGGCCCCCGTCCCCCGGTCGGCAGATCGGTCGGCGCACAGCACGAGGTCGGGCAGCTCGCCCGCGAGGGCCGTCACGAGGGCCCGTGCCAGGGCCTGCTCGTCGGCGACGAGCTCCTCCAGGTAGGACTGGTGGGTGGCGACTCGCAAGACCTCCGCCCCCAGCGCAAGGGCCTCCCGGAGCGGCCCCTCGACCTCCGGGCCTCCGAGGGAGATGGCCAGAACCCTTGCGCCCCATGCAGAACCGATCCGCAGAGCGTGCTCGAGGGCGGCGGCGTCCGAGGCGGACAGGGCCGCCGTACGCGGCTCTCGGGTGATCGCGCCGGACAGCGGGTCGACCTCCGCCCGCAGGTCAGTGCAGCGCAGCAGCGCGACGACCAGGCCGCCCATCAGCCGCTCCGGAACACGACGCCGTGCCCGCCGTCGGGGTAGGTCCAGGACAGGGCACCGTCGCTGTCGCAGACCTGGTAGCAGGTGCCGCACTCGAAGCACTGCTCGTAGTTGAACAAGATGCCACCGTCCGAGGTCGGCGCGAACAGGTTTGCCGGGCACGCCGTCACGCAGGCCTTGGTCGTGCAGGAGCGGCAGATGTCGCTGTCGACGACGATGTGTGGCCGCTCGCCGACGCGGAACTCCACCGTCTCCATCCGGTCCTCGAAGCTGATCCCGTCCCAGGTCATCGGAACGTCCTCCCACCGGCGAGGCCGTCCGCGGCCAGGTGCCGCAGCTTCACGCCGTTGCGCTTGGCTGCGCCCCGCAGGAGGCTGATCGCTCCCGGCTTGGCGGTCGGGTTCGTCACGGTGAACAGCCCTTCGACGAGGTCGGCGATGAGTTGCGGATAGCGCTGCTGCACCCGGTCCGACAGCACCAGCGCCGGTGCCTTGCGCAGTCGCTTGTGGTCCTGTAGCACGAAGCTCGACTCCAGGTCCTTGCGGTAGGACGACAGCTCCGCGCCGCCCAGCACGTGGGCCGCCGCAGCCCGCCCCGCGGCCAGGCCGGAGCCGATCGCGAAGTTGACGCCCTCGAGCCAGATCCCGGCCGCGAGGCACAACCCGGCCGCATCGCCGGTGAGCAAAAAGCCGGGGGCGTGCAGCTGGGGCAGGTGGTCATAGCCACCCTCGGGGATCAGGTGTGCGGAGTACTCCTTGACCTCCGCACCCTGCACCCATGGCGCGATCGCCGGATGTGCCTTGAGGTCCGCGACCAGCTGCTCAGGGCGGACCTCGGACTTGGCAAGTCCGTCGACGCTGACCACGACACCGACCGAGAGCGTGTCTCGGTTGGTGTAGACGAAGCCGCCGCCGGCGATTCCCCTTGTGCAGCCCAGGATCTCCACGTCCACCCCCTCCTCCCCGCGGACGCCGAAGCGCTCGTCGATGACGTCCTTGGGAAGGCTCAGCACCTCCTTCACCCCGAGGGTGAGGTGCTTCGGGTCGGTCTTGGGGAGCAGCCCCAGCTCTTTGGCGAGCAAGGAGTTGACCCCGTCCGCGGCGATCACGACCGTCGCCCGAAGGTCGCCGTCGGGCCGGTCGGTGCGCACGCCGACGACCCGCCCGGCCTCGCGGATCAGGCCGGTCGCGACGGTGCTCGTGACCAGCTGCGCGCCGGCCTCGACGGCCTTGCCGGCCAGCCAGCCGTCGAAGTCCGAGCGCAGCGTTGTGCACCCGTTGTACGGCGCCTGCCCCCACGCGCCGCTGCGGAAGTCGACGGTCAGCGCCTGGGTGCCGGTGAGGACCATCGTTGACCGGCGGGTGACCCAGCGCTGGACGGGAACCTCCTCCCACCAGCCGGGGAGCACGTCGTCCAGCACCCGGCCGTAGACCACGCCGCCGTAGACGTTCTTGGAGCCGGGGTACGGACCGCGTTCGAGCAGCACGACGCTAAGCCCTGCCCTCGCCGCCATCAGTGCGGCGGACGACCCGGCCGGGCCGGCGCCCACCACGATCACGTCGTAGGTCACGGGCTCACTCCCAGGCGGTTGGCGAGCTCGACCAGCAGGGCGTGGGCGTCGGTGACCAGGCCCAGGTCGGCCATCGCCGTCATCGGGCAGGACGGGTCGGTGTTCACGCTGACGATGTGCCGGGGGGTGCCGAGGCCGCCGGTGTGCTGGCTCGCGCCGGCCACGCCCATCGCCAGGTAGAGGTCGGGGTGCAGGGTCACGCCCGTCGTACCGATCTGCCGGTCGTGGTGCATCCAGCCGGCGTCGGTGACGACCCGCGTCGCGCCCGCACCGGCACCGAGGCGGGCGGCGACGGCCTTCAGCAACTCGAAGGTCCGGTCGGCCTCGGCGTCGCTGGCACCTCGGGCGACGAGGCCGGCGCCCCCGCCGACGACCCGGCTCGACTCGGCCAGGTCCATCGTGGCGGGGTCGGGCTCGAGCACGGCGAGCCGCTCGGCATCGACACCGGGGGCCACCTCCAGCAGTACCTCGAAGATCTCCCCGTTGGTCGGCGGCAGGGCGCTGCGCGAGCCGGGTACGAGCGTCGCGAGGGCCTTGCCGTCGCAGACCACGTCGACCTCGAGCCGGCCGTCGAGGCGGGCGAGCGTGGCGTGCACGGCGTCCTTCTCGACCCGGGCGCTGGTGGCATAGGCCAGCAGCGGCCGGCCGAGGGCGGCAGCCAGTCTCGGAGCGAAGTCCCGGCCGTCCGGGCTGGCGGGGAGCATCAGAAGTCGCACGTCCTGCAGCAGTGGCACCAGGGCCCACGCCAGCCCGGCCGGAGCCGCTCCAGCGGTCTCGGCCTGCCAGGCCCGAGCCGCGCCCAGCTCTGCAGCGGCCTGTGTGGTTCCCGAGCCCAGCAGCAGCACCCGCCCGCCCGCCTCGGCTACGGCCTCGGCCGCACCGACAGGGAGCACGCCGGCGCGGACGATGACGACCGCAAGCCGGCTCAGCTCGAGCGCCTCCCTGCCCTCCCGACCCAGGTGGGTGGTCGTCGCAGTCGTGGTCGTCGCAGTCGTGGTCATAGCCCGACTGCCACGCGGTGGCCCTCGATGACGGCCGCGTGCGCCCGTCGCGGGGCGACGCAGTCGCCGATCCGGTACACCGCGAACGGCGCGTCCACGAGGGCATGGAAGAGCGCGTCGTCGGCGCGTTGCTGGACGGCGCAGACCACCCAGTCGACCGTGCGCGTCACATCGGTGCCCGTCGGGTGGTGCTGCAAGGACACGGTCACACGGTCCCCCTCGGGCGCAGCCCCCATCGGTACGACGTCCGTCGTCTGGCGGATGCCGCGCGCGGACGCCTTCACGTTCCACGTCTCCAGGTCCAGCGTGATGCCGAGGTCCTGGCCGACGACCATGCCGGGTGTGACGACCTCGACGTCGCATCCCCGGTCGGCCAGCAACTCGCTGACGCTGGTGGCCTGGTGGAAGCCGAGCTCGTCAACCACGAGGACGCCACCGTGCGGTGCGGCGCGGCCTTCGAGCACGTCCCGCACGTCGACGACCCGCGCCAGGTCGCCTGCCCACCAGGGCCGGTTGGGCACGGCCCCGGTCGCGACGACGACGACGTCCGGCCGCTCCTCGCGAAGGAACTGCTCGCTCACCTCGGTCGAGGTCTTCGTGTCCACCCCGACCCGCTGTGCTGCCGCGACCAGGTTGCGGGTGATGTCGAGGAACTCCGCCCGGCTGGGGACGCTGGCGGCGACAGGAACCTGACCGCCGAGTCGCTCCGAGCGCTCGAACAAGGTCACGTGGTGGCCACGCTCCGCGGCGGTGACCGCCGTCTGAAGCCCGGCTGGACCCCCACCGACGACGTAGACCCGCTGAGAACGCCTGCGGGGTAGGGGAAGCGAGATCGCCTCCCGACCGGTGCGCGGGTTCTCGATGCAGCCGAGCCAGCGGTTCAGACCCATCCGCCCGACGCACTCCTGGTTGCACGACAGGCAGGTCCGGATGTCCCCGGCTGCGCCGGCACGAGCCTTGCGGACGAAGTCCGGGTCGGCGATCTGTCCGCGCACGACCCCGATCAGGTCTGCCTGACCGGCCTGCAGCGCACGGTCGGCCTGCAGCGGGTCCTTGAACCGGCCGACGCCCACGACGGGGATGTTGACCGCCTCGCGGATCGCGGTCGGAATGAACATGGCGTAGCCCGGTGGCACCTGCATCGACGCCTCGATCATGTAGAGCGTCGCTGTGGCGACCCCGATCGAGGTGTTGATGTAGTCGACCTGCCCGGTGCCCTCACACAGTTTCGCGACCTCCACCGCCTCGTCGATCCTGGTCCCTCCCTCGATCAGTTCGTCGCCACACAGCCGCACCCCGAGGGCCTTGTCCGGCCCGAGCACGGCGCGGACGGCCCCGACGATCTCGAGCAGCAGGCGGGCGCGGTTGGCAAGAGAGCCGCCGTACAGGTCGGTGCGGGTGTTCGTTGCGGGAGACAGGAAGCCGCGCACGATGCTGGAGTGGCTGCACTGCAGCTCCACCCCGTCGAAGCCGCCCTGGACGCAGTGCTCCGCCACCAACGCGTAGCCGTCGACGATGGACCGGATCTCGTGTAGCTCAACAGCTTTGGGCACTTCACGGAACAGCGGATCCGGCACCGGCGACGGGCCCCACACCGGGAGCCGGCTGAACATGCTCGAGGCCTGACCGCCGTTGTGGTTGAGCTGCGCCAGGATCGGTACGCCGTGCGCGTGGACCGCCTCGGTGATGCGGCGGTAGCCCGGGATGACCTTCGGGTCGAAGCCGTGGATGAGCTTCTCGTAAGGCCAGTCCGTGACGTGCGTGCTGTGCTCCTCGGTGATGATCAGCCCGGCGCCACCGGCTGCGCGGGCCGCGTAGTAGGCCGCGTGCTGCTCCGTCGGCATGCCGCCCGCCGCGAAGTTCGTCAGGTGGGCGCTGAAGACGACCCGGTTCGCGACGGTCAGCGGCCCGATCCGCAACGGCGTGAACAGGTGCGTGAACCTAGACATCTTGCGCTCGCCTCCGTCCCTCGAGGATCGCCTCGAGGATCGTCCGTGGTGCCACGCAGTCCCCGGCCCGTGGCGTCCCCGTGACGTACAGGTCCTCCAACGGCAACCGGTGCCCGCAGTCGACGACGATGTCCGCGGGGACCTCCCGCTGCTCGCCGGTCCACACATCCTCAAGCAGCGCCGTGCCGCCCGATGCGCTGCGCAGCAGGGATTTTAGTTCCCTGGGTACGCCGAGCCGCTGCAGCCGGGTGTTGCAGTCCGCGAGGTCTCCGGTGATCGACAGCAGGGTGCCGGCGACCGGGTCGCCTGTCACGATCCGCACCTCGCGGCCCTCCCCCGCGAGCTTCTCCGCGACACTCACCCCTAACGGTCCGCCTACCGGGTCGTGCACGAGTACCGCCCCCTCCGGCAGCTCCCCCCGGAGCGCCTCCCGTGCGTCGACGGCCCCGAACGCCAGCTCGCGTGGGCGGGACCCGGTCGTAAGGACCACCTGCCCGTCGTACCCGGCCAGGTCATTCGCCGTCACGGGCGCGTCGAGCTTGACGACCACACCGAGGCGCTCGCACTCACCGATGAGCCAGTCCGTCAGGTCCGTCAGCCTCGCCCGGCCGGTGCCCAGGGCGGCGTCCACGACCGCGCCGCCGAGGTGGGCGGTGGCTTCCCGCAGCTCGACCACGTGACCGCGCAGCGCGAGCACGCGGGCGCACTCGAGACCCGCCGGACCACCGCCGACGACCAGCACCGTTTTCTGCCCCCCCTCCCCGTGCCCCTCCCTCTGGCGG
>JANXUE010000004.1 GCA_025352005.1 Frankiales bacterium
GGTCTTGTTCTCGTAGGACTTGTCGAGAATCTTGTCGAGGTCGGCAGAAACGGGCACGAAGGCCTCCGGTGAGCGTCGGGGTGAAGGGCTCGGTCCCACTTTCGCACACGACGCCCGCCCGCCCACCTTTGGCGCCAATCCACACGGTGGGGGCCGTGTGGATTTGCGCCAAAGAGGTGTGACTAGACCCGCCGGGTACGGCGCCCGGTCAGCAGCAGGAAGACTCCGAGCAGGAGCAGTCCGAGTCCGATCACGACCTGCGCCAGGAGATGCCCGGACCCGGTGAACGGCAGCGTCCCGCCGCTCCCGTTGCCGGCCGTCGTCGGGCTCGGTGCGGGCGAGGGTGTGGCCGACGCTGTCGCGCGCGGCGTGGCAGCCGGTGTGGCGGTCGGTGTGGCGGTCGGCGTCGGCGTAGCCGGGATGAACCCGACGTTGTGCAAGGCGACCGGGAGGCGCGATGACTGGTTCGACTGCGGCAGGGAGTAGGGCCCGACAGGCTTGAACGTGCCGGTATAGCTCGGGACAGGCGTCTCCGCCAGCAAGTAGAGGCACGCGGTCGTGTCGAAGCCGCCGACGTTCTGGAACAGCCCGGACATCGTTGCTGGCCCTTCGTCCGGCACCTGGACGGTGATCTTCGATACGTTTCCCGGCAGGCGGCAGTTCGAGGACGTCAGCGTGACGGTCCAACCACCCGAGGGCACGCCGAGCCCGGTGCCGGTGGTGTTCTCGGTGATGACGATCGAGCCGGTCGGGCACGGCTGCGGAAGGCCGACCTGGAGCTCGCCACACTGTGGCATCACGCTGCCGGCGCCGGCATCACCCGCGCCCAGCACGCCGCCGGTGAGGAGGACCGATCCGAGCAGGAGGCACAGGAGGCCACCGAATCGCTGCTTCATGACGAGAAACCTCCGATGGTCCGTGACGGCGACAGCCGAACGGGCGTACCGTACTCGATCATGACCGGCCGCGTCCTCGTTCACCGACATGTGGATGCCTGGCTTGTTGGATGGCTCGCGGTGGCGCTCTGGGCGGCCGGCTCCCTGCTCGCCCGGTCGGGATCCGGGTTGTCAGGAAGTGCCCTGAATGGTGTCTTCTGGGTAGGCGCCGTGATCTCCGCCAGCCACTTCGGCTTGTCCTACCACCTCGCGTACCGCACCGGCCGCGCCGCCATCGCGGCCTCGCCGTTCGTGCTGCTCCTGGCTCCGGCCCTGCTGGCGACGGCGCTGCTGGGACTGGTCGCCCTCTCGCTCGCGTCCGCAGGTGCCGGCACCGTCCGGCTGACGAGCGCTCTGCTCACCTCCGTCTACCTGATGACGACGTGGCACTACGTGAAGCAGGTGTACGGCGTGGGTCGGGTAGGGGCGGCGTACGCCGGTGTTCGGCTGAGCAGCGGGGACGCCCAGATCCTGCGCTACGCGCTGTACCCGCTGTGGTTCCTGGGCGCGGCCCGGGTGCTTGTCAAGGGGGTGAACTACACCTTCGGTGGGTTTCCGGTCGGGTGGTCGCTGTTGCCTCACCAGACGCTGACCGTCCTGCAGGTGCTTGCGCTGCTCTGCGCCGCCCCGGTCGCCCAGGTGTTGATCAGGCTGCGCCGACCGCCGGCCATGCTCGTGGCGCCGTACGTCGCGGCGTTCCTGTGGCTGGGGCTGCCGACCAACCCGGCGATGACGCTGCTGGTCCTCGCGCCGCTGCACGCGATCCAGTACCTGGCGGTGGGGCACCGCGCTGAAGTAGCCCTGGCCGGCGGGGCGGTCAGCCCTGGGTGGTGGCTCAACATCTTCGCGGGCGCCGCCTGCGGCGGCCTGCTGCTGTCGCGCTGGATCCCCCAGACGCTGGACCGAGCGATGGCCGCGCCCGGTCAACCAGCCCTGTTCCTGAGTGCGTTCTTTGTCTTCCTGAACCTGCACCACTACCTGATCGACGCCTCGATCTGGCGCTCTCGCGGCCCGGTGATCACAGCGATGGTGTCCGGACCGCCCGCGCGCCCCGAGCCAGAGCTCCCGGTCCCCTCAGCGGTGCCGGCCCTGCCCTAGGGCTGCTTGGCGTTCGATCAGCCCTTGAGCTGGTAGTCCTTCAGCAGCCCCCGGCTGATGATCGTCTTCTGGATCTCAGACGTGCCCTCGCCAATGAGCAGGAACGGGGCCTCACGCATCAGGCGCTCGATCTCGTACTCCTTGGAGTAGCCGTAGCCGCCGTGGATGCGGAACGACTCCTGGACGACCTCGTTGCAGTACTCACTGCCGAGCAGCTTGGCCATGCCGGACTCGACGTCGTTGCGCTTCCCGGCGTCCTTGAGGCGGGCTGCGTTCACCATGAGGGCGTGGGCTGCCTCGACCTTGGTGGCCATCTCGGCCAGCTTGAACTGGATCGCCTGGTGCTGCACGATCGGCTTACCGAAGGTGGACCGCTGCTGGGCGTACTGGATCGCCAGCTCGAAGGCGCGGATCGAAATGCCGCAAGCGCGGGCGGCGACGTTGACGCGACCCACCTCGACACCATCCATCATCTGGTAGAAGCCCTTGCCCCTACCCTGCTCGCCACCGAGGATCGTGGAGGCGTCAACGCGCGCGCCCTCCATGATCATCTCGGTCGTCTCGACGCCCTTGTAGCCCATCTTCTCGATCTTGCCGGGAATCGTGACGCCCTGGGCGGTCTCGCCGAAGCCCGGCTCCTTCTCGATCAGGAAGGTGGTCATGTTCTTGTAGACGGAGTCGCCGCCCTCGTCGGTCTTGACCAGGGTCGCGATGAGGCCGGCCCGCGCTCCGTTGGTCAGCCACATCTTCTGGCCGTCCAGGACGTAGGAGTCCCCGTCACGCACGGCCTTGCTCTTGATCGCCGCGACGTCCGAGCCGCAACCCGGCTCGCTCATCGAGAAGCCACCACGGAGGTCGCCCGCCGCCATCATCGGGAGCAGCCGGTTCTTCTGCTCCTGCGTGCCGTGATGCTCGAGCATGTACGCCACGATGAAGTGCGTGTTGATGACGCCGGAGACGCTCATCCAGCCGCGGGCGATCTCCTCGACGACCAGCGCGTAGGTCAGCAGGGACTCGCCGAGACCGCCGTACTGCTCGGGGATCATCAGGCCGAACAGGCCCATCTCCCTCATGCCCCCGACGATCGCCTCGGGGAACTCGTCCTTGTGCTCGAGGTCGGTCGCGTAGGGGATGATCTCCTTGTCCACGAAGGTGCGGACGGTCGACAAGATCTCGGTCTGGATCTCGGTCAGGCCCTCGGTCGAAGCCAGACGTCCCATGGAGCTGCTCCCTCGTGTACGACGTGAAGTCGCTTAACGTGTCGTGAAAGTCTCCCACCGGCTTCCTGCCGGTAGCCACCCGAGCGTGGTGACTCACCTCACGCCCCCGCCAGTGCGCCCAGCAGCGGGCCGCCTAGGCAGTGAAGGTGGAGGTGCGGGTCAGCCCCGCGGCCCGGCCCTTCACGGCAACGGACAGCGCGAGCTTGCGGCTGGCCTCGTCGACCATCTGTTCGCCGAGCATCGCGGCCCCACGACTGCCGCCTTCGGCCGAGCCGTGGAAGGTCAGGGCGTCGAGGACGAGCTCGGCATGGTCGTAGGCATCCTGTGCGGGAGTGAAGACCTCCTCCGCGACAGCTACCTGGGAGGGGTGGATGACCCAGGTGCCGTCGAGGCCCAGCGCGGCGCTGCGAGCCGCCTTGCCACGCAGGCCATCGAGGTCGTGCACCTGCTGCCACGGCCCGTCGACGGCCTGCACCCCGGCGGCCGTCGCGGCGATGCGGAGGGTCTGCAGAGCCACGTCGAAGGCCCCCTCGAACGGCGGGGCTCCCACGAACGGTGACCGCATGCCGAGGTCCGCGGCGTAGTCACCCGGTCCGAAGACGAGGGCCTCGACCCGCGGGCTGGCCTGCGCGATCGCCAGCGCCTGCGACAGCCCGAGGGCGCTCTCGACCATCGCCTCGATGCCGATCTCGCCCTCGGGGAAGCCCATCGTCCGCTCGATCTGGGACAGCAGCAGGTCCAGCCAGGCCACCTGCTCGGGGCACTGCACCTTGGGCAGGACGATCACGTCCACGGCCGGGCCGGCGGTCTCGACGACCTCGATCACGTCGCGGTAGGTGTAGGCCGTCGACAGGTCGTTCACGCGCACCGCCACCGTGGCGGCAGCCCAGCCGCCGGCCGTGACCGCGTCCGCCACCGCGGAACGGGCGGCCACCTTCGCCGAGGGGGTCACCGCGTCCTCGAGGTCGAGCAGGACCGCGTCAACCGCCAGGCCCCGGGACTTCTCGATCATCCGCGGGTTGCTGCCGGGGACGGCGAGGACGGAACGGCGCGCACGTACGGAGGGCATACTCGAAGGCTATGCCGAGCCGACCGATCGGCGGGCCCTACTCGACGGGCCCTACTCGGCGGGCCCTACTCGACGGGCACGGCCGGCGCAGCGTCGCGGCTGCTCGACCGGATGACCAGCGACAACCCCAGAATCAGCAGCGCAGCCGCCGGTACGGCGAGCACAGGGATGTGCTGACCTTTCACGAACACTGCCGCGATCAGGGCCGCCCCAGGGATCTCGAACAGAATCGACAGGCTGACGACGGTCGGGCTCGTGGTCTTCAGCACCACGTTGAACAGCGAGTGCCCGAGCAGCTGCGCCCCGGCCGTCAGGGCGATCAGCTTGAGCCAGTCGCGACCGTCGTACCCGGTGAGGGACTGTCGTCCGACCAGGCACACGACCAGCAGCAGAAAGGCTGTCGTGGTGTAGCAGAGCGCGGTGTACGTCGTGGTCGAGACGCTCCGGCGGACCTCGCTGCCGGCGGTCATGTAGGCGGCAGCGAACATGCCACCGACGATCGCGAGCCCGTCGCCCAGCAGGGCGCGGCCGGAGACCTGCAGGTCCGCCCCGGTCAGCAGCAGGGCACCGGCGATGGCTACCGCGATCCCGAGCCAGACCTGCCGACTGACCGGCTCGCCGCGCAGCTTGCTGATCAGCGCGGACCACACCGGCTGCGTCGCGACCAGGGCCGTGGCGCTCGCCACCGACGTGTACGACAGAGCCGGGATCCAGGTGGCGAAGTGCAGCGCCAGTAGCAGCCCTGCGGCGAGGGCCAGGAGGCGCTCACGGCGGTCCAGGCCACGCAGCTCCGCCCTGCGACGCAGCATCACGACCGGCGCCAGGACGACGCTCGCCATGGCATTGCGCCAGAAGGCGATCGCCAAGGCGGGCGCGACTGTCGCGGCGATCAGCGGCCCTGAGGTCGACACGGCCATCAGGGCGACGACCATCAGGCCCAGGTCCCGGGTCGGCGGCCGCGCCACCCCCGCCTGTACCTCGGTCGTCGACGTCACCGCAGCATGATGTCAGGCATGGACATCGGCGACGCCACCCGGAAGTCGGGGGTCGTGTGGGTCGCCCTGGACGACCAGTCGCCCCAGGTGGTGTGGCACGTCTGGCACCAGGACGCCCTGTGGCTGGTCTGCGGAGGCCTCGAACAGGCCCTCCCGGGAGCCCAGGGGGCAACGACAGCGACCGTCGTGGTGCGCAACAAGCAGAACGACCGGGCCGCGACCTGGACCGCAACCGTCGAGCCGGTCCTGCCCGGGTCGCCGGCCTGGGCCGCCGGCGTACCCGTCCTGCACGCGGCCCGACTCAACGCCCCGGACGGGGAGGACCAGCCGGCCCGCTGGGCACGCGAGTCCCTGGTCCTCAGGCTGACCCCGGTCGACCGGCCGCCTCGGCTCGGGTGACTTCGGCACCGCGCCACGCCGGCGGGTTCGGTGCAAAAGTCACAGAGGTCGGCCGAGATCGCTCTTGGCGGGACGGACTGGCGAAGGAGCGCGGATCTCGCCGCGGGCGATGGGGATGACGCCGCCGCTGACCGTCGCGATGAACGCCCGTCCGGAGACCACCGACACCGTGCACCTCAGCGTGGAGGGCCGGCCCATCTCGTGGCCCTGCTCGACGGTGTAGTCGTGCTCGCCGTCAGACAGCAGCCCGCTCGCCGCCAGGAAGACTCCCAGGCCGAGGGCGGCCGATCCGGTGGCCGGGTCTTCAGGGACGCCGACGCCACCGGGGAACACCCGGCAGCGAGCAACGCTGCCGTCCCACGCGACCACGGACACCCCCGTGCCGCCAAGGGCGAGGATCGCCGCTGGCTGCGGTACGGCGGCTGCCACGGCGGCGGCATCGACGACCAGGTAGGCGAAGTCGATGCCGCACCCCGCGAAACGCGGCGGCACGAGGACAGCCTCGGCAGGCAGCCCCACGGACGATGCCACCGCGGCGGCGTCGAGCACCTCCCCGAACGAGCTGGCACCGCCGGTCAGGGTCGCCCCCGACGACGTGACCTCGACCGGGAGCAGCCCTGCACCGCAGGCCTGCACGTTGGGGCCGGCCCCGATCCGGCCCCGCTGGTGCAGCACCCAGGCGGCTCCCACAGACGGGTGCCCGGCGAAAGGCAGCTCAGTCAGCGGCGTGAAGATGCGCAACCCGTACGTGGCGCCGTCGGGGGGCTTCAGGGGGAACGCCGTCTCGGACAGGTTGAACTCCCTGGCCACGGCCTGTAGCTGGTCGGTCGACAGCGCGTCGGCGTCCAGGACGACCGCGAGGGGGTTGCCGGCGAACGCCGTCTCTGTGAACACGTCGACGACTTCGTAAGCCAGCGTGATCGCCGGTGTCGCAGAGGTCATGGCATGACCAGCCCGCCGTCCACCGGCAGGGTGATGCCCGTGATGTAGGACGACGCGTCCGAGGCGAGGAAGACGCACGCGTCGCCGACCTCGTAGGGCACACCCAGCCGGCCAGCTGGGGTGACCATCTTGACGAGCTCGCCCTCACTGTCGGGCAGCTCGTCGGTCATCTCGCTCGGGAAATAGCCCGGTGCGATCGCGTTGACGCGCACCCCCTTGCGGCCGGTCCACTGGGAGGCCAAGTCGCGGGTCAGCCCAATCAGGCCGGCCTTCGACGCGGCGTACCCCGCCTGGGGGATGCTGCCAGGACGCAGCGCCAGGACACTGGAGATGTTGACGATCGAGCCGCCTTCGGTGACGGCACGGCCGAAGGCCTGCGCCATCCAGTACTGCCCGTTGAGGTTGATGTCGATGACCTTGCGGAACTCCTCAGGGGTCTCCCGGGTGGCCGGCTTGGCCCAACCGAAGCCCGCGTTGTTGACCAGCACGTTGACCTTGCCGAACTCTGCGACGGCCGCGGCGACCATGGCTGTGCACTGGTCGGGGTCGGTGACGTCGGTGGTGACGGTGATCGCCCGGCACCCGAGCCCCTCGACCAGCTCTTTCGTCTCCTGCAGCCGGTCGGTGCGCCGGGCGCCGAGGACGAGGTCGGCTCCGGCCTCGGCGAGGCACTGGGCGATCGCGACGCCCAGGCCCGAGGAGGCACCGGTCACCAGGGCGACCTTCCCATCGAGGCGGTAGCGGTCGACTGTCGTGGTCACGGGTTCTCCTCGGGCTCCTGCGGGACGGGCCGGTGTTGTCGAAGGTCTGTGCCCCCATCGTGCCGCACCCCGGTCCAGGGGGCTTCCGGCGGTAGCCTCGCCCACGGGTGCGGCAGGCGCACGCGCAGGCGGGAGGGCAGGTCGGTGAGCACCAGTACCCGCGTGTTCGTGGCCCGGCTCGCGGGCCTGACCGTCTTTGACCCCAACGGCGACCAGGTCGGGCGGGTCCGGGACGTCGTCGTCACGCTGCGGATCGGCAAGGACGCCCCGCGAGTCCTCGGGCTGCTGGTCGAGATCCAGGCCCGCCGGCGCATCTTCGTCCCGATGGGGCGGGTGACCACCATCGAGGCCGACGCGGTCTTCCTGTCGACCGGCACCGTCAGCCTGCGCCGCTTCGACAAGCGCGCCGGCGAGACGCTGGTGCTGACCGAGCTGCTCGACCGTCGGGTGACGCTGCCCGACGGGGGCCCGGAGGTCACGGTCGTCGACGTCGGCATGGAGCTCAACCGGGCCGAGTGGTTCCTGACCAAGGTCGCCGTCCGTCAGGGCCGGGGCCGGCGCCGCGCCGAGATCCAGCAGGTCGCCTGGTCGGAGGTCACCGGCTTCTCCCTGCCCGAGGGCGAACAGGGCGCCGCCAACCTGCTCGCGGTCTTCGAAAAGCTCCGGCCGGCCGACCTTGCCGGCGTGATGCACGACCTGTCGGACAAGCGCCGCGGGGAGATCGCGGCCGCCCTCGACGACGAGCGGCTCGCCGACGTGCTCGAGGAGATGCCCGAGGACGAGCAGGTCCAGCTCATGGCTGGCCTGGAAGACGAGCGGGCCGCCGACGTCCTGGAGGCGATGGCCCCCGACGACGCCGCTGACCTGCTCGGCGAGATGCAGCCCGCCGACGCGGCCCGGCTGCTGGACCTGATGGAGCCTGACGAGGCCGAGCCGGTCCGTCAGCTGCTCCGCTACAGCGACGACACCGCCGGTGGCTTGATGACCAGTGAGCCCGTCATTCTCGGCCCCGGTACGACGGTGGCGGAGGCGCTCGCGCGGATCCGCCACCCTGACCTGCATCCGTCGCTGGCCGCTCAGGTCTACGTCGTCCGACCGCCGTACGAGACCCCGACGGGCCGCTTCCTCGGTACCGCCCACTTCCAGCGGCTGCTCCGCGAGCCGCCGTCGACCCTGATCTCCGCGGTCATCGAGACCGACATCGACCCCCTGGCGCCGGATATGACGCTGGCCGACGTGACGCGGCACCTGGCGTCGTACAACCTGGTGGCGGTGCCTGTCGTGGACTCCGACAACCGGCTCCTGGGGGCGGTGACCGTCGACGACGTGCTGGACCACGTCCTGCCCGAGGACTGGCGCGAGGGCAGGGCCCGCCGCCAGCCGGACCGGCAGGGGTAGCGCAGATGACTGACTCACATGGCTAACAGCAAGGTCCGCCGGCCGCGGCTGGACCAGCCGGTTCAGCCACGCAGCGGACTGCCGCGTCCGCACTATGACCCCGAGGCGTTCGGGCGCCTTTCCGAGCAGATCGCGCGCTTCCTCGGGACCAGCCGCTTCCTGGTCTACCTCACCGTCTTCGCGGTGGTCTGGCTGGCCTGGAACAGCCTGGCCCCGGTCAACCTGCAGTTCGACGGCATCGCCCAGAACTTCACCCTGCTGACCCTCATCTTGTCCCTGCAGGCGTCGTACGCCGCTCCGCTGATTCTGCTCGCCCAGAACCGCCAGGCCGACCGGGACCGGGTGGCCCTCGAGGAGGACCGGGGGCAGAACCAGCGACTGCAGGCCGACGTCGAATACCTCACGCGTGAGCTCGCCTCGCTGCGGCTGAGCCTCGGGGAGGTCGCGACCCGTGACTTCCTGCGCGACCAACTGCGCGACCTCACCGAGGAGGTCATCGCCCGCACCAGCGAGGGCGCCGGCGCCATGCTCTACGACCAACAGGCTCGGCTCAAGCGCGAGGAGCGCGAGCGCAGGGCGGAGCGCAAGAAGCGGCGGGCCGCGCAACCTGAGGGGCTGACTGACGGCCAGAGCGCCAAGCTGTCCGAGCCGTTCTCCGGCGAGACGGGCTCGTCCTAACCGGAGCGGCGCCGTCCTGGCCCAGCTGGGTCGAGCCGGCGCTGCAGACCCCTCCCACCTGGCCGCCTAACCTGCCGGGGTGGCCATGTCGCGCCGAGGTGCCCCGGGTGTCGTAGGTCTGGCCGCAGCCGGCCTGAGCGGGCTCTACGAAGCCGTGCGCCATGTCGGTTCACCCTCGCCGAGGCCGAAGGTCGTCGCCGGCACGACCCGCCTCGTCGAGGCCTACGGCCCCACGGCCAGGCAGGTCGGCGAGTGGTGGGTGCCACCGACGTCCACACCGACCTCACGCGGCCCGCTGCCGACTGTCGTCCTGGTCCACGGGGGGTACTGGCGCGACACCTACGACCGCCACCTCGAAGACGCTGTCGCGGCCGACCTCGCCGGCCGCGGCTATCTGGTGTGGAACGTCGACTACGCGCCCTCCTCCGACCCCTGGCCGGCCACGCTTACGGACGCGGCAGCCGGCTACGACTTCGCCTTCACCGGTCACTACGCCGACCGGGTCGACCGCTCCCACGTCGCCGTCGTCGGGCACTCCGCCGGCGGTCACCTCGCCCTGTGGCTGGCGTCGCGGTCCCGGCTGAAAGCCGGCGCACCGGGAGCCGGACCACACGTCGTACCCGCTCTGGCTGTGCCGCAGGCTCCCGTCGCTGCCCTCGCCAAGGCCTCCGCGCTCGGCCTGGGGGCAGGTGCCGTCGACGCCCTGCTGGGTGGACCGCCGGCCCGCGAGCCAGGTCGCTATGCCATCGCCGACCCGTTGGGGCTGGTCCCCTCCGGGGTCCGAACGGTCCTGGTGCACGGCGTCCGAGACCAGATCGTGCCGCTGTCGCAGAGCGAGGCCTATCTGGCTGCGGCGGGTCCGACCTGCAGCTTGCTCAAAGTCCCGGGCGGGCACTTCGCGCACCTCAACCCCGCGTCGCGGGCGGGCGAGGCGCTCCGGACCGCGCTGTCCTCGCTGTAGCCGGCGTCCGGGCTACAGCGCCCGCAGCAGCGCTGCCGTCGCTGCGGCGACCAGGACCATGACCACGAAGGGCAGTCGACACCACAGGCACACCGCAGCGGCCACCAGCGCTGCGGCGCGGGCGTCGACGACCAGCGAGCGGCCGTCCCCGAAGACCTGCACCACGACCAGCGCGGACAGCAGGGCGACGGGCAGCAGGGCCGCAGCGGCCCGGACCCGCGGCCGCTCGAGCACCGAGGCCGGAACGAACCACCCGGTGACCTTCAGCAGGTAGCAGCCGGCGGCGGTCGCGAGGACCGCTGCCCAGATCACCGGCGCACCAGCACGGGTACCAGGGCCAGGCCGGCGAGCAGGACCGGAACCCCGGCAGGAGCAAACGGTACGGCGACAGCCGCTACCAGGGCCCCACCGACCGCAAGGCGCGGGGCGTCCTTCAGGCGCGGCCAGAGCAGCCCGAGAAAGGCGGCACCGACGGCGGCGTCGAGGCCGAGGGCGCGCGTGTCGACCGTCGCGGCACCCACTGCACCGAGCAGCGTGGAGAGGTTCCACAACACGTAGACCCCCAGGCCGGCGGTCCAGAAACCTAGCCCGGCAAGGGGGACCGGCGAGGTCGTGGCGACGGCCGTGCTCTCATCGATCGTCACCTGAGCCGCCAGCAGTCGCCTTTTCCGCGACATCGGGATCAGTCCCGACAGGGCGACGGCGTACATCGCGTTACGACTGCCCAGCAGCAGCGCGGTCGCGACACCGGCGACCGCCGACCCACCCGCACCGAGCACCCCCACCAAGGCGAACTGCGAGGCGCCCGTGAACACCAGCAGCGACAACGCGCAGGCCTGTGCGACGGAAAGCCCCGCCGTCGTCGCCGCGGCTCCGAACGACAGCCCGTAGGTCCCGACCGCGACAGCGATGCCCAGGCCCCGACGGATCACCTCGCGCCGCAGGTCCTGATCGGTCCGGGCCGCCTCGGACGGGCCCGGGCCGGACGTCAGCGCACACCCTCCGCGACGCCGCAACCACCCTCGGGCAGCGGTGGGTGCTCGGTCATCAGCTTGTCCATGAGGTGCCGTAGCTGCTCCAGCTCGGTCTCGCTCAAGCGCGATGTGACGTGCTCGGACACGCCGCGCAGGTGGGTCGGGGCGGCCGAGCGCAGCCGCGCAGCTCCCGCCTCGGTCAGGACGGCATGGGTGCCACGAGCGTCGTTGGGGCAGGCCGCGCGGCTCACCAGCCCCTCGCGCTCCAGCCGGTCGACCAGCCGCGTCAGGCCCGACCGCGACAGCAGGACCCGGTCAGCGAGGTCGGTCATCCGCAGCCGACGGTACGGCGCCTCCGCGAGCTGCAGCAGGACGTCGTACGACGCGAGCGGCAGGTCCTGCTCGGCGAGCAGCTCCGCCTCCAGCTTGCGGGTGATCTGAGCGTGCGTGCGCAGGAACGAACGCCAGGCACCAAGCTCGGTCTCGGTGAGCGGTACAGCCGTGGTCATGGCACCGAGTCTAGTTGTCGGAGCAACGGTAGGTAACGTTTTCAACGTGCGCAGCGCCAAGGACTTCTTCCGCCCCCTCGCCGTGGGTGCCCCGGCACCCCTTCACGAGATCCCTTGGTCTCCCTCACGGATGATCCATTTCTTTGACCCGTCGAGTGCGAAGATGGTCGCGAAGGTCCCCGACCTCGCCACCAAGGTCGACGTGCTCCTGGGCAACCTCGAGGACGCGATCTCGGCCTCGAACAAAGAGGCGGCGCGCGCCGGGCTGGTGAAGGTCGCGCAGACCGTCGACCTCGGCGACTGCCAGCTGTGGACCCGCGTCAACGACCTCGGGAGCCCCTGGGTCCTCGACGACCTCACGACGCTGGTGACCGAGGCCGGCGACAAGATCGACGTGATCATGGTCCCGAAGGTAGAGGGAGCCGAGGACATCCACTACGTCGACCGGCTGCTCGCGCAGCTCGAGGCGAGGGCCGGCCTCACGCGGCCGCTGATGGTGCACGCGATCCTGGAGACCGCCCAGGGCATGACGAACGTCGAGGAGATCTGCGCCGCATCGCCCCGCATGCAGGGCATCTCGCTCGGCCCAGCAGACCTCGCCGCCAACCGCCGGATGAAGACGACCCGCGTCGGTGGCGGCCACCCCGGCTACCTCGTGCGAGAGGACCCCGACGGCGACCGGCCCCGCCCGACCTACCAGCAGGACCTGTGGCACTACACGGTCGCCCGGATGGTCGACGCCTGCGCAGCCAACGGGATCTTTCCCTATTACGGGCCGTTCGGAGACATCAAGGACGAGCTCGCCTGCGAGGATCAGTTCCGCAACGCCTACCTGCTCGGCTGCGTCGGCGCCTGGTCGCTGCACCCCGTTCAGGTCGACATCGCCAAGCGGGTCTTCTCCCCCGACCCCGGCGAGGTCGCCTGGGCCCGACGGGTGGTCGAAGCGATGGGCGACGACGGCCGCGGCGCCGTGATGCTCGACGGCAAGATGCAGGACGACGCCACCTTCAAGCAGTGCAAGGTCGTCCTGGAGCTCGCGGGGCGCCTCGCTGCCCGTGACGCCGACCTCGCCGCCGCCTACGGCCTCTGACCCCCACCCCCACCCCTTGCGTCCTAGCCCTCATGCCTGGCGCTCGGAGCAGTTTCTAGGACGCAAGGAGACCGACGATGACCAGTGTGCTCCGGTCGGTGCTGTACATGCCTTCGAGCAACGTGCGGGCGCTCGAGAAGGCCAAGACGCTCGCCGCGGACGCGATCATCTTCGACCTCGAGGACGCCGTCGCGCCCGATGCGAAGGAGGGTGCGCGCGACAACGCCGTCGCCGCCGTCCAAAGCGGTGAGTACGCCGGGAAGACGCTCACCATCCGGTGCAACGGCCTCGACACCCCCTGGGGCGCAGCCGATCTCACGGCAGCGACGGGCGCGGCGCCGCATGCGATCGTTGTCCCCAAGGTCAGTGGTGGGCAGCACCTGCAGCAGATCACGGCGATCACCGGCGACACCCCGATCTGGGCGATGGTGGAGACCCCGGCGGCGCTGTTCGCGATCCGTGAGATCTGCCACACCCCGCAGGTCAGCGTGCTGGTGATGGGCACGAACGACCTCGTGAAGGAGCTTCGGGCGGCCATGGTCCCCGGTCGCCACCCGCTGCTGCCGCACCTGGCAACGGCCCTGCTGGGTGCCCGCGACGCCGGCAAGCTGATCCTGGACGGTGTGTACAACGACGTGAAGGACCCGGAAGGCTTTCGGGCGGAGTGCCTGCAGGGTAAGCAGATGGGCTTCGACGGCAAGACGCTGATCCACCCCAGCCAGATCGACGCGACCAACCAGACGTGGGCCCCCAGCGAGGCAGACGTCGACGACGCGCAGAGGGTCATCGAGGCGTTTGCCAACGCAGAACGCGATGGTCGCGGCGTCGTGACGGTCGACGGCCGGATGGTCGAGAACCTCCACCGCGACCTCGCCCTGCGGGTGCTCGCCACTGCTGACGCGATCGCTGCGCTGTCCTGACCGCTCCCGAGCCACGCCATGCTGCGCTCGCCCTGCTGACCGAGCGCGGAGCCGACCGCATCGCGCATCCCGGCGGCACGTTGTTGACGCACCTCATCCGGGTCGCCGACCGGCTCGCGACCTACGGCGTGGACGAGCAGCTGCAGCTGGCCGGCCTCACGCATGCGGCCTACAGCACGGACGGCTTCGACACGGCGCTGCTCGACACCGACGAGCGGGCCCTGCTCGTCGAGGCAATTGGCACCGACGCTGAAGCCCTCGTCTACCGGTACGGCGCCACGGACCGTCGTCCGTTCTACCGCCAGCTCGACCAGGGGTTGGTCGTCTGGACCGACCGTTTCACCGGCCACAGCGTCACCCTTGACCCCCTTGACGTCGCCCCCCTCGTGACCCTCACCGTCGCCAACGAGCTCGACGTCATCGAGCAGTCGGAGCAGCTGCGCGAGCAGTACGGCACCTCGCTCGCCACGCTGTTCCTCCGGGCTCGCCCGGTGCTGCCTGACGGGGCCTGGGCGGACGTGGTCCAGACGCTGCGAATGGCCGGCGGCACGTAGGATCAGGCCATCATGGCTGCCACCTCACCTGTCACCGCCGACGCGCTCAACGCCGCCCTCGCCACCGTTGAGGACCCGGAGATCCGCCGGCCCATCACGGAGATCGGGATGGTGAAGTCCGCCACGGTCGACGCCGACGGCACCGCCCGGATCGCGATCTACCTCACCATCAGCGGCTGCCCGATGAAGGACACGCTGACCTCCCGCGTGACCGAGGCCGTGTCGAGGGTCGACGGCGTGACGAGCGTCGTCGTCGAGCTCGACGTGATGAGCACCGAGCAGCGACAGGCACTCCAGACGCTGCTGCGCGGCGACAACCCGCAGCGCGACATCCCGTTCGCGCTGCCCGGCTCGCTGACCCGGGTCTTCGCGGTCGCCTCGGGCAAGGGTGGCGTCGGCAAGTCCAGCGTGACCGTCAACCTCGCCGTGGCGATGGCGGCCAAAGGCCTGCGGGTCGGCATTGTCGACGCCGACATCTACGGGTTCTCCGTACCCCGCATGATGGGCGTCGAGCACCGCCCGACGCAGGTGGAGCAGATGATCCTGCCGCCCAGCGCGCACGGCGTGAAGGTCATCAGCATCGGGATGTTCACCAAGGACAACACCCCCGTCGTGTGGCGCGGGCCGATGCTCCACCGGGCCCTGCAGCAGTTCCTCGCTGACGTCTACTGGGGCGACCTGGACTACCTCCTGATGGACCTCCCCCCCGGTACGGGCGACATCGCAATCTCGGTGGCCCAGCTCGTGCCGACCGCCGAGATCCTGGTGGTCACGACCCCGCAGCTGGCCGCTCAGGAGGTCGCCGAACGGGCCGGCTCGATCGCTCTGCAGACCCATCAGCGGATCGCAGGGGTGGTCGAGAACATGAGCTACCTGCCCTGCCCGCACTGTGGCGAGTCGATCGACGTGTTCGGCTCCGGTGGCGGCGAGGCGGTCGCGAAGAGCCTGTCGAGGCTGCTCGGTGCCGAGGTCCCGCTGCTCGGGCAGGTGCCGATCGACAAGCGCCTGCGCGAGGGTGGCGACAGTGGACGTCCCCTGGTCCTCGACGAACCAGACTCGCCCGCTGGCAAAGAACTCCTGAACATCGTCGGCAAGCTTTCCGGCAAGCCCCGTGGGCTGGCCGGCATGTCACTGGGGCTCAGCCCGGCGAAGAAGTAACCCGACAAGACAAGCCTAGGAACGCAGACCGGCCAGGGTCCCGGCATGGTCAGCACGGGCGCCGATCGGATCAGTCGCCGGCAGCAGCTTGGCGGTGCCGGCGAGGGTCTGGAAGCTGCTCGCGAGGGTCGGCACCACCGTGGGGTCGGTACGCGGGTCCGGACGCTCGGCGGTCGGAGCCGGTGTCAGGTAGAAATCTGCCTGGACCCGGGCGAGCGTGACGTCGACGAGCGTGAAGCCATGACCCACCCCGTCGAGGTACTTCACCCATGGGTTCTTCGCCTTGACCGCGCCGGTCGCGAACCGGGCACCACCGGCAGCCGCCGCCGTGTTGGCCGCGGTCGGAGTGCCCCCCGCCGCGATCTCGTAGAAGCCGTCGCTGGTGACCGAAGGGCAGACGAACTCGACCCCGACGCTCGCCCCGTCCGAGGCGTAGCCGGCCCGGTCGCGCGGCACCTCGGTCGCCCACGAGGAGTGGATGTCGCCGGTGAGGAACACCGCGGTACCTGCCGCCGACGGCCGGGCGTCGAGGTGGGCGACGAGGTGCGTCTGGTCGGCCTGGTAGCCGTCCCACTGGTCGGAGTTCAGGATCGGCACGGGCGAGCCGAACAGCACGCCGGGGAACCGTACCGGCGTGAACACGACCTGGTTGCCCACGAGGTGCCAGGGGGCGGTCGCCGACAGCCCGTCCGTGAGCCAGCTCATCTGCTTGGGCTCCGGGAGGTGCCGGGTGGGATCGGTCAGCTGCGGAGCGAGCGGCACGATGTCAGGGATGAAGCCGCCGCCCTTCGAGGAGCCGTACTCGACCTGGCGGCTGCGGTTCTGACGCGTCTCCAGGATCGACAGGTCGCCGAGTGCGCCGAAGGTGAAGCGCCGGAAGAAGCGGGTCCCGTCGTGCGGGACGTCCTGGCTCGGAAGCCGGAACGGCATCCACTCCAGATAGGCCTGGTAGGCCTGCCGGCGCCGCTCCAAGAAGTCGCCCTCGACCCCGGGCGTGTGGTTCTCAGCATCGGTGGCCCAGGCGTTGTTGGCGACCTCGTGGTCGTCGAAGATCGTGATCCACGGGTGCCTGCGGTGAGCCACCGCGCAGTCCGGGTCAGCCTTGTGCAGGGCGTGCCGCAGCCGATAACCCGTCAGGTCGATCGGCTCCGTCGCGGGCTGTGCGTCGCGGGTGCCGATCAGGGTGTCCGGCCCGTACCGGCCATCCGGACCACCCTTGGCGTTGGGGTACTCGTAGATGTAGTCACCGACGTGCAGGACGAAGTCGAGGTCGTCGCGCTGGCCGATCGCGCGGTAAGCACCGAAGTAGCCACCTGTGTAGTTGCTGCAGGACACCAGGGCGAGCCTGAGCGCTCGCACCTCGCCGGCGACGTCCGGTGCGGTCTGGGTGCGGCCGACCGGACTGGTCTGTCCCTCGGCCCGGAAGCGGTACCAGTACCGCGTATACGGACGCAGCCCCTGCACGTCCACCTTCACCGTGTGGTCGCTCGCCGGGCTGGTACGGACGTGGCCGCGCTCGACTACATGCTCGAAGTCCTCGTCGGCGGCGAGCTCCCAATGAACCGTCAGAGGCTTCCCGAGGCCGCTGCCCGGCGTCGCGACCGGTCCGCCGTCCTCGCTCGGCGGCGTGGCTCTCGTCCAGACCACGACGGCGTCGGCCAGCGGGTCGCCGCTGGCCACGCCGTAGCCGAAGATGCCGTTGCGCGACGGTGCCGCTGCCGCGACCGCGTCAAACAGCCGGACCGGTGCGACGGCGAAGGCGGCCCCGAGCGCGGCACCCTTCAGCAGCGTCCGACGGGTGGGGGCGGACAGGACCGGCGACGTTCCCTCAGCGCTCATACGGCGCACTATTGCGCGTACGTCCTGCCAAGGAAAGGGCACGACGATGGATGTCTGGTGAACGCAGCTCCTCATCGGCAGGTTCAGGTGGTGTCGGGGTCCCACGGCGGGGTGTCGCCCGGAAGCAGTCGGGCCCGAGCAGCCACGGGCTCGGCCATGAGGAACGGCTCCTCCTCGTCCTCGAACAGGTGTTTGCGGACGAACTCCTTCGGGTCCAGCGACCGGAGGTCCAGACTGCCGACCTCAGGTCCGAGCTCGGCCTTGAGGTCCGCGCTCATGCTCTTGAGGTAGACCCGCAGCTTGCGCAGCGTGCGCCCGGCCTCCTGCGCCATGGTCGGCAGCCGATCCGGTCCGAAGACGAACAGCCCGAGCAGCAGCAGCATGGCCGTCTCCGGCCAACCCAGCCCTCCGAACACCGTCCACCTCCTGTTCTCCGCACCAGCCTACGGCGCAGCGTCAGCTCTTCTTGTCCTGCAAGACAAGATTGGCGGTCATGGCAGACCCGCCGCGCAGGTAGGACACGGTGATTCTTTCCCCGACCTGGAAGGTCCGCAGGGTCACGATCAACTGGTCAACGCTCCCTACCGAGGTGCCGTTCAGCTTGGTGATGACGTCTCCGGACTGCAGACCCGCCTTCTGCGCCGACCCGCCCGGCAGGATGTTGGACAGCTTGGCGCCTCGGATGGCGCCACCGTCGGCCCCTACGGTCGCAGCGGAGACGCCGATCGCGGGGTGGGTAGCCCGACCGGTACGGATCAGCTGCTCGGCGATCGAGCGAGCCTCGTCGACCGGGATCGCAAAGCCGACTCCGATGCTGCCGGTCTGCGTGTCGACGCCGGAACTCCCTAACGTCGCGATGGCGGAGTTGATCCCGATCACCCGTCCGGCGCTGTCGACCAGGGCGCCGCCTGAGTTACCGGGGTTGATGGCCGCATCGGTCTGGATGGCGTTGAACAACGGGGTGGCCGGCGTCGAGGCCTTCTCACTCGGCACCCGCACCGTGCGGTTGAGGGCGCTGATGATGCCGGACGTGACGGTGCCGGCGAGGCCGAGCGGTGACCCGATGGCGATGACGGGGTCACCCACGACCAGGTTGCTCGACGAGCCGAGGGTGGCCGGGGTGAGGGCGCGCCCGCCCCGGACCTTGATGACGGCGAGGTCGGTCTCGGGGTCGCGGCCGACGATCGACGCGGGCAGGTCCTGCTGGCCGGTGCCGTTGAACGACACCGTGATCTTCCCACCACCGGTGGCCGCGTCGGCGACGACGTGGTTGTTGGTGAGCACGTAGCCCTCGGACAACAGCACCACACCCGAACCGGTCCCCCCGCTCGTACCTGACTGGACGGAGATGCTGACGACGCTCTTGAGCACGCGAGCCGCGATGCCGGCCACCGAGTTGGGCGGCCGGCTGGTCAGGGTCGAGGAAGCAGCCGGAGCAGAGGGCGCGGAGGTCGAGAGCGTCGCGGCGGGCTGGCGCACGTCTGAGCCGGCTGCGTTGTCAGACCGGGCACCCCGGTAGCCGAGGTAGCCCCCGGCGCCACCGGCCACCAGCGCGGCGGCCAGCACCGCGGCGGCGAGCCGGGCT